>DASWME010000295.1:0-45329 GCA_036399915.1 Thermoanaerobaculia bacterium
CGCCGCATAGACGGCCGCCACGGACAGGCACCCCCGCTGATCGAAGAGCGCGATATCCCGCGCCAGCCCTTCGGCCGCCTCGCGCGGATCCACCTCCGCTCCGATCACCGCCAGGCTGGTTTGGGGTCCGTACCCGATCACCTTCCCCGGCGCCCGCCGCTCCAGATCGTCCAGCGCCTCCCGTTCCCCATAGGCGAGCACCGTCCCAACTCCTTTCAGGACGGGCTCCTCCAACTCTTCCTCGCCCCCGGGCCAGGCCGCGGCGGCCACGGCGTTCGCCAGGCGCGGCTCCCGCCGGACCAGAGCCGCCAGGAAGGCCGGCGCGAAGAGCGGCTCGGCCGAGGGAGACTTGAGCAGCACCGGTCGCCGCACCAGCAGGGTCGGCAGCAGGGGTTGGACGGCGAGCGCCGGCAGGTTCGAGGCGAGGACCGCCAGCACCGGTCCGGCGTCCGCCGGCGCCGGCCGGGCGCGGGCCAGGAGCGCCGCCGCCGGCTCGCGCCGTACCCCGCCCAGCACCGCCTCGAGACCGGCCTTCAGCCCCTCGCGGGACAGCCCGCAGAGACGGGCCAGGGGCGGATCGAGGGACCGGCGCTCCAGCGAGCTCGGACGCAGGAAGGTCGCGACCGTATCCCCCCAGGCGGCGAGCAGGTCCTCCGGCGGGATCTCCCGCAGCGCCGCCGCTCCCTCGCGGAGCGCCGTCACCACCTTGCCGAGGACCTCCAGGGTCCAACGCGCCGCAAGGTACCGCGCGGGGCGCTCCACCCGCCGGAAGCTTGGCTCGCGGGAACGCGCCAGGGGTGCGGGGAGGAGAGCGTCGCGCAGCATCTCAGAGGATTATGATGCGAGAGACCCGGAAGGAACCGCTTGCGAGCGACCGTCAGCCACTTCGAGATCCCCGCCCGCGACCTGGAGCGGGCCGCCCGCTTCTACCGCGAGGTCTTCGGCTGGCGCATCGAGCCCCTCGCCTGGGAAGGACATCCCTATTTCAAGGTCCGCGGCTCGGCTGGCGAGGGTGACAGGGAGGGAATCAACGGCGGTCTGATGCCGGCGGACGGCCTGGGCCATCCGCTCCTCGTCATCCACGTCTCCGGCGCCGATCTTGAGGACTGCCTGGAGCGGATCGTCCGAGCCGGCGGCCGGATCGACCTGCCGGCGGCGCCCGTCGGGACGATGGGCCGCTTCGCGCGCTTCCGCGATCCGGAGGGGAACCTGCTGGGGCTGTGGCAGGCAGCCGGTTCGTTCTAACCCCCCCGCAGCTCCTCCACCACCAACGAGCACCCCCGCAGCTCCGCTCCGGCGGCGCGGCCGAGGAGGCGGAATCCCTCTCCCTCAGCCACTCCGAGGTCCTCTGTCAACAGGTGCACCGCCGAGCCGAGGTTGGCGAGGTCGAAGATGGCAATCAGGCCAGGAGTGCCGGCGGGGGCCTCCTCCAGCGTCTCGGGATCGAGCAGGCGGACCCTCACCCAGTGCGGGGCCACGAACAGGTCGGGATCGCCTCCGAGCAGCGCTCGCGTGTAGCACTGGCTGGTCAGCTCGGTCATGCCGTACTCCCGGACCACGGAGGTGGGCGGCACGCCGAGCCAGGTCTGCACGCGCGCGAGGAGGTCCTCGCGGGTCAGCTCGGTCGTCCGTCCCTTGAAGCCGCCGGTCTCGAAGATGGCCGAGCCCGCCGGCAGGCGGAAGCGCAGGTCCTGCCGCTCCAGCGCGTCCAGCCACTGGGCGAGCGCGAAGGCGGTGGCGAGCACCAGGGCGGGATGTCCCTCGCGCTGCCGGGCCGCCGCCCACGACCGCGCCTTGGTCGCCTCGACGCCGCGCGGCCCGAAGGCCGTGGCACTCTCCGGGTCGCCATGGCGGGCAAGGATGTGATCGGCCATGAAGGAGAGACTGGAGTCCGGGAGCTGCTCCCGCGTGGGGATCAGTGAGAGGATCGGCAGCCGCCCGCTGGGGCCGGTGTACGGCAGGCAGAAATGCGGGAAGGAGGCGTCGATCACCCGACGGTAGAGATCCGGGAATGGCTGGTGGTGGACGCTCCGCTGCTCGCCTGTCGTGCCGCTGCTGCGGAAGATCTCCCCGGCGGGCTCGGCGGCCAGGGTCATCGTCTTGAAGGCGGCGGCCGGCACGGTCGGCACCTGCCGCCAGTCCTTGACCGTCGCTGGAGTGGCGCCCCGCCGCTCGCACAGCCGGCGGTACGGCTCGATCCGCTCGAACTGCCAGGCAAAGGCGGCGAGAGCCAGGTCTTCGAAGCGCTCGGCGCCGGGAGCAGTGAGGAACCGGACGACGCGGTCGAGGATCACGAGCGGGATTTTGTCACGAGCCAGATCCTTGACAGCCCGAGGAAGAACCCCCGCCGGAGTCTCCAGCGAGGTTCCAGGTCCTCAGCAGCCCCATCCGGGATCTGTGTACTCGCAGTTTGAGGCACAATAGGAGTCGCAGGCGGTCGCTGAGCACGCCTCTGCCCGAGTGCAGAACTGGGTGAAAAAAACTCCAGCGAGGGCATGTCGGAGCTGATCCGGTGAGAGAAGGCGGACGGTCTCGCGGTTGAGAGTGAGTTTTTGGATTTTCTTCTTCATGGGAAGCTCTCTCCTGGGTTAAGGTGAACTGATCGCGGATTGAACCTGCGAGATCATTCCAGAAGTTTCACTGGATTGCAAAATAGAAGGTCCCCCGCCGTTCTGGTAGAGTACGGGTGATCTAGGAGCCCAACGACTATGCCCGAAGCCTTCCCCTACCCCAAGAAGATCGAGATCGACAAGCCGCCGCGCGCCAAGGCGCCGAAGCAGCTCGCGGTGATCGACCAGACCGGCTGCACGGGCTGCGAGGCCTGCATCTCCTTCTGCCCTGTGGACTGTATCGAGATCGTCCCCGGCCCCGAGCACCCGGATTTCATGAAGCTGGTGGAGGTGGACCTGGAGCGCTGCATCGGCTGTCAGCTCTGCGCCCGCTACTGCCCGTGGGAGACGATCGACATGTGGGGCTACGAGGAGGGGATCGCCCTCGCCCCCGAGAAGACGGTCCGCTCACTGATCTACGAGTACGACCCGGAGACGATGCACGAGGCCGCCGAGAGCCGCGTCCGTGTCGCCTGATCCAGGGCCTGAGCCCCCCGACGCCTCCTCCAATGAGCCGGCCACGGCCCTGATTGCCGCACTGGGCATCGAGATCGACGCGCTCCTCGCGCGGTTCCATCTGAGCGAAAGGGAGGCGGAGCGCCTCCTGCGCGAGATCCTGCTCCTGACGATCTACCGCTGGGACCTGAGCGACAGCCACGAGATCTGGCTGCTCGCGACGCTCCGCCGCGCCTGCCTGCGCCGGCTCCGACGGCGCGCGACTCTCTCCTGACCCCCGGGCCCTCCCGCAGGATTTCCTCCCCCCGCGGGTTCCAGGAGACGAGGTGGCGACCGATTCCGTGACGGCGGCGGCCGACGATCCCGGTTGGGAAGCGCTCGCGCGGGTGGCCGCCGGCAACGCGGATTCGTTCGCCTGCGTGGTCGAGAGCCACCAGGAGCGGCTGCTCCGGCTCTGCGAGCGCCTGCTGGGCGACGCAGAGGAAGCCCGCGATGCCGCCCAGGAGGTCTTCCTCAAGGCCTATCGCAAGGCGGGAGAGGTCCGCCCCCAGGGCCAGGTCTACACCTGGCTCTATCGCATCGCGGTCAACCACTGTCTGAACCGCCTGCGGCGGCGCAGGCTGGTGCGGTTCCTGCGCTGGGAGGACCCGGAGGACCGGGACGCCCCCGCCTTCGATCCGCCCGACGGAGCCGCCGATCCCGCCGCCGTCCTGGAAGCCCGCCGCCGCTGGCAGGCGACGCGGCGCGCCATCGGACAATTGCCGGAGAATCAGCGGGCGGTGCTCGTGCTGGTGCGGTTCGAGGGCCTCTCCTACAAGCAGGCTGCCGAGGTCTTGGAGATCACGGAGGGCGCGGTGGAGAGCCGGCTCTTCCGGGCCATGCGACGGATCGAGGCGGCGCAAGAAGCTGAAGGTTCGAGGGTTTCAATGCGCGAGGGAAGACAATGACACGCGGCACCGAACACGATCTGATGCGGCTCCTGCACGGCGAGCTGCCGGCCGAGGAGGCCCGCGCGTTGCGGGACCGCTTGGGCAGCGAGCCCGAGCTGGCGGCAGCCTATCGCCGGCTGGAGCAGACCTGGCGGGGCCTTTCCCTCCCTCCGGCCTCGCCGCTACCTCCCGGGTTCACGGGGCGGGTGATGGCGCACGTGCGCGGCCAGCCCGCTCCCGGATCGTTCCCCTGGTCGGCGGCGCCCGGCTGGGTACGGGCCACGGCGGCCACGGCCCTGATCGCCGGCGCGGCGCTCGGGATCGGAGTCGGCCGGAGCTGGCCGGCTCCCCAGGCGAACGTCGCCGCGGTCTCCGCCTCGGCATCCGCTCCGGTCGAGGAGGACTTCAGCCTCGCCGGAAGCTACTGGAGCTTGGTGGAGGACGCCACCGCAGGCACGGAAGCGGAGGCCCGGCCGTGAGGCGCTGGTGGTTGATCATTGCGCTCCTCCTCTCGATGGGGCTCAACTTGGGGCTCCTCGCGGCCATTGCTGCGCGCCGCGCCGGGCCGCCGCCCGAGTCCCGGGGAGGCCCGAAGCCAGAGCTCGCCACTGCCGGCGTCGATCCCCTTCCCCGGCTCCCCAAGCTCGCCGACCGCCTGGGGCTCGAGGGGGAGGAGCGGCGGAAGTTCCTGAATATCCAGTGGAACCTCTATCAGGAGACGAGCCGGCTGCGCCTGCAGCTCGGCGAGGTGCACCGCGAGATCCGGCGCGAGATGACCCGTCCCGAGCCGGACCGCCAGCAGGTGGACCGGTTGCTGAACGAGTCGGCGCGGATCTACCTGGCCCTGGAGCGCTCCCTGGTCAAGAACATCCTGGCCACCCGGGAGCTGCTCGATCCGGAGCAGGAGCGAAAGTACCTGGCGCTGATCGGCCGGCTGCGAGTGCCCAACCCCGGAGCCGGGCTCGGCGGACCGGGGCTCGGACAGGGCGATCAGCAGCGGCCCCAGCGCCCCGTCCAGGAGATGCGTCAGCGGATAATGGAGGAGCGGCGCATGCGCCAGCGTCTCTGGGAGGAGCGCAGGCGGCGCGAAGGCCCTCCCGGCCGCCGGTTCCCCGGAAGACGACAGCGCTTCGAGCGGGACCAGCCGGAGGAGCCGGAACCGCCGGACGGACCTGAGTCGACCGGCCTGTAGCTCCGTCCTCCCGAACCCGCCAGGGCGGCTTTCCGTAGCCCAGGGCACACGCCCTGGGCTACGGAGAATCGCCCTAACGGGCTGGGGGACGGGGACAGGCCGCCTACTTCTTCTCCGCCGTCACCGGCTTCGCCGCCCGCACCGCCTGCAGCTTCTCCTGGATCTGCTTCAGCGTGTCCGCCGGCAGCAGCAGGACGGTCTGCCGGCCGCTCGCCCTGGCCGGCACTCCTTCGCCGGCCGGCGGATAGAGGATCAGCGTCTCGCTGCCCGCGTCCTTGGAGCGCAGCTCGAAGGTGAGCGCCGGCTTGGCGAGCCCGGCGTGCCTCGACTGGGACTCCTGCGGCGTCAGGAGACGGTCGGCGCGGGCGCCGGTCACCGCGAACAGCAGATCGCTCACCGGCAGGTAGGAGATGGTCGTGTCCCCGCGCTTCCAGTCGGTGCCGGCGCGGGTGAGGCTCAGGGAGGTGCGGTCGTCCCGCACCGTGGCCGACTCGATGTCGTGCACCTCGAAAGCGGAGAGCTGGACGGCCCGCCAATCGGCCGGCGCGCGCCGGGCGGACTCGGCCAGACGGGTGCGGACCTCGAAGACGGTGTCCCCCACGCGGGCGTACGCCAGCTCGCCGCTGGCCTGCCCCTCCGGCACCGCCTCGCCGGTCACCGGCGCGCCCAGGTCGATCCGCACCGGCGGCGTGACCCCCTGGAAGACCACCTCGATGGTTTCCCGCGGCGGGGCGAGCCCCAGCTCCGCCGCCGGATGGGAGCCATCGAGGAACCGCTCCGCCGTGAGGCCGGTCAGGTCGGAGAGCAGGCCGTCCACCAGGTCACGGTCGGCCCGGTCGGGGAGGGGCCGCTCGATCCAGAACCCGTTCGGCCGGCGCACGAGCACGACCGGACCGCCCGGGGCGCCGGTCAGGGCGATGCGCTGGACGGCCTCGCGGTCGCCCCGGAACATCAGGCGGTCCCGCCACTCGCCCGGCTCCTTCTCGATCTCGGCGAGGATCGTGTCGCTCACCACGTAGGCGCCCTTCTCCCCCTCCAGACCGGCGATGAGCGAGCCGCCCGTGGGGACCTCGGCGCCGAGCCGGAGGACCTTCTCGCCGTCTTTCGTCGCCAGCCGCACGGTGGCGCGGGGCTTGTCGAGCCCCACGTTCCTGGGATTCACCTCGTCCAGGGTGCGGCTCTTCTCCAGCGAGGCGACCGCGTCGAGCAGCCGGTCCACGGCGAAAGTGTCCGCCCGGGCGGCGATCGGCCTCGAGATCCGCCACTCGGCCGCGGGCTCCACCTCCGCGCTCTCCCCCTCCCCTTCCTTCTTCTCTTTCTTCGCGGGTTTGGGAGGCTCGGCCCGCTCCAGTCGCACCCGGCCCTTCGAGGAGTCGATCGTCACCGCGGTCACGTCACCTTTCTCAAGGGAGAACACCTTTTTCTCGAGCTCGGCCCGCTCCTCGCTGGAGGGAAGCTTGCGCTCGTAGAACCAGATGAAGGCGCCGAGCCCCAAGACGAGGACCAGCAGGACCAGCAGGGTGCGGGGCTTCATCGCCTCCTACCTCCTGCGGCGGACGAACACCACGCCGCCCAGGATCACCGACAGGATGGGCAGGACCGCAGCCAGCAGATAGATCGCCCGGATCTCGTCGCGGGTCAGCGTGAGCTTCACCTGCTCGGTCTTCTTCGGCGGGATGCCCAACAGGGCCTCGCGCTCCACCAGCCAGTTGAGGGCGTTCGACAGCAGCACCGCGTTGGGGACGTTGGCCTGCAGGAGCTGGTTGGCCGCGAAGTCGGAGTCGCCGAACACGGCCAGCCGCATCGGCCGCTTGCCCGGAGCGGTCGAGCCGCTCTCGGCCACGGCCCCGATCGCCACCGGCCCGGCGAGGTCGCTCGCGTCACGGCCGACCTGGTCCAGTCTGGCGAGGTTCGTCTCGCCCCAGCCCTCGGGCGAGGTGCGGATCAAATCGGTGACCTTGACGCCCGGCGCGCTCCTCTGGCCCACCGAGCGGACCACGCTCAACAGCACGGAGAGGTTCCCCTCGGCCAGCGCCTTGGTGACGGGGTGGTCGCCGTAGTCCTTGGCGAAGATCGTCTCCGGTCCGAAGAACGGCAGTGGGTTGGTGGGGTCCACCACGATATCCTGCCCCGCCTTGATCCCGTAGCGGGCGAGCCACCCTTCGAGCCCGGTGCTCACCAGCCCGGAGCCGGCGGCCGGCCCCAGGGTGGGGTCGAGCAGCACCAGCATCCGCCCGCCGTCGTTGAGATAGGCCGAGAAGGCGTCCAGCTCGGGCTGGACGAAGCTGCCCGTGGGACCGGCAATGACCAGCAGGTCGGTGCCCGGCGGCACGGCGGGCTTGCCGAGGGAAGCCCACTCCGAAAGCTCGAAGTTGTCGCGCCCGAGGATCTGCTGGGCGCCGGCCAGGCCGCGCGGCCCCTGATCGTCGAGCGAGCGCTCGCCATGGCCGGTGGTAAACAGGATCTTGGGCTTGCGCCCCTCGGAGAGCTGCAGGATGGCGCTGGTGAAGAGCTGCTCGCCCTTGAAGCCCGTCATCTGCGGCTGACCGGTGGCTTGAACGGAACGGAAGTCCAGCTCGGCCAGATCGTTGCTGTCGATCACCCGCTTGTCGTTGCCGCTCGCCACCACCACGCCGGTCGTGGTGACGCCGTATTTCTGGACGAGCTGCTGGGCTTCGATCGGGTTCTTCGCGGCGTCGACGATCCGCACCCGCACCCGCCGCGAGGCGGCGCCGTAGCGCGACAGCAGCTCGGTCGTGGGCTGGTAGAGCTCGGCCTGCTCGGGGGAGAGGAAGACGATGAACTCCACGTCCCTCTTCAGCCCCTTGAGCACGTTCTGCGTCTTCTCCGACAGGCTGTAGAGCTGGCTGCCGGTCCAGTCGAAGCGCTTGTAGTACTTCCAGCCGAAATAGTTGACGATGACGAGCAGGGCGGCGAGCAGCAGCACGCCGGCCGACAGCGTCCCTGTCCTCACGAGCTGGCGGCGGTTGACCTCGGCCATGCGGCTCACCTCCACTTCTTGTCTTCGAGCGCCCGGCTGGCCAGGAAGAGGAAGAAGAGGGTCCCGGAGAGATAGAAGACCAGCCGCCGGGTATCGACGATGCCGTTGGCGAACTCGTCGATATGGTTCCAGATGCTGACGTGGCCGAGGGCCTTCTTCGCCACGTCGTTGTTCATCAGCTCCTCGAAGACGCCGAGGAGGAACAGCAGGAAGAGCAGGGCCGCGGTCATCATCGCCGCCAGGAGCTGGCTGCGGGTCATGGCCGAGGCGAAGATGCCGATGGCGAGGAACAGCGAGCCGATCAGCAGGATCCCCAGGTACCCGGCGCCGATCGGTCCCCAGTCCACCGCCTCGTAGACGGAGATCATGGCGCCGTACAGCACCGTGGGAAGCCAGAGGAAGCCGTAGAAGGCGAGCGCGGCCAGGAACTTGCCGGCGACCACCTGCCCCTCGGTGACCGGCGCGGTCATCAGCACCTCGATCGATCCCGAGCGCAGCTCCTCACTCACCAGACGCATAGTCAGGACCGGCCCCAGGAGGAGCAGCATCAGCCAGCTCGCCCGGAAGAAGTAGCCGAGCGGCGGCCCGCCCGCCGAGCGGGGATCGTTCAGCTGGCCCACCAGGTAGATGAAGATGATGCCGTTGACCGCCAGAAAGAAGAACAGCACCACGTAGGCGAGCGGCGAGAAGAAGTACGCCCGCAGCTCGCGGCGGAACGTCGCCAGGATCCCGCTCATGAGGCCACCTCCTGTGGCGCCTCGGGGGCGGGCTCGCCGGTCTCCTGCCCCTCGGCCGCGTCGTGCGTCGTCAGGCGCACGAAGATGTCCTCTAGCGTGGCGCCGTGCTCGCGGGCGAGTTCCAGCAGCACCCAGCCGCGCTCCACCGCGGCCCGGAACACCTCCTCGCGAGGATCGGCGCCGCGCTCGCACTCCAGCCGCCACGCGCCGTCGCCGTTGGCGGGGGAGACTCCCACGATGCCAGGGATCTGCCCGAGCGTCTCGGCGGCGTCCGCGGGAGCGCCCTTGAGGACGACGCGGACGGCGGGATTGCCGGTCGAGCTCTCGCGGAGGCTCTCGGGTGTCCCTTCGGCCACAATGCGGCCGCGGTCGATGATCACCACCCGGTCGCAGAGCAGCTCGACCTCGGGCAGGATGTGGGTGGAGAGCAGCAGCGTGTGCTCGCGGCCGAGCCGGCGAATCAGCTCGCGGATGGCGATGATCTGCTTGGGGTCGAGGCCGACCGTGGGCTCGTCGAGTACCAGGACGCGCGGGTTGTGCAGGATGGCGGTGGCGAGTCCCACGCGCTGGCGGTAGCCCTTGGAAAGGGTGGCGATGATCTGGTCCCGCACCTCGCCGAGGAGGCTCCGCTCGATGGCCACCGGGATGGCCTCGCGCGCCTCGGCGCGGGAGAGCCCCTCCAGCCGCGCGCGGTAGGCGAGGTACTCGCTCACCCGCATCTCAGGGTAGAGCGAAACGTTCTCCGGCAGGTAGCCCAACTGCCGCCGCGCCTCGCGGGGGGACTCGAACAGGTCCTTGCCGGCCACGGTCACCTTGCCGCTGGTCGGCGGCAGGAAGCCGGTGATCATGCGGATGGTGGTCGTCTTGCCCGCGCCGTTGGGGCCCAGCATCCCCAGGATCTCCCCTTCCTTGACGGAGAAGGAGATGCCGTCCACGGCCGTGAAATCGCCGTAGCGGCGGCTCAGGTTCTGCGCTTCGATCATGCAGCCTCCTCGGACGTGCCCTTGTCGGCCCGCGGGCCTCAGCAAAACGGATGCCGCGGGGCAAAGCGGAGCAAACGTCGAAAATTGAGGGAGATCCGCGGCGTTTCTGCGCCCGGGGACAGGCCCCGATATGCCACTTTGGCGCGGGCGGCCGGCCCGATGCTATCCTTACTCCCCATGGCAGACAAGGACAAGGCCTCGGGGATGAAGTCAGCCTACGAGCTGGCGCTCGAGCGGCTGGAGAAGCAGGGCATCGAGCGGCCGCGGGAAGAGAGCTTCAGCGACGAGCTGCGCGAGAAGATCGCCGAGGCGCGCCGCAAGGCCGAGGCCAAGCTCGCCGAACTGGAGATCCTCCACAAGAACCGGGTGAAGACGATCTACGAGCCCGCCAAGCGGCAGGAAGAGGAAGAAGAGTACGTCCGCGAGCGCCGCCGCATCGAGGACGAGCGGGAGCGGAAGATCGAGGAGCTGCGGAGGAAGGATTGAGGCGCCGCCCGGACGGTCCTACCCTCCCGCCAGCCCCTCCAGCCGCTCGACCAGCCCTTCCACCCTTCGCCGCACCTCCTCGCGCTCGATCTCCAGGCTCCGGGCCGCCGCGGCGGCTTCGGCCCGCTCGGTCTCGGCGGCGGCGAGGTCTTCCTCCAGATCGCGGACGCGGGCGCGCAGGGCTGCGAGCTCCTCATCCGCGTCCGTGGCGGCTTCGGGGGGCTCGGCGGGCGGAATCGAGAGGGTCGAGACCCGGGTCTCCAGGTCCTTGATCTTCCGCCGCAGGGTGCGGTTCTCCTCGCGTAGCTCCCCCAGGCGCTCGGCGGCCTCGCGGACCCGGGTCTCCAGATTGCCCAGCCATTCGGTCTCCACGGCAGCTACCCCCTCCAGCCAAAGCGGCGCTCGAGCTCCTGGTTGAGAGCCGTCTGGCGGTCGTTGACCTCTTCCTGGGTCAGCGAGCGCTCGCGCGCGTTGTAGTGGAACGCGATCGTGGTGTTGACCGCCCCCTCAGGCACTCCCGGCCCGCGGTAGCGGTTCTTGAGCTTCCAGGAGACGAGGTCGGCCGGCCGCCGCTCGGCGATGGCGCGGTCGATCTCGGCCCAGAGGGTCTCGAGGGCGTGGGTGAGCGTGAAATCGGCCGAGATCCCAGGGAAGCGCGACGGCAGGGTGACCTCCAGGCTCACGTCGCCCCCGGCGAACGCCTCGGTCTCGATCTCGGCCACATAGAGGGGATAGCCCTCCTCGGCCTCGACCCGGCCCAGGAAGCCCACCACCCGGCCGCCGCGCAGCATCTCGGCCGAGTTGCCGGCCAGAAGCCCCGGCAGCTCCGCCGGCCGGACCTCCAGCCGCACGCAGAAGGCGTCGGCCAGGGCCTCGACCGCTCCCTTGAGGTCAAAGAGGTCGAGATCGACCTCCCGCTCCCAGGGATCGCCGAGGCGGCCGCCGCAGACCAGCCCGACGTGCTCGGGCTGGTCCGGCAGCTCGGCGCCCGGGTGGTCGAAGAAGACGGTGGCGATCTCGAACGTCCGCACGGCGGCCAGGCCCCGGCGCTGGTTGAAGCGCGCGGTCTCGACGAGGTTCGCCACCAGCGAGCGGCGCAGCACGGAGTACTGCTCGGAGAGCGCGTTGGCCAGGCGGATCGGCTTCGCCTCCGGCCGCAGGCTCGGGAAGGCGGCGTCGGCCGCCGGATCGAGGAAGGCGAAGGTGATCGCCTCGGCGTAGCCGGCCGCGGCGAGCAGCCGGCGGATGCGCTCGCGGCGGACCTGGTTCTCGGGTCGCGGCGCGTCCGCGCCCGGAATGGCCGGCAGGGCCGCGGGGATGGCGTCGTAGCCGTGGATCCGCAACACCTCTTCATAGAGGTCCTGCGGATAGACCTCGTGCGGCGGTTCAGACCGCGGCTCGAAGTCGAAGTACCGCCAGGAGGGGACGGTGACGTTCCACACCCGGCCGCCGTTCCTCTCCACGCCGAAGCCGAGCCCGGTGAGCCAGCGCTCGGCGTCGGCGGCCGGGATGTCGACTCCCGCAAAGGCGTCGAGCTTCGCGAGGTCCAGCCGGCCGCGGCGGGACCAGTCCCGCCCCTCGTCCCGAACGTCGAGGACGCCGGCCAGGACCGTGCCACCCGCCAGCTCGGCGATCAGGGCCGCGGCGCGGCTCGCCGCCGCGGCGCAGACCTCCGGGTCGGTCCCCCGCTCGAAGCGGTGCTTGGCGTCCGTGTGCAGGCCGAGGCGCCGGGCCGTGATCCGCACGGCGCGGCGGTCGAAGTGGGCGCTCTCGATGAGGATGTCGCGGGTCGAATCCGTGACCTCGCTCTCCAGCCCGCCCATGACGCCGGCGAGAGCGACCGGCTTGTCGGCGTCGGCGATCACCAGCATGTCGGGACCGAGCTGGCGCTCCTGGCCGTCGAGGGTGACGAGCCGCTCGCCCGCCCGCGCCCGACGCACCACGATCGTGCTCCCGGCGAGCTTCTCAAGGTCGAAGGCGTGGAGCGGCTGGCCCAGCTCCCAGAGGACGAAGTTGGTCACGTCCACCACGTTGTTGATGGGCCGCTGGCCGATCGACTCCAGGCGCTCGCGCAGCCACTCGGGGCTGGGGCCGACCCGGACGCCGCAGACGACCCGGGCCGCGTACCGGGGGCACCCCTCGGAGTCCTCGACCAGGACGTGGGCGGCATCCTCGATGCGCTCGGCGCCCTCGGCCAGCGAAGCTTCAGGGCGGCGCAGCGGCCGGCCGTAGAGCACCGAGACCTCCCGCGCCAGCCCGACGTGGTTCATGCAGTCGGGCCGGTTGGTGGTGACCTCGACGTCGAGCACCGTGTCGTCCCCATGGGCCGACAGCCCCTCTACATTGAGACCGGCGGCGGTCAGGCGCCGGGCCAGCTCCCGCGGGTCGGAGGGGAGGTCAACGTACTCGGCGAGCCAGCTCGCGGAGAACTCCATCAGCCGCGCACCTGCCGCAGCAGCCGCTCGTCGTTGTCGAACAGCAGGCGGATGTTGGGGATGCCGTAGCGGTTCATGGCCACCCGGTCGACCCCCATGCCGAAGGCGAAGCCGGAGTAGACGTCCGGGTCGATGCCGCACCCGGCGAGCACTCTGGGGTCGACCATGCCGCAGCCGAGGATCTCCATCCAGCCGGTGCCGGAGCAGACCTCGCACCCCCTGCCCTTGCAGTTCTGGCAGGTGACGTCCATCTCGGCCGAGGGCTCGGTGAAAGGGAAGAAGCTCGGCCGCAGGCGGATCTCCACGTCCGGCGCGAAGAGTCGCCGCATGAAGGCGAGGAGGGTCCCCTTGAGGTGGCCGACGGTGATCCCCTCGGCGACCGCCAGGCCCTCGACCTGGTGGAACATGGGCGAGTGCCGCAGGTCGTTGTCGTTGCGGAACACGCGGCCGGGGCAGATCACCCGGATGGGGGGCTTCCTCGCCAGCATGGTGCGGATCTGCACCGGCGACGTATGGGTGCGCAGCAGCAACCCGTTCTCCAGGAAGAACGTGTCCTGCGTGTCGCGCGCCGGGTGGTCCGCGGGGAAATTGAGAGCGCCGAAGTTGTGGTAGTCGTCCTCGACCTCGGGCCCCTCGGCCACGCTGTAGCCCATCTCGGCGAAGATCTCCTCCATCTCGCGGATGACCAGCGACACCGGATGGACGCTCCCCAGGCCGGGCCGCCGGCCCGGCAGGGTCACGTCCACGGCGGCGGCGCGGCGGACCGCCTCCCGCTCGCGGGTGGCGAGGGCCTCGTCCAGCTCGGCCAGACGGCTCTCGACCCGCTCCTTCAGGCGGTTGACGGCCTCGCCGTAGGCCCGGCGGCCGGCCGGCTCGACCTTCTTGATGTCGTCGAGCAGCGCACGCAGGATGCCCTGCTTGCGGCCGACCCACTGGACGCGCAGGGCGTCCCAGGCCGCGCGGTCGCGGACGGCCGCGCAGGCGCGCTCGAACTCCTCGGCCCGAGCATCCAGGGCGGAGGCTGCGACCGCCTGGGCCTCGCCGCCGGCGGCGCTCACGCTACGACTCCGCGGGCGCGGGGGCGGGATTGCCGGCCTCGGTCCCGAGCGCCTGCTTCGCCAGCTCGGCGACGCCCGCAAATCCCGCGGGATCCGCCACGGCCATGTCGGCCAGCACCTTGCGGTCGAGCAGCGAGCCGGCGGCCTTCAAGCCGGCGATCAGGCGGCTGTAGGAGAGCCCGTGCAGCCGGGCAGCGGCGTTGATCCGCACGATCCACAGGCTGCGGATGTCGCGCTTCTTCTGGCGCCGGTCGCGGTAGGCGTAGCCGAGCGACTTGTCGACAGCCTGCTTGGCGATGCGGTGGCTCTTCGACTTGGTGCCGTAGTAGCCGCTGGCGAGCTTTAAGATCTTCTTCCGTTTCTGGACGCGCTTGTTGCCGCGCTTGACACGTGCCATCTCTCGAACCTCGTTTCTGCTCCGCGCCTTTCAGAGGAGGGGGAGCGGTCAGTGGCCCCGCGCAGCGGCGATCGCCGGGAGCCGCGGCCTCCGGGGGGCAGGTCCGTCCCTCCGGCCGCCGTCGTTGAAGGTTGGTCTACTGGTGCAGCATCTCTTTGAGAGTGCCGGCGAAAGCGGGCGAGACCTCCGTGGACTTGCGCAGGTTGCGCTTCCGCTTGGTGGTCTTCTTGGTCAGGATATGGCTGTGCATCGAGTGGTGACGCGTCACCTTGCCCGTGCCCGTGACCTTGAAACGCTTCGCGGCCCCCTTGTGCGTCTTCTGCTTCGGCAAGGGCGGCTCCTTTCGTGACAAAAATCGACCTGGGGAGGGGCCATTCCCTCCCAGGCTCCGTATTCCCGGACCCCTGCGGGTCAGGAGGTCGCCTTCTTGGCGCCTCCGTGGCGCGGCGGACCGAAGATGACGTGCATCCGGTTGCCGGCCATTTCAGGCGACGATTCTAGCACCCCTCGCTCTCCCAGGTCCTCCTGAAACCGCTTGAGCAGCTTGTGGCCGAGGTCCTGGCGCGCCATCTCGCGGCCCCGGAACTGGACGGTGGCCTTGACCTTGTCCCCCTCCTCGAGGAAGCGGATGGCGTTCTTGAGCTTGAAATCGTAGTCGTGCTCGTCGATGTTGGGCCGGAACTTGACTTCTTTGACGTGGATGATCTTCTGCTTCTTTTTCGACTCGTGGGCCTTCTTCTTCTGCTGGTAGAGGAACTTGCCGAAGTCCATGATGCGGCAGACCGGCGGCTTGGCCGTCGGCGCCACCTCCACCAGGTCCAGGCCCTGCTCCTGGGCCCGCCGCAGCGCGTCCTCCACCGGCACGATGCCGGCCTGCGATCCGTCGGCGTCGACCAAGCGCACCTCCCGTACCCGGATGCGCTCGTTGATCCGCGTTGCCTTGTCGATGTCTAGCTCACCTCCTGAGAGCGTCGGGCTTGCGCCCGTGTCGTTGTTCCAGAACGGTTCTCCTCATCTCCAGTGTTCAAAGCTCCCGGCTGCGAGCCGCCGCGAGGTCGCGGACCCGCGCCAGGAAATCATCGACTTCCATGGCGCCCAACTCCTCGCCGGTGCGCCGCCGCACCGAGACCGTGCCCTCCTCGGCCTCGCGGGCGCCCACCACCAGCATGTAGGGCACCTTCTGGAGCTGCGCCTCGCGGATGCGGTAGCCCAGCTTCTCGTTGCGGTCGTCGAGGTCCACCCGTACCCCGGTGGCGGCCAGCCGGGCGCGCACCGCCTCGCCGTACCCGGCGAACTTCTCGGAGACGGGGAGCACCACGGCCTGCACCGGCGCCAGCCAGAGCGGGAAGGCGCCAGCCGTCTGCTCGATCAGGATCGCCAGGAAGCGCTCGACAGATCCTAGCATGGCGCGGTGGATCATCACCGGCTGGCGCTCGGCACCGTCCGGCGCCACATAGGCCAGGCCGAAGCGCTGCGGCATCTGGTAGTCGAGCTGCAGGGTGCCGAGCTGCCAGCTCCGCCCCAGGGCGTCCTTGACGTGGAAGTCGATCTTCGGGCCGTAGAAGGCGCCGTCGCCCGGGTTGACCTGGTAGTCGATGCCCCGGCTCTCCAGGGCCCGCGCCAGCGCTCCCTCGGCGTGGTCCCACACCTCGTCGGCGCCGATCCGCTTCGCCGGCCGGGTCGACAGCTCGATGCGCACCTCGTCGAAGCCGAAGGTGCGGTAGATCTCCAGGATCATCGCCGCCGCCGCCAGCACCTCGCTCTCGATCTGCTCCTCGGTGCAGAAGATGTGGGCGTCGTCCTGCTGGAACGAGCGCACCCGGAACATGCCCGCGGTGACGCCGCTCCGCTCATAGCGATGCAGCCGGCCGAAGTCCGCGTAGCGGATCGGCAGGTCGCGGTACGAGCGCAGCCGGGTGGCGAAGATCAGGCAGTGCGTCGGGCAGTTCATGGGCTTGACCGCCATCTGCCGCTCGTCCGCCTCGGTGAAGAACATGTTCTCGCCATAGTTGGCGTAGTGCCCCGAGGTCTTCCACAGCTCGACGTCCAGGATCTGCGGCGTGATCACCTCGCCGTAGCCGTAGCGGGCGTGCAGCTCGCGCACATAATCGATGAGCGCGTTGTAGATCGACGCCCCCTTGGGGTGGAGGAACGGCATGGCCGGCGCCAGCGGGTTGAAGCTGAACAGGTCCAGCTCTGCCCCGAGCCGGCGGTGGTCCCGCGCCCGGGCCTGCTCGAGCCGCTCCAGGTACTCGTCCAGCTCCCTCTGGGTGGCGAAGGCGGTGCCATAGATCCGCTGCAGCCGCTCGTTGGCCTCGTCCCCCTTCCAGTAGACGCCGGAGGCGTCGAGCAGTTTCACCGCCCCGATCTGCGACAGGTTCTGGACGTGCGGCCCGCGGCAGAGGTCGGTGAACCGGCCGTCGCGGTAGAGCGTGATCGTCTCCCCCGCGGGGATCTCCTTCAGGCGCTCGACCTTGAGGCTCTCGCCCATCTCGCGGAAGAGCCGCTCGGCGTCCTGGCGGGAGACCTCGACGCGCTCGAACCCGCTCCCCTCGGCGAGGATCTCGCGCATCGTCTCCTCGATCCTGGCGAGGTCCTCGGGCGTGAAGGCGCGCGGGAAGCGGAAGTCGTACTGGAACTTCTCGCTGTGATCTTTCCGGCCGACGTCGATCTCCACCTCGGGCCACAGGCGCTTGACGGCGTCGGCCAGCACGTGCTCGGCGCTGTGGCGGATGAACTCGCCAGCCTCGGGGCTCTTCGCGGTGAAGACGCGGAAGGCGCCCCCCTGGGTCAGCGGCTGGCGCAGGTCGATCTTCCGGCCGTCCAGCTCGGCGCCCACGGCGTCCCTGGCCAGACGGGGGCCGATCGCGGCCGCCACCTCGAGCGGAGTGGTCCCGGCGGGCACCGTGCGCACGGAGCCGTCGGGCAGGGTCAAGCTCAGGGCTTCGGTCATCGTCTCCATCGGACCGCCGTCGTCGTCCAGGGGAAACCGGGAACGGGATTCTCTCTCGGGCCGCGGCCCGCGCCGGCGGAGATCACGAGAGGGAGGGTTGGTAGGCGCTAGCGGACTCGAACCGCTGACCTCTACCGTGTGAAGGTAGCGCTCTAACCAGCTGAGCTAAGCGCCTGGGCATGAGGATGGAACGTCGGCCACCCGTTGAGTGCGATCTCCTGGGTTGCGTCTCCGGATCCGGTGCCGAAAGTTCCACTCCTAATGAAGCTTGGTAGGCCCGAGCGGACTTGAACCGCTGACCTCTACGATGTCAACGTAGCGCTCTAACCAACTGAGCTACGGGCCTAATTCCTCAACTTCTTGGCGGTTGCCAAGGGAGGGGAAGGGTAGCAAATGGGGGGTATGGTGTCAACGGAAGCAGCGGGCCTGGACCGCCGGATTCAAGCTTGAGTTGCCTTCGTCCAAGCTCCGGCTGCCAGAAACCAGCTTGAATCGTCCCACAGCAGGCGTGGCCGCGCCGCTTCAACCTTGGAACTCCCTCCGGCAAGCTTGAACCGGACGCTTCACGCTTCATCCTCCCGGTTCACGGTTCAGATGTCTTGTTCCAGGCTTGAGAGGCCTCGTCCCAAGATTGACCGCGCCGTTGCCAGTTCGAAACTCCTGGCGGGAGCTTGAACGGGCGTTTCAAAGCTTGCATCGCCGCGCCTCAAGCTTGGACCGGACGCGGCAAGCTCGAGTCGTCCGAGCCAAGCGTGAGCCGGCCGTTTCGAGTTGGATCTCTGGCGTCTCAAGCTTGACTACAGCACCGCGCCCCGCACCCAGGCCAGCCATCCCTTGAGATACTCCCCCTGCGGATGGGTGATCGCCACAGGGTGGTCGGGCGCGGCGGCGAGAGGCTCCAGGAGGTCCACCCGCACGCGGGCCTCGACGGCGGCGGCGAAGAAGATCTGGCGGAAGAGCTTGGCATCGACTGCGCCGCTGCAACTGAAGGTGAGCAGGAAGCCGCCGGGCGCGACGCGCAGAAGGGCCAGGCGGTTCAAGTCCTTGTAGGCGCGGGCCGCGGCGTCGAGGTCCGGCCGCTTGCGCACCAGCGGCGGCGGATCGCAGACGACCAGGCCGTAGGTCTCCTCGCGCTGGCGCAGGTCCTCGAAGACGTTGGCCTTCACCCATTCGGCGCGGCCGGGATCGAAGCCGTTGCGGGTCACGTGCTCGCGCCCTCGCTCGATCAGGCGCGCGGACGACTCGACGAGCACCACCCGCGTGGCGCCGCCCCGCAATGCATAGAGCCCGAAGGCGCCGGTGTGGGCGAAGAGATCGAGCGCGGAGCGGCCGCCCGCCAGGCGCTCCGCCCGCCGGCGGTTTTCCCGCTGGTCGCAGTAGAAGCCGGTCTTCTGGCCACCGGACGGCTCGGCCGTGAAGAGGAGACCTGACTCGGTGAAGCGCACCTCGGCGGGGGGCTCGCCCGCGATCCTCTCGTCCCCGGTGAAGGAAAGGCCCTCGGCGCGGCGGACCGGCACGTCGTTCGACTGGACGATGGCGGTGCCCGGGACGGCCTCGGCGAGAGCGGCGTAGGCATCCTCCCGCACCGCTTCGAGGCCCGCCGCCGTGATCTGGCTCACCAGCACGTCGCCGAAGCGGTCCACGGTCCAGCCTGGGACGCCGTCGCCTTCGGCGTTGAGGAGGCGGAATCCCGTCGTCTCCGGCGGCAGGACGGCCTGGCGCAGGGCCGCGGCTTCGGCGATCCGCTCGGCGAAGAAGCGCCGGTCGGCGGCCTCGACGCCGGCGCCGAGCATGCGCACGCGGATCTGGGAGCGGGGGCTGTGGAAGCCGAGGCCCAGGGGGCGTCCCGCGGCGTCGAAGACCCGGGCCAGGGGAGCGTCCCCGGGGCCGTCGAGGCGGTCGACGGCGCCCGAGAAGATCCAGGGGTGGCCCTCCCGGACCGCCTTCTCCCGGCCCGGCTTGAGGAAGATGCGGGCCTCGGGCCCCGCGGCCGGACCGTTAACCTCTGGCCCCCGGGACCACGAACGGCGCCACGCTGGTCTCGGCCGCGCCCTGGGCGTTGGTCACGGTGACCAGCAGCAGGTACTCGCCCGGCGGGAGCTGCGGCGGCCGGAAGGTGGCCGCCAGCCGGTCGGGCCCGTCCCCCGTCCCCTGCTCGCGGCCGAGGACCTCGATCCTGCCCTCGCCCACCTCCTTGCCGTCGGCGGTCATCACCATGGCCTGGGCGGTGAGCTGGCCGTCGCCAAGCCGGTAGCCCACCAGCGAGACGCGGGCGTCCTGCCCCGGCAGGAGCGCCGGCCGCGAGGCCGGGATGTAGGGCTGATCGCGCGACATGAACGGATACGGCACCTCCCCCTGCCGGGCCTTGGCCTCGCGTACGATCAACCAGCGGCCGGCCGGCTCCGGGAAGAAGGGCGGCAGCAGAACCGGCGCGCCCTGGGAGAAGGCCGGCACCTCCACGGACGCCACCCGCATCCCCGCGGCCCCGGTCTGGCCGTTGCGCACCAGCACCCGCACCGAGTACGTCCCCGGCGGCAGGTCGAGGTCGCCGAAGACCTTGATCCCGGTCTTGCGGACGGCGTCACCCACCTTTGCGAGGTTGAGACCCATGGTCTGGGTGAAGAAGTCCCGGATCCCCCCCTTGTCGTCCAAGGCGTAGACGTAGACCTCGGCGGGCAGGGTCGCGCCCTGGCCGCCGGCGAGCAGGCTGGCGCCGTCGATCTCGATGACCACCGGCACGTAGGCCCTCTCGCCCGGCACCTTGAAGGGGGCTGCCAGCACGGCGAGGTCGACCTGCCCGCCCTCGCGGCCGGAGACGACCTGGCCGGCCGCCTGCAGCAGCTTCTCCATGGCGGTCCGCTGGCCGTACGGCTTCGGAGCGTAGTAGCCGGGACGGTAGACCACCCGCGCGCCCTGGGGGTCCTTCAGCTCGACGCGCAGCTTGTGGTACTGGCCGTCGTGCCTGACGTCGGGCTGGAAGCTGAGGACGTAGGTGACGCTCGTGCGGTCGAGCATCTTCTCCATGGCCCGCCCCAGGTCGTTGAAGTTCTGGTACAGCTCGCCGCCCGTGGAGCTGGCCATCAGGAACAGGCCGTCCGCTCCCTGCGAGCGGGCGGCCCGCAGGTCGTCGGCGCTCGCCCGCACGCCGCCGATGTCCACCGCCTGGACGGCGCAATCGGCGCGGCGCAGGGCTTCCAGCATCTTCTCCAGGTCGCTGCCGGACTTGGTGTTGCCGTAGCGCTTGTCGTTGTCGACGTTCCAGGACTCGCCGCGGACTGCGAAGGTGTCCATCTGCTGGATCTCGGCCTCGTCCGTGGTGCCCATGGCGAGGGAGCTGTCGAAGCCCTCGGAGAGGAAGACCACGTTCTTGCGGCCGTCCACGCTGGCCATGGCGCCGGCGAAGGCGGCCACGGCGCGGGTAAAGGCGGCGAGGTCCCGCCGCCGGGCATCCTGCAGGCTGCGCTCGAGGGCGGCGGCCGACGAAACGGTGGCCTCGCGGCCCGTATACGGGGTTTCGACCTCCGAGGTCTGCACCACCCTGCCGCCCACCTCAGGGGCGGCGGCGTCGACCGCCGCGGTCGCCGCCGCGATCAGCAGAGGGTCGATGGCGAAGGGCTGCTGGGTGGGGCTCAGGCGGTCGATGGCCGCCTCGACCTGGCGGCGGTCGGTGGTGAAGCCCAGGAGGAGCTGGGGCCCCCGCGACGGCACGTAGGAGGCCACGGCCACCAGGTCGGAGGGATGGAAGGCCCCCGCGAGCAGCCGCTTCGCCGCCTCCCGGGCCTTGGTCATGGAGGTGGGCTTGGAGAACCCGAGGTCGAACAGGAGCACGAACCGGCGGCGGGCCGACATCGGCAGGCGGCGGACCGCCTCGGGCCTGTCCGCGGGAACAGCCGCGAGGTCGAGGACCTCGAAGCCGGTGATCGCCTGCTTCTCCCGACCCTCGTAGATCTCGAAGTCCGCGGCGGTGAGCCCGCGGACCGGCTTGCCGTCGCGCACCACCTGCACGGGCACCTCGACGACGACGACATCGGTCGATTGCGAGAACCTCTGGGCGGCGAGCGGCGCCCCCGGCCCGCAGCAGAGCAGCACGGCGAGGAGCCCCACGGCGGAGCGGGACCATGGAACGGCGTTCATGATCTTTTCCCCTCAGCGGGTCCCGCGCGCCCCCGCCGCCCCGCCCACCGCGAACCGGGCGGTGCTGGTCTCCGTCTTGCCCGCGCCGTCGGTCAGGGTCACCCGCAGCACGTACTCGCCGGGCTGGAGCGACGGCGGGCGGAAGGTGGCGACCATCCGCGTCGGCCGCGCGCCGCCGCCGGCTTCCTTGTCGACGAGCTGGAGGGCGCCGCCGGGCAGCTCCCGGCCGTCCGCCGAGAGGACCTTGGCCTCGGCCTTCCAGTCCCCCGCCCCGAGGTTGTACCCCTGGAGGACGACGCGGGCTTCCTGGCCCGGGCCGAGGGCGGGCCGGGAGGTCGGCACGTAGGGCTGGTCCTTGAGCATGAACAGGTACGGCGGGTCCGGCTCCCCCTCCTGCTTGGCCTGCCGCAGGTTGACCCAGCGGGTGGGGGCGGCATCCTGGAAGATGGCGGGCAGCAGCGCCGGCTTGCCCGTGGCGAAGGCCGGCACCTCCAGCTCCGTGATCCGCAGGCTGGAGCTCCCGGTGGTGCCGTTGCGCACCAGGGTGCGGATCGTGTACCGGCCCGCCGGCAGCTCGAGGTTGCCGAAGAACTTCATGCCGGCCTGGCGCAGCATCGATTCGGCCTTGGTGAGGTCGAGTCCCACCGTCTGGGTGACGAAGTCCTGCACGCTGCCGTTCTGGTCGAGCGCGTAGACGTAGATCTCCACCGGCAGCTTCGGGTCCTGCTTGCCGGCCAGCAGGCTGGGGCCGTCCACCTCGATGACCACCGGCACGTGCGCCCGGTCGCCCCCCGCGGCGAAGGGGGCGGCCAGCACCGAGGTGGCGATCGCGCCGCTCTCCTCGCCCATCACCTCGTTGGCGGTCTCCAGCAGCCGCTGCAGCGCCGGCTGCTCCTTGTAGGGCCGCGGCGCGTAGTAGCCCGGGCGGAAGACCAGCCGGGCGCCGCGCGCCGCGGGGCCCTTGAGCTCCACCCGCAGCTTGTGGAAGGAGCCGTCGTGCTTGAGGTTGTCCGGCTGGAACGACAGCACGTAGGTGACGCCGGTGCGGCGCAGCATCTGCCCCATGGCCGTCGAGAGGTCGTTGAAGTTCTCGTAGAACTCGCCGCCGGTGCTCTTCGCCATGCTGTTCAGGCTCTCCCGGCCGTCGCTGCGCTGGAAGCCCTGCTCGGCGCCCGCCCGCAGGCCGGCGATGTTCACCGCCTGGATCGCGCAGTCGGCGCGGCGGAACTCCTCCAGCATCTTCTCGAGGGCGTTCAGCGACTTGGTGTCGCCGAACTGTTCGTCCAAGCCGGTGCCGCCGGTCGGAGCGAGGATGCGGTCGTTGTCCGTGGCCTGATTCATCTGCTCCTCCCGGCTCTCTCCCGGGGTCCCCTTCCCGGTGATCAGCGAGCTGTCGAAACCTTCCGAGAGGTAGACCACGTACTTGCGCCCTTCGATCTCGGCCATCAGGCGGGCGAGCTCGGCGAAGGACTTGGTCAGGTTGCGCACGATCTGGTGCTGGACGGAACGGTCGGCGCGCTCCGACACGATGCTGACCGACTTCAGCGTGTCGATGACCTCGGCCTCCCTCGCCTCACGGACCTCGGTACCCGGCGAAGCCGAGCTGGAAGCCGGCCTCTGCGCGGCGGACTGGAGGGCGTCGGTCAGGACCAGCCGGAGGGGATCCCGGGAGCGGTCCACGAGCTTCGGCAGGCCCAGGGTCTCCAGCGCCGCGGCGACCTGCTGGCGGTCCGGCGTGAAGCCGAGGACGAGCTGCGGGCCCTGGAGCGAGCTGTAGGTGCCGACCGCCACCAGGTCGGTCGGGTGCAGGTCCTTGACCACGTCCTTGGCCGCCTGGCGCGCGTTGTAGATCGACTTGGGCTCGGAGAAGGAGAGGTCGAACAGCATCAGGAAGTGCCGCCGCGCCGAGACCGGGATCTGCGCCGCGGACGGCGTGCTCGCCTGCGGAGCGGTGGCGAGGTCGAGCACCTCGAAGCCGGTGATCGGCACCTTCTTGCGGCCGTCGAAGACCTCGAAGTCGTTGGCCGTCAGGCCGCGGACCGGCTCGCCGTCCTTGACCACCTGGATGGGGACCTCGACGACCACGACCTGCGTGGTCTCGGTGAAGGTCTGCTGGGCGGCGCCGGACCAGGGCGCCAGCCCCAGGCCGGCAGCCGCGAGAACGGCGACGTATCGTTGAAGTCGGCTACCCTTTCTCATACCGCATCCTTTCAAAGCCCTCGCGAGTTCATCGGTCCCTCAGGATGGAAAAGGAGAAGAACACCCCATACGGTACCATGGTCACGACCGCGGACCGACCACGAACGAGGCCACGCTGGTCCTCGACGTCCCCGCGCCGTCGGTCAGGGTGACCCGCAGCACGTACTCGCCCGGCCCCAGGTCGGGCGGGCGGAAGGTCGCGAGCATGCGCACCGGCCCGGGACCGGCCGCCGCCTCCTTCTCCACCAGCCTGATCTCGCCGCCCGGCAGCTCCCTGCCGTCCACCGACAGGACCCGGGCCTCGGCCTTCCACTCCCCCGTCCCCAGGTTGTAGCCCATCAGGGCGACCTGCGACTCGCGCCCCGGGGCGAGCACCGGCCGGGAGGACGGGATGAAGGGCTGGTCCTTGAGCATGAACGGGTACGGCACCTGCTCCTGCCCCTCCCGCACCTCCCGGATCATCAGCCAGCGGCCGGGCGGCTCCGGGAACAGGGCGGGCAGCAGCGCCGGCTCCCCCTTGGCGAACGTCGGCACCTCGACGCGGGTCACCCGCAGGCTGGAGGCGCCGTTGGCGCCGTTGCGCACCAGCGTGCGCAGGGAGTAGGTGCCCGCCGGCAGGTCGAGGTGGCCGAAGAACTTCAAGCCCGATTGGCGCAGCACCGGCTCGGCCTTGACGAGGTCGAGGCTGACCGTCTGGGTGAGAAAGTCCTGCACGCCCCCCTTGCCGTCCAGGGCGTAGACGTAGATCTCCACCGGCAGGTTCGGGGCGAGCGACCGGCCGGCCAGCAGCGCCGGGCCGTCCACCTCGATCAGCACCGGCACGTAGGCGAGGTCACCGCCCAGGGTGAGCGGCGGCGCCAGCACCGAGGAGACGAGATCGCCGCTCTCATGGCCCATCACCTGGCTGGCCGCCTCGAAGAGCTTGAGGAGCGCCGGCGCCTGACGGTAGGGGACCGGGGCGTAGTAGCCGGGCCGGTAGACCACCCGGGCGCCGCGCGCCGCGTTGCCTTTGAGCTCCACCCGCAGCTTGTGGTACGAGCCGTCCGCCTGGAGGTCCTGCGGCTGGAACGCCAGCACGTAGGTCACGGCGGTGCGCCGCAGCATCTGCCCCATGGCCTGCGAAAGGTCGTTGAAGTTCTCGTACAGCTCGCCCCCCGTGCTCGTCGCCATGTTGAAGAGGCTGTCGCGGCCGCTGGTACGCTGGAAGCCCTGGTCGGCGTCCGCCCGCAGGCCGCCGATGTCCACCGCCTGGATCTGGCAGTCGGCGCGGCGGAACTCCTCCAGCATCTTCTCGACGGCGTTCTGCGACCGGGTGTCGCCGTAATCCACGTCCTTGCCCTTGCCGTCGCCGCCCAGGACCTCCTCCGTGTCGTACGTCTTCTCGCGCAGCTCCTGCTCGCGGTCCTTGCCGGCCGCCTTGCCCGCGACGAGGGAGTGGTCGAAGCCCTCGGAGAGGTAAACCACGTACTTGCGCCCCTCGACCTCCGCCATCAGGCGGGCGAGGTCGGCAAGCGACTTGGTCATGGTGCGCAGGAGGTCCTGCTGCACCAGCCGGTCGGCGCGCTCCGAGGTATTGGCGTAGGCCTCGAGGCCGTCCAGGACGGCTTGCTCGGCCGCATCCTTCGCCTCATCGCTGAGCCGGTAAAAATCCCTGACCTGCTGGCCTCGGGTGGTGCCAACGGCGTGGGTCAGCACCAGGCGCAGGGGATCCTTGGCGCGGTCCACGAGCGTCGGCACGCCCAGGGTGGCGACGGCGGCGGCGATCTGCTCGCGGTCCGGGGTGAAGCCGATTACGAGCTGCGGCCCCTGGAATGAGCTGTAGGTGGCGACCGCCACCAGGTCGGTGGGGTGCAGGCTCTTGACGACGCTCTGGGCCGCCGCCCGCGCCTTGACGATCGCCTTGGGCTCGGAGAAGGAGAGATCGAACAGCAGCAGGAAGTGCCGCCGGGCCGAGACCGGGACCTGCGCCGCCGCAGGCGCACCCTCGGAGAGGGGCAGGGCGAGGTCGAGCACCTCGAAGCCGGTGACCGGCACTCGCTTGCGGCCGTCGTAGACCTCGAAGTCGTTGGCGGTCAAGCCCCGGACCGGCTCGCCGTCCCGGACCACCTGGACGGGGATCTCGACGACCACGACCTCGGTGGAGCCGGCGAAGGTCTGGGCCGGCGCCGGCGCGGCGGCGCAGACCAGTCCCGCCGCGGCACAGAGCCACCCGAGCAACGTCCCCTTTCGCATGATGTTCTCCGCCCCGGGCCGGAGTTCGCCGCCGGCCCGGGATGTCGCCGCCCTCGACTTCGGGTTCAGCAGATCAAGACGCCAGATCCCTTCAATTCATCTCAGTGTAATACATGGAAGGGGAGAGAATTCGTCTCCTTGTGCCCGGTGGCGGGGTCCGTCACCGCCACCTGGAGCACGTAGTCGCCGGCGTTGAGCCCTGCCGGGTCAAAGGTGGCGACCAGCTTGTCGAGCCCTTTGATGCCGGTGGCCTTGCGCTCCACCTGCGACAGCTTGTTGCCGGCCGGGAACGCCTTGCCGTCGGCCGCCAGCACCCGGCCCTGCACCGCCAGCTCCCCCTTGCCCAGGTTGTAGGCCACCAGGCAGAGGCGGGCCGGCTTCTCGCGGTTGAGCACCGGCCGGGCGGCCGGCACGTAGGGCACGCCGTCGACGGTGAACGGGTAGATCACCGACCCCTGCTGGCCCCCCTCCTGCTCGCGGACGAGCAGCCACCGCTGGCGGTCCTCCATGAAGAAGGGGGGCAGCAGCGCCGGCTCGGCCTGGGCGTAGGCGGGCACCTCCATCGGCACCGTCTGCACCCCGGTGCGCCCGGTATCGGCATTGCGCACCAGCACGCGGACCTGATACTGGCCGGGCTCCAGCTCGAAGTGGCCGTAGTACTTGATGCCGCCCTCCAGCATCGACTCGCGCCCGCGGCCCTTGCCGAGATCGAGCGCCACCCGCTGGTTGAAGAAGTCGCGCATCTGCCCCTTCGAGTCGCTGACGTAGCTGTAGATCTCCACGTTCAGCTTGCCGTCCTTCTCCCCCTGCCCGGCAAGCAGGCTGCGCCCGCCGATCTCCACGATCACCGGCACGTAGGAGCGGGTCTCGGTGGCGCGGAACGGCGCGGCCAGCACGCTGAGGTCGATGTCGCGCCGGGGCGCGGCGCTGGCGATGCTGTCGGAGGCGAGCAGGTTTTTCTCCAGCGGATTGAGCTCCTTGAAGGGACGCGGCGCGTAATAGCCGGCGCGGTGCGACAGGCGCGCCCCCGGCGGCAGCTTCGCCTTGACCCGCAGCCGGTGATAGGAGCCGTCGAACTTGAGGTCCGACCTCTGGAAGGTCAGCACATAGGTCACGCTGGTGCGCTCGAGCACCCGCTCCAGGGGTTGGCGCAGGTTGTTGGCGTCCTTGAACAGCTCGCCGCCGGTCTCGTTGGCCATATAGAAGAGCGACTCCTGGCCGCGAATCCGGGGTCTACCAGTGGCGTCCGCGCTGGCGCGCAGTCCGCCGATGTCGACCGCCTGGATGACACAGTCGGCGCGGCGGAACTCCTCGAGCATGCGGTGCAGGTCGCCCTGCAGGGCGGTGTTGCCGAAGCGGGTGTCGTTGTCGACGCGATCGAGCCGGCCGAACATGGCGTCGAGGTTCTCCGTCTCGGCGGACTGCTCGGTCAGATCGCTGCGACCGAACACCAGGTTGCTGTTGAAGCCCTCCGAGAAGTAGACCACGTGCTTGCGTCCCTTGACAGCGTTGAGGGCCTTGGCCATGTCGGCGAGCGCCCGCGTCACACCGGCGAGCCGGCTGGCCTCGAAGGAGCGCTCGCTCTTGTCCGCGGCCAGGCTGATCACCTGCAGGTGCTCGCGCAACGCCTGGTCGTTCTGGGCGCGGATCTCGGCCGCCGCACCCCGACTTCCCTGGGCTCCCTCGCCGATGGCGATGCCGGGACCGCCCGGATTCGACGCCGGCGGCTCGATCATGAAGCGCAGCGGATCGTGCCTCAACGCAGCCTCCTGGTGCACCCCGAGCGTGTCGACGCCCCGCGCGAGCTGCGCCCGGTCGGGGGTGAAGGTCACCACCAGCTTGGGCCCGTTCTCGATCGAGTAGGTGGCGACCGCCGCCAGATCGGCGGGGTGCAGCGAGTTGAGGACGAAGTCGCGGGCCGCCATGCGGGCCTTGAGGACCGAGGTCGGGGTGGAGAACGAGAGGTCGAAGAGGAGCAGGAAGTGCCGCCGGGCGCCCGCGGGCAGCGCAGCCCCGGGCTCCTGCATGCGGGTGGTGGTCTCCACCGCCTTCAGGTCGACCATCTCGAAGGAGGTGACCTTCTGCGGATCGTTGCCGTCGTAGACCTCGAAGTCGGCGGCGGTGAGCCCCCGCACCGGTTGGCCGTCGCGGTCGGTGACGTTGACCGGCACCTCGACGGCCACCACCTGGGAGGTGCCTTCGAAGGTCGGGGTCTGGGTGAACGCCGGGAGCGCCGCGACCAGCGGCAGCAGCAGGAGGCGGAGGGGGGGGTAGTTACGGAAAGCTTCAGACACGCTCATCACGGCCTCCTTGGACTACTATGCAGGGCCATGGTACTACCGCGGGCTGGCCCCGTACAGGTCCCGGCGGCTCACTGCCCGAGCATGCGGGCGTACTGGAGCGCGTCCTGGTTGGTGGCGTCCAACTTCAGGGCGCGGGCCAGGTGGTGCCGCGCCTTCTCCAGATCGCCCGTGGCGAGATAGACCTTGACGAAGCCCAGGTGTACCTCGGGCAGCTCGCTGTCCAGGCGCAGGGCGCGCACCATGTAGTCGAGGGCCTTGCCGGTGTCCGCGCGGCCGAGCGCGACCTCCCCCTGGTAGATGAAGAAGAAGGGGTTGGTGGTGTTGGCGTCCTCGATCCTGGCGAGGAGCTGGTTGGCCTCGCCGGTGCGGCCGAGCTGCTGGAGGGAGCGGGCCATGTTGGTGAGGAGCGTCGGATCGTCCGGCACGACCTGCAGGCCCCGCTGGTACATCTCCAGCGCCTTCTCCGGTTGGCCGCTGCGCGCCAGCGCCACCCCCAGGTTGTTGATGGCCTTGTCGAAGCGCGGGGCGATGCGGGTGGCGGTGGCCAGCAGCTCGCGCGCCCGCTCGAGGTCGCCGCCGAGCAGGGCCTCGGCCCCCAGGTTGTTGTAGTAGTGCGCCGCCGCCGTCAGGTCGTCGATCGGCTTGAAGTCCCGGTAGGCCTTCTGCCGGTAGGGCAGGAAGTCGAAGGTGCGCAGCACGCCGTCGAGGTACATGCCGGCGACGATGTGCCCCTGGCTGACCACCATGCCGTCGCGGTGGTTCCACTTCTGGAGGTCGGTGACCTCCACGTAATAAGGGTTGAGCCCGAGGTCGCGCGCCACCCCCACGAACAGGTTCACGAAGGAGAGGCAGTTGCCCTCGCGCGAGCGGTAGGTGGCCACCGCGTTGCGGGTGGGCGTCAGCGAGTACTGGAGCCGCAGGCCGTCGAAGATGAACTCGTTGACCTGATTGATCCGGCGCAGCTCGCTGGTGAGCCTCGGCAGCTTGCCGAGCTCGCCGCGGATCTCGCCGTCCAGCTCGAAGGGGACCTCGACCTGGGCGGCGGCCTGGGGGCCGACCTCCTTGGCGTACTCCTGGCGCAGGAAGGAGACCGAATCGAAGGGCTTGTACTGGGTGCAACCGGCGGCCAGCAGGACCGCGAGCAGAAGGGGCGTGCGCGTCGTCTTGCTAAACATCGCCGACCAATATAGCAGGGAACGTGCCCGGGCGACGCAGGGCGCGGCCCCTGGGGCCGGCGCAGCAGGCCGCCGCCAGCCATTCAAGATTTTGGATCAACCCCGTTCAACGCGCTGGATCGGGCCGTGGCGCCGGGTCGGCGGGCGTCGCCAGCCAAGCCAGCAAATCCTTGGGATCGAAGGATTTACTCCGGCTCCTCCCGCCTTGCCGGGAGTGGCACCCCCCTTGCTTGACCCGGGCTTGGCAGTTGGCTAGAGTTCCTGTCTCAGCCAGCGGTAGGTTCTCTCAAACCTTGGAAAGGGGGTGTTGCCCGGCAGAGAGTCGTGAACGACTTCCGCGCTTCTAACTTCCTTTCGAAGCCCCGCGAACGCTCGCGCCGGCTTACAACCACCAAACGGGAGGTTTATTGAAAATGAAGAGCATCAACCTTTGGGGACGGATCGTAGCCGTCGCTGTGTTGTTGCTGCTGGCCGTGGGCGGCACCGCCTTCGCCCAGTTGCAGACCGGCAACCTCTACGGCACCGTCACAGACGAACAGGGAGCTCCCCTGCCCGGGGTCACCGTGACCCTGTCGGGCGGCGGCGCTCCGCAAGTCCAGGTGACGAACGCCCAGGGGCAGTTCCGTTTCCTGGGTCTGTCGCCCGGGAGCTATGACCTCAAGGCCGAGCTCGAGGGCTTCTCGACCATCGATTACCCGAACATCGTGATCAACATCGGCCGCAACACCCAGATCGAGGTGAAGCTGTCGGCCGCCGTCGAGGACGTCATCACCGTCACGGCGGAGAGCCCGCTGCTCGACGAGCGCCGCATTTCCACCGGCGCCACCGTCGCGCAGACCGAGCTCGAGAAGATCCCGACGTCGCGTGATCCCTGGGCGATCCTGCAGACGACCCCTGGCGTCCTCACCGACCGCATCAACGTGGGCGGCAACGAGAGCGGCCAGCAGTCGCAGTACGTCGGCCCCGGCTCGGGCGGCGATCAGGCCATCTGGTCGGTGGACGGCGTGGTGATCACCGACATGGCGGCCCTCGGCTCCTCCCCCGCCTACTACGACTTCGACTCCTTCGAGGAGATGCAGGTCACGACGGGCGGCTCGGACTCGACCATCGCCACCGGCGGCGTCGTCCTCAACATGGTGACCAAGCGCGGCACCAACGAGTGGCGCGGTAGCGGCCGCTACTACCTCACCGACAACGAGTACCAGTCCGACCTCAGCTTCGAGAACAGCGAGCTCGGCCAGGGCGGCGCGTGGAACACCACGAGCCGTGCGCTCAACCCGGTCACCGGCGCCGTCCGGGATCCCGGCGGCGCGAAGCCGCAGGCTTCCTTCAAGCAGGGCAACCGCATCGTCGACGTCAAGGACTACGGCGCCGAAATCGGCGGCCCGATCGTCAAGGACCGGCTGTGGATCTGGGGCGCGTACGGCCGCCAGAAGGTGAGCCTGCTGACCATCGCCGACGTCAGCGACTTCACCGACCTGGAGACCGCCAACGCCAAGCTGAACGCGCAGATCGCCGCCAACAACTCGGCGACGGCCTTCGCGCTCAACAGCGACAAGGTCAAGATCGGCCGCAACGCCGGTCCGACCCGTCCCCAGGAGACCACCTGGAACCAGTCGAAGTTCGGCGACGACCCGACCGCGTACAAGATCGAGGACACCCACATCTTCTCCTCGAACTTCTACCTGACCGGCCTGTACTCGGTGGTCAACGGCGGTTTCCAGTTGGTGCCGCAGGCCGGCACCGGTCCCAGCTCGCCGACGCCCTACCTCGACGAGAACTCGATCTGGCACAACAACTTCCTGCTCTACCAGACCGAGCGTCCGCAGGAGCAGTACAAGGCCGACGCCAGCAACTTCTTCAACACGGGCAGCCTCAGCCACGAGCTGAAGTTCGGGGCCGGCTACCGTGAGGCCGAGGTCACCTCGTTCAGCAGCTGGGGCGGCCTGGGCGTCAACTACAACGGTCCCCAGTGGTTCGGCACGGCGGACAACGTCATCGGCGTCGCCCGCGACGCCTTCTACACCATCAAGCAGGAGTACACCAACGCCTACGTGCAGGACACCCTCACGGTCGGCAACCTGACGGCCAACCTGGGCCTGCGGTACGACAAGCAGGGCGGCGAGCACCTGGCAAGTTCGGTGGGCGCCAACCCGTTCCTGCCGACCGTGCTGCCGGCGACCAGCTACGCCGGCGGGGACATCGGCTTCGAGTGGGAGGACATCACCCCGCGCCTGGGCCTGACCTACGCCCTCGGCGCCGAGCGCAAGACCCTGTTGCGCGCCAGCTACTCCCGCTTCGCCGACCAGCTCGGAACCGGCGCGGCGGCGCCTCTCAACCCGCTGGCGTTCCTCAGCTACGCCTACTTCTACACCAACAACAACACCGCTGGAAACATCGGCCTGGGCGACCTCGACCTCGGGACCGGCGTCATCGGCTGGAGCGGCAACGTCAACCCGAACCCCGGTCCGGGTCGAGGGCTGCCGATCCCGATCAACCAGATCGACTCCGACCTCTCGGCTCCGAAGACCGACGAGCTGCTGCTCGGCGTCGAGCACGCCCTCCTGCCGGAGTTCGTGGTGGGCCTCAACCTCACCTACCGCCGGATCACGGACATCCTGGAGAACGAGCTCCTGGTGTTCGACGGCGGCGCCTACTCGGCCGCCAACATCAACTCCACCGGCCGGCCGCACCGCCGGTCGGACTACGTGCCCGGCACCACGGGCCGTGGCGTGCAGGGCGTCCCCTCGGGGGCGACCACGCGCACGGTCCGCATCTGCGACAACCCGACCTGCTCGGTGAGCCATCTCCAGTCGGTCCCGCTGCAGACGCCGGACGGCAGGCCCTATACGCTCACCTGGTTTGAGCTGGCCCCCGGCATCGAGACCCGCGGCGGCACCCTCCTCGAGAACGGCGACCGCGAGCAGGAGTACGAGGGCGCTTCGCTGGTCTTCAACAAGCGCCTCGCCAACCGCTGGATGCTGCGCGGCAACTTCACCTGGGCTGACTGGACCTGGAACAAGGTCCCGGACAGCGAGCTGGAGAACCCCACGGAGACCCTCGGCGGCGGCGACCGCGAGGGCGATCCCGTCCTGCAGGGCTCGGGCACCGGCTCGGGCTCCAAGGGTGGCATCTACATCAACTCCAAGTGGTCGTATAGCGTCAACGGCCTCTACCAGATTGCGCCCGACCGCCCGTGGGGCTTCAACGTCGCGCTCAACCTGAACGGCCGCGAGGGCTATCCGGTCCCGTACTGGCAGCGGGTGCTCGTCGCCGACCCGAACGTCCGCGTCATCCCCGTCCAGGTCACGTCGGATCCCGACACCTACCGGCTGGACGACATCCACATGGTCGATGCCCGCGTGGAGAAGGAGTTCACCTTCAGCGACTTCGGCCTGACCCTGGGTGTCGACGTGTTCAACGTGTTCAACGAGGCCTACGTGCTGCAGCGGCAGCACCGGCTCATCATCGGCACGTCGAACCACGTCACCGAGATCACGAGCCCGCGCGTGCTCCGCTTCGGCGCCCGCCTGAGCTTCCGTTGATCAGAGCCTTCCAAGGCTGACACCTGCCACCGCCGGGGGGCGACCCCCGGCGGTTTTCTTTTGTCCCCCCATCGGAATACACTTCCCTGCGCACGCGGTTTGCACTCTGGAGGGAAGGAGACGCAACCATGCTTTCGCGCAGCGCCAAGACGATGATCCTGCTGGCGGCCCTCCTGCTGGTCGCCGGCGCCCCCGCCGTCTGGGGACAGCAATGGGCGGGGAAAGGCCGGCTGCAGGGCTCGGTCAAGGACGAGAGCGGCAAGCCCGTCCAGGGCGCCAAGATCACGCTTCGCAAGGGGACCGAGCGGGTCGACCCCAAGGCGGACGGCCCGGCGTCCATCACCACCGACAAGAACGGCAAGTGGTCCATCCTCGGCCTTGCCGGCGGCCCCTGGGGCATCCTCCTCGAAAAAGAGGGCTACATGCCCTCCGAGGGCCAGGTGTCGGTCAACGAGTTCGCGGTCGCCCAGCCCATCAACGTGGTCCTGAAGGTGCCTCCCAAGGAGGTCATCCAGCAGGCGGAGCAGCAGAGCGCCGCGGGCCAGGCCAAGGCGGCCATCGAGCGCGGCAACGCCCTGCTCAACGAGGGCAAGTATGCCGAGGCCCGCGCCTCCTATCAGGAGGGCATGGGTAAGCTGGAGGACAAGTCGCTCCATCCGGCCATCCTGCGCGCCATCGCCGATACCTACTACCGCGAGAACAAGGTCGATCAGGCCATCGACACCCTCAAGCAGGCCCTCGCCCTGGCGCCGGACGACGTGGACAGCCTGCGGCTGATCGTCAACCTGCTGGTTGCCGCGAACCGGGAGCCCGAGGCCAAGACCTACATGGCCAAGCTCCCCCAGGGCACCGCGATGGACCCCAACACGGTCCTCAACCTCGGCATCAAGGCCTTCAACGAGAACAAGATGGACGAGGCCCTCAACCACTTCAACCGGGCGGTGACGGAGAACTCGAACCTCGCCGACGCCTACTACTACCGCGCGCTGGTCTACCTCAACCAGGACAAGAAGGCCGAGGCCAAGGCCGACCTCCAGAAGCTCCTCCAACTCGATCCGAACAGCAAGTACGCCAAGGACGCGAAGGAGTTCCTGAAGGACCTGAAATAGCATCGCGGCAGGTTGTAGGGGCGAGCATGCTGCGCCCCTACAACCCCATCCCCTCCTGTCCATGCGGGCCCTCCTGATCCCGGCGCTCGCCGCCATCCTCATCCTGGCGGCCGGCTGCCGCGACCGCCCGGGCGGCCCCGCCGCGGGTTCCGGGCCCTCCCGGGAGGGTGCGGACGTCCTGCTGGTCACCATCGACACCCTGCGCGCCGACGCCGTGGGGTTCGCCGGCAACTCCCGCGTCGAGACCCCGACGCTCGACCGGCTGGCCGCCGCCGGGCGGGTGTTCGACGACGCCCACGCGCACAACGTCGTCACCCTCCCCTCGCACGCCAACATCCTGACGGGCCTCTACCCCTACCAGCACGGGGTGCGCGAGAATAGCGGGTTCGTGCTGCCGGCAAGAGTGCCGACGCTCGGGACCCTGCTCAAGAGGGCCGGGTACGCGACCGGCGCCTTCGTCGCCGCCTACCCCCTCGACTCCAGGTTCGGCCTCGACCAGGGCTTCGACGTCTACGACGACAGCTTCCCCCGCGGCACCAGCCCGGACGAGTTCGTGGTGGCCGAGCGCCGGGGCGACCAGGTGGTCGCCGCCGCCCGCGCCTGGTGGGACGCCCGGCGGGGCCAGCGCCGCTTCCTCTGGGTCCACCTCTACGACCCCCACGCTGGCTACGAGCCGCCGGAGCCCTTCGCCAGCCGCTACCGGGACAACCCCTACCTGGGGGAGGTGTCGGCCACAGATTCGTTCCTCGCCCCCCTGCTCGGCCCATTCCTGGACGGCAGGGAGCCCCCCGCCCTGGTGATCGTCACCGCGGACCACGGCGAGGCGCTGGGCGACCACGGCGAGCTGACTCACGGCCTGTTCGCCTACGAGTCCACGCTCAAGGTGCCGCTGGTCGTCTGGGGGCCGGGTGTGACGCCGGGGCGGGACCGCCGGCCGGCCCGCCATGTGGACCTCGTGCCGACGGTGCTCTCCTTCCTGCGCCTCGACGCTCCCGAGGGCCTGCCCGGCCGCTCGCTGCTGGCCGGTGCCGGGCCGCCGCCCACGGAGAGCTACTTCGAGGCCCTGAGCACCAGCCTCAACCGCGGCTGGGCCCCGTTGCGCGGCCTGCTGCGGGAGAGGAAGAAGCTCATCGACCTGCCGCTCCCCGAGCTCTACGACCTGGCCGCCGATCCGAAGGAGGAGCGGAACCTCTACAGCGAGGAGCGGCGGACCGCCCGCGCCCTGCGCGACGCCCTGCCGCGGGAGTCGACCTGGCCGCCGCCCAAGGGCGCGGTCTCGCCCGAGGAGGAGGCGCGCCTGCGCAGCCTCGGCTACTCCGCCGGCGCGGCCCCGGCCAAGTCCTCCTACACCGCGGCGGACGACCCCAAGACCCTGATCGGGATCGACCGCAAGCTGCACCAGGTGGTGGACGCCTACTCGCGCGGGGACTACGAGCGGGCCGCCGCCCTGGCCCGCGAGGCGATCGGGGAGCGGCCGGACCTGGCGGAAGCCTACGAGCAGCTAGCCCTGGCCCTGCGCCAGCTCGAGCGCCACGGCGAGGCCGTCGCGGCGCTCGAGAGCGCGCTGCGCCGCGGCGTGGATCGGGACTCGCTGCGCCGGCAGCTCGGCCTCGCCCTCTCCGAGGCCAGCCGCCCCCGGGAGGCGGTGGCCGTGCTGGAGCCGGCCGCGTCGTCGTCCCAGGCCGACGCCACCACCCTGAACGCCCTCGGCATCGCCCTCTCCGACGCGGGGCGGCACGGCGACGCGGTCGCCGTCCTGCAGCGGGTCACCGCACGGTACCCGGACGATCCCAAGGGCTTCGAGAACCTCGGCATTGTGGCGCTGCGCATGGACCAGCCGGAGCAGGCGCGGGCCCAGCTCCAGCGGGCCCTGGCGCTCAACTCCGGCCTGCCCATCGCCTGGAACACGCTGGGGGTCGCCCTCTATCGCCTGGAGGGGTCTGCCGCGGCGCTCGACGCCTGGGAGCGCTCCGTCGCCATCGATCCCAGGCAATACGACGCACTGTTCAACATCGGGCTGGTGGCGGCCCAGGCGGGGCGGCCGGCGCAGGCGCGCCGGGCGCTCACCCGCTTCGTCGCCACCGCGCCGCCGGCCCGCTTCGGCCCTGACATCGAGAGGGCCCGGCAGATCCTCGCCCGGTTGCCGTCATGACCTGGAACCGGGGGCGGGAAGAGCCCGTCCCCGGCGCGTGTTCCGGAGAGTAGCGAATTTTTGAGCTTCGGCTCGGAGTTGAAGATCAATGAAGAAGACCCTCGCTCTGTTGTCTCTTTCGCTCCTGGCGGCCCCCTTGGCGTCGCAGACCCCGCCGACGGCTGCCAGGCCGGCGCGGCCCCCGGCTCCACAGGCCGCTCAGCCGCCCGCCCAGCAGCCCTCCGCCGTCGAGAAGGGCATCCAGGAAGCGGCCAAGCTGATCCAGGCCGGCAACGCCGCCGCGGCCGTGCAGAAGCTCCAGGCCCTGCAGAAGGATCCCGCCGTGACGCCGCCCCTGCTGTCGCTGATCGGCGCCCTCTACCTGCAGGTCAACCGGCCGCAGGACGCCCTGGCGGTGCTCAAGCCGCTCGCCGACGCCGAGGACGCCCAGCCGGCGGTGCTCTACAACGCGGGCCGGGCGGCGCTGCTCGCCGGCAACGTGGAGGAGGGTCGCCTCTACCTCACGCGCTCCGTGCTCAAGGAGCCGGCCTCGCCCGCGGCGCGGGACTTGGGCTTCCTCACCGCCCGTCAGGGCCGGGTGGTCGAGGCCTACTCGATGCTGCGCCCCTGGGCGCTGCACAACCCGGAGGACACCGACGCCCGGCTGATGGCGGCCTCGCTCGCCCTGCAGCTCGAGCGGCCGGACGCCGCCGCCGAGCTGATTGCCGGCCTGCCGGAGAACGAGCCCGCCATCCGTCTGCTGCGCGGCAAGGTCCTGGTCCAGAAGAAGGACGGCCCTGGCGCCGTGGCCCTGCTGAAGCCGCTGCTCGCCAGCCATCCTCCAGGCATGGACCTGGAGGTGCGGCGCACCCTCGCCGAGGCCGAGCTGGTGGCCGGCCATCCCGCCGAGACGGTGAAGCTGCTGGAAGGCCATACCGCCGACCACCCGTCGCTCGTGCTGCTGCTCGCCCGGGCCCAGCGCCAGGCCGGCAACGCCGCGGCCGCGACCGCCACCCTGAAGCCGCTGGCCGAGAAGCTCCCTTCGAGCCCCGCGGCGTTCGGCGATCCGCGCCCGGCGGCGGGCATCGCCCTGGAGTACGGCACCCTGCTGCTGGAAGCTGGGCGGCCCAACGAGGCGGGGCCGTTCCTGGAGAGGTCCACCCTCTACTACCCGCGCAACCCGGACGCCTGGAAGGCCCTCGCCCGGGCGCTCGAGGCTTCCGGGCGCAAGGAGGACGCCCGCAAGGCCCTGGCGCAGGCGGCAGAGGCCGCCAAGCCGCCCGTCAGGCCGGACGCGGCCGCCGCGGCGCCCGCGGCGGCTCCGGGCCCGGCTGCCGCGGCGCCGGAGAAGCCCCTGAGCGAGGGCCTGCAGAACGCCCTGCGCCTCATGGGTCAGGGGCAGCTCGAGGGGGCGCTCGCGGCGGTCCGCCAGGAGATCGGGATCGCGAAGGTCCCTGACCCGCGGGCCCGCATCCTGGAGGTGCGCCTGCTGCTCGGCCTCAAGCGGCCCGAAGAGGCGCTAAAGGTGACCGAGGCCGCGCTCCAGGGCGAGCCGAACCACCCGGACTTCCTCTACCTGCGGGGCGCGACCGAGATGGCCCTCTCGCGCTGGGGCGTGGCCGAGCAGGACCTGCGCAGGGCGCTGCAGCTCGCGCCGCGGCACACGGCGGCCATGAACGACCTCGCTGTGCTGCTCATGAACCTGAAGAAGAAGGAGGAGGCCCGCAGCCTCCTCGAGCAGGTGCTGAAGATCAACCCGCAGGACCAGATGGCCGCCACGAACCTGAAGCGGCTGAAATCCGAGGGGCAGCCGTAGGGAGACCGGGGTGAGGTCCCTCGCGCTGGCGGCCCTCCTCGGGCTGGCAGCCCTCGGCGGGCTGGCGCGGGAGCCGGAGAGCGCATCCGGGACTCCCTCCGACCTCGGCCAGGCGCTCGCCGCGGCCGATCCGGCCGTCTCCCGGCAGGCCGGGGACTCCCTCGCCGCCCGTGCCCGCGAGCAGGTCCGCGCCCTGGCCCGCCGCGGGTCCTGGAGCCCCGAGGACGTGCAGGCGCTCCTCGCGTTTCAGCTCGTCGATCCCGAACGCTTCGTCGCCGACGAAACCTTCCGCCGGCGCGTGCTCGCCCTGCTCCCCCGCGCCTTCGATCCCGCGGCGCCCGCCGGACTGCGCGACGCCCTCCTCCTGGAGCTCAATCAGGTGCGGGGGTTCGGCTTCAGCGCCTCCGACGAGGTGGAGCGCGCCTGGGGGGCGACGCCCCGCCGCGGCTCCGAGCGGCGGGTGGCGTTCGCGCCATCGGCCCAGCGCTTCGACGCCGACGTGGAGGGCCGGCTCGCCGCCTCGGTCTACTCCCTCCCCTCGTTCTTCTTCGACGAGGCGGCGGCGGACGCCTTCCTCTCCGGCGTCAGGGCCGCCGACCCCGGGCGCACGCTGATCGTGCTCACCGACTCGCCGCTGCGCGACCGGCTGGCGCCGCGCGCCCGGATGCTGCGCCTCCACCTGCTCGACACTCACGGCCGGCCCTACTCCCCCTGGCCGCGCGATCCGTTCAGCCTGGTCCATGCCAGCAAGGGCGGCGTCCGGCTGCTGGTGCGCCCCAACCTCCAGCCCGGCCGCGAGGAGGACGCGAACCTCGGCCCCGAGCTGGTGCAGAACCTGCCCGCCGAGATCGACCGCGCCTGGGGGAAGGTCACCTGGGCCGAGGCGCCCGTGCCCTTCCACAACGGCCAGGTGCTGCTCGCCCGGGACGCCGCCTGGGTGACGCTGCACGCGCTCGAGCCCCGCATCCTCGTCCTTCTGAAGGCGGACCGGGTGCCCGTCGAGAGCTTCTCCACTCCGAAGGGCATCGACCGCTATCTCGCCGCCGCGGACCAGGCCGTGAAGGAGCTGGGCTCTCTCTACGGCCGGCCGCTCCGCTTCGTCCATCCCCTCCCCCGGGCCGGCGCGGGGGATGCGGCGGCCCGCACCGCCCTGATGCGACGGATCGGCGGCGGCGCCGGGTACGATCTCGACTCGATCGTGACCCTGGTCCCGGCGAAGGGAGGGCGCCTCGCGGCCCTGGTGGCGGACGTGACCGCGGGGCGCGGCCTGCTGGCGAAGCTGCCCGCCGGCGGTTGGGACGCCCTGCGCGAGGGCTACGGCCTGGAGCCCGCCGGAGCCGCGCTCGCCGCGGCCCTCGCCGCCGCTCAGCGGACGCCGGCGATGGACGGCCTCGGCTCCTTCCTGGACCTCGTGGCCGGTCACCTCGCCCGCGAGGGGATGGAGGTGCGCAGGCTCCCCCTCCTGACCGTCCCCGTGGCCCTGCTCCAGGACCGCGCCGGCCTCTCCCACGACGGGTTCCTGATCACCTGGAACAACGTCGTGGTGGAGACCCGCCAGGGGACCGCCCGCGCCGAGGGTTTCTCTTCCCTGATCCCGGCGGGCGACGTCCGGGCCCGCGACGCCTTCGCCGCCCTGGGGGTCCGCCTCGACCTCTTTCCCCCGCTCGTCCGCAGCGTCATCCTCAACGGCGGCTACCGCTGCGCCTCGAACCACCTGAGGTCGGGCTCTTGAATCGTCCCCGGCGAGACCCTCGGGTCCTCCTCGCTTGGCTGCAGGGCCTCTACTTCTTCGCGACCGGCGTCTGGCCCCTCCTCCACATGGCCAGCTTCGTGGCGGTCACCGGACCCAAGGTGGACCTCTGGCTGGTGAAGACCGCGGGCGTGCTGATCGCGGCCATCGGCGCCACCCTGCTCCTCGGCGCCCGCCGCCGGACGGTCGGCCCCGAGCTGGCCTTCCTGGCCGTGGCGAGCGCCGCCGGGCTGGCGGGGATCGACCTCGTCTACGCCCTCGCCGGCCGCATCTCGGGCGTCTACCTTCTGGACGCCATCGCCGAGATCGGGCTGATCCTGCTCTGGGGGATCGCCTGGGCGTACGCCCGGCGGCGGTCACCTGCCCCCTGACCCGTCGGCCAGGAAATGCGGCTTGCGGGAACGCATCCCGATCCGCACCTTCATGCCGGGCTCCGGCGCGGTCTCCGGCGGGAGGTGAGCCAGCACCTCGGCACCGTTCTCGAGCAGGAGGACGACGCGATCGTGCGGTCCCATCCCCCGCGCGTCCACGACCGTGGCGACCGCCCCGGCAGGGTCCTCGGTCACGTCCTCGGGCCGCACCAGCAGCCAGCCGCGGGCGGGGCCATGAGGCAGCGCGAGCCTGCCGAACGGCGTCCGCGCGGGCTTGCCATCACAACTCTCCACCGCCACCTCCACCAGGTTCGCCTCGCCCAGGAAGGAGGCCACGAACGGCGTGGCCGGCCGGCGGTAGAGGTCGAGCGGCAGCCCGGCCTGCACCACCCGGCCCTGGTCCAGCACGACGAGGTGGTCGGCGAGGAGCATGGCCTCCTCCTGGTCGTGGGTGACGTAGAAGGCGGTCGTGCCCAGCTTGCGCAGCAGGGAGGCGAGCTCGGAGCGGACCATGCGGCGCAGGCGGGCGTCCAGGGCCGAGAGCGGCTCGTCGAGCAGCAGCAGCGCCGGCCGCGGCGCCACCGCCCGGGCCAGGGCGACCCGCTGCTGCTCGCCGCCGGAGAGCTGGCAGGCCCGGCGGTCCAGCAGGCGCTCGAGGCTGAGCAGGGCCGCCGTGTCCCACACCCGGGCCTCGATGGAATGGCGCGACGGCCGCCGCCGCGAGCTGCGCGGCGAGAAGCGCCGCCGTCCGGTCTTCAGGCCGAAGGCGATGTTCTCCCGCACATTGAGATGGGGGAAGAGGGCGTAGGACTGGAAGACCACCCCGACGTCCCGCCGCTCGGTGGGCACGCCGGTCACGTCCTCGCCGTCGAAGAAGATGCTCCCCGCGGCGGGATGGAGCAGGCCGGCGAGGAGCTGGAGCAGCGTCGACTTGCCCGAGCCCGACGGGCCGATCACCACCGTGATCCCCCCTTCCGGCAGGTCCAGGGACACCTCGGAGATCACCCGTTCGCGGCCGTAGGCGAAGGAGAGGTTGTCCACCCGGACCTTCACGCCGGCAGCCCCCGGTGGAACTCCTCGCCCCCGAGCGCCTGGATGGCGATCAGGGCCGGCACGACCGGCGCCAGGAAGACCAGCGTCGCCGCCGCCGCCACGGGGAAGGAGTTGGTGGTGTAGGTGAGGTAGAGGGCCGCGGGGAAGGTCTGGAGCAGCGGCGTCGCCAGCAGGAAGCTGACGTTGAACTCCCCCCAGGAGACGGCGAAGACCAGGAGCGCCGAGAGGACCAGCGCCGGCAGCAGCAGCGGCAGGGTGACCCGCGCCGCGGTCTCGAATGGCCCCGCCCCCAGGCTGCGGGCGGCGGCTTCCAGCCGGGGATCGAAGGTCTCGACCGCGTTGCTCACCGTCTTCACCACGAGCGGCACGGTGTAGGCCAGGTGCCCCGCGGCGAGCAGCCAGAAGCGGGGCACCCCTTCGGCCGCCTGGATCAACGAGAAGGCCAGCGCCACCCCCGGCACGGCCAGCGGCACCAGGGCCGCCGATTCCAGCAGCCGCGAGCCGGGGAACGGCCGCCGCCGGAACGCCCAGCCGGCCGGCGCGCCGATGAGCAGGGCCAGCGGCACCACCGCCGCCACCACCTGGCCGGAGCGCACCAGGGACCGCCCCCAGATCTCGAGGACGTAGCGGAACAGCGCCGGAGCGTCCGCCACCTCGGCTCCCTCCGAGCGCTGGCCGTACCACTCCGCCCGCGAGAAGGCGCCGGCCGCGGTGATGGCGATGGGTGCCGCGAGAGCCACCGCGAGCAGCGCCGTCACGGCGATGCCGGCGCGGCGCAGGCGCCGCCGGTCCCACGAACGGCTCATCGCCTCTCCAGGGATAGCAGTCCGTTCGCCGCCAGCGTCGCCAGCGCCAGCGCCAGGCACAAGGCCCCGGCCACGTCGTCGTTGAGGAAACCCGTCATCTCCGTATAGATCTCGACCGGTGCCACCGTGAAGCGGCGCGACAGGATCAGCGCGACGCCGAACGACCCCATCGAGGCCGAGAAGGTCACGGCCAGCGTGGAGCGCAGGGCGGGCGCGGCGATCGGCAGCCCGACCTTGAGCAGCCGCTCCAGGGCCCCCGCGCCGAGCGTGCGCGCCGCCGCGTCCAGCTCGCGCGGGAACCGCCGGAACGCCGCTTCGAGCGTCATCACCGCCCGCGGGACTTCGAAGTATAGATAAGCGAGAAACAATCCGGCAAAGGTGTAGGCGGCGCCGGAGAACATCTCCCGCCCCGTGAGGGCCCCGATCACCTTGGGGATGGCCCCGATGCGGCCCAGCAGCACCACCATCAGAAACCCCACGAGCACGCCCGAGAAGGTGAGCGGCAGGGAGATCGCCGTGCGCAGCAGGTCCCGGCCGCGGAACCGCTCCCGGGCCAGCACCCAGGCCGGCCCCAGCGCCAGCAGCACCGAGGCGGCCGCCGCCGCCGCGGAGAGGGCGAGCGAGTTGACCAGCGCGGTGCGGTACCGACCCGCGGCGACCACCTGCCGCAGGGCGTCGCCGCCGGCGTCCGTGAACGCCCGCCCCGCCAAGTGCGCCAGCGGCCACGCCACGCCCGCCGCCAGGAACAGCAGGAGCGGCAGGGCGAGGAGGGGGCCGGTCCAGGAGGGGCGGGTCGTCATACCAATCCTCGCCGGGTTGCCCGTTGAGGCCTCACCCCCTGACCCCCTCTCCCTGACGGGAGAGGGGGGATCCAGTTGAAGCTTCGTTCCAGGCGTTCCCCCTCTCCCGTCAGGGAGAGAGAGGGGGTTGTCTCGTAAATAATGGGAAGCAAGCGACTTGTGGTCCGAGTGGGCGTCCGTAGGTTCCAAATAGGTACTTAGGCGGTGGTTTCCCGGCTGCGGAGAAGAAAACGGGGAGGCCGGCCCTTGTTGGCTGTGAGGAAACCGGCCCCCCGAACCATAAGTGATGTCCCTATCTTAGGACAACCTGACCGCCGGATAGAACTTTGGGCTCGGTTGGCAGCCTAAAGGCGGCTCGGAGTCGGGGAACCAGCGGCTAAACAGCTCGAAGTCTTGACGCCGGTTAACGGCCGATCGCGCGCGAGCGGCAGGAGAGGCCCACCTGGGTCTCGATCAGCCTCGGAGGAGAACCACCGTCCCCGAAGTAAGTCGGTGCGGCTGGGGCACCCTGCGGGTTCCCACCACCGGCGTTGAGGTCGGCCTTACTACTGCGAGGCAGGTTAAGCTCGTGTTCCTGGCCTTCCTTCTCGCCACCACCGTCACCGCCGCTAGCGGCGGCAGCGCCACCTACTGCACCACCTTCTGCTGCACCTCGACCGCCCAGTGCTGTTCCGTCTGCGGCGATGCGGCCGCGTGCCGCGGCAGCTCCGCCTGCAAGCATTGCGCGTCTTCCTATGATATGCGCAGGCAGGCGGTCGCCTAGGCCACGCTAGCCTCTGCAATCCGCTCATGCCGTTCTCGATCCTCTCGATGCGGATGCCCTCGATGCTGACCCGCCGGCCGGACGCCGCAATGCCCATCAGCGGACCCTTCTGCGTGCCCTCCAGACGCCAGCGGGTCACCACCCGGTCGCGGTCGGCAAGCCCCGAGGGCGGCAGGACCCCTGCTCTTTCCAGAGGCGGCTGCTCCCCCCGTCGGCACAACCCTTCAACACTGCGGGACCCGCGGAGCTGTCAAGGGCCGGCGAAGCCGCCGAAGGGAAGCCCTTGACAGCTCCGCGAGGTCCCGCAGTACGCTGGCGTTCGACGGGGGGCCTGACACCCCGTCCCAAGGCTTCGGTGCGCGGAGGGTGATCTGGGATTCCTCTTCCTTCCAGGGAAGTAGTCAGACTGCGCTAAGCTTCCCTTCGGGTGACATTGAGGGATCTATTGGAGGATCACGGACCGCCTGGGACACATGCTTCGGGCGTGGTCCGATGACCGCGCTTACTCCTCCCCGAACTTGAGCCGCGGGTTGTAGCGGGCCTTCCGAAGGTAGCTCAGCAAGCGGTCTATGAGGTCGGTCGTGACCTGTTCCGCCTCCGCAGCCTGCCGGAAGAGCTGCAGGGCGGCCAATGTCTCCCGGGGAAGCGCCTGTGCCTGGAAGAGGGTGGCGAGGTTCCGTGCCAGATCCTTCACGGTTCCCATCCGACCCCCCGACAGATAGAGAGAGGCCAGTTCCAGGGTTACGAGGGCGGCATCCAGCGCGATCCCCTCTGACATCAACACTCCTCGGGCTTTGAGGAGGAGCGATACCCCCTGCTCGGAGTTCCCGAGACCGGCCGCTATGCGCCCTTCAACCCACTGCACCCTTGCATGGTCGAGGTCCGTGCCCGCGACGGCCGCGAGGCGCTTCACTTCCGGCAGGAGTTCCTTCGCCTCCGAGAAGTTCCCGGCTTTGCTCAGGGCATCGACAAGGTTGTGCCGCAGTGCCAAGACGAGGCGCGGATCCTCGGCGCCGGTGAGGCAGGATGCCGCCTCTTCAAGCGTCCTCGCCACGCCCTCCACGTCGCCGTACTCATCGAGCGTGTATGCCTTGCTCACGAGAAGCTCCGGCCGGAGGGCGTCGGCGCCTGGACTCGAAAGCGCCTTGTCGTGAAGCGCGATCGCCTCGGCAAAGTGTCCCTGCGTCCTGCGGAGTGACGCTTGGAGCGCGTAGTACGTCGCGTCATCCAGAGGATCGGGCGAGCCCTCCTCGCGGGGAATCCAGCAGTGCTCGCTCTCGGCGGCAGTGCGTTCGGCCGCCGGCAGATCACCTTTGACCCGCAGAGCGTTTGCAAGATGCATGAGGGCGTAGCCCAAGAGCCGTGCTCTCCAGCGCGGAGTGCCCTCGACACGGCGGGCAATCTCCACGGCAAGGCCCGCGAGAGAGACTGCCTTCTTGGGATTGCCGGCGACAGTGGCGATGCTCTCTCTTGAGAAACCGGGAGAGCGCCCAATTGTGGTAGCTGGGATCGCGGAGGACGGCGGCAGCTTGCGCCTTGGGAGAGAGGGTGCGGAGCTTCTCCCAGAGTTCAGGCACCTCGGATTCCGCCTCGATTGACGGCGAATCGCCTTGTGCCGCAGTCGTCTCCGAGAGCGGGCCCTGCTGGCCTCGATCCCAGAGAAGCACATAGATGCCGCGGGCGAATTCGGCAACCACTCTCCCAATCTCAGAGGCGGCCCGTTCAAGGCTTGCGGGGAGCCGCTCTGATCCGGGGAGATTTGAAGCAGACCGGGACCGCATCGCCTCAACGAAACGCTCTGCCTCCGCCAGATCCGGCAGAGTAAAGTACATCGCCCCTAAGAGTCGCTGAAGCGTCCGCAGCTCGGGAAGAACTTTGCCCGACTCATACTCGGAGATGGAAGGGC
>DASWME010000296.1:0-10199 GCA_036399915.1 Thermoanaerobaculia bacterium
TTTAGGAGAGGGGGCCAGGGGGTGAGGTCGCGCGGGCAGATCCTGTCGAATCTGGGGTCTCCCTCAGGCGCGGACGCCGGCCGTCGCCTCCGCTGGGATGCGCAGCTTCTGCCCGGGGAAGATGTCGTCCGGGTCCTTGAGCAGCGGCCGGTTGGCCTCGAAGATCTGGTGGTACTTGTTGGCATCGCCGTAGAACTGCTTGGCGATCTTGGAGAGGGTGTCTCCTGACTTGACGTCGTAGAACTGGGCCTCGGGCTCCGGCTTCGAGACCTGGAGCCGGTCGTCCACGGCGTCGATCCCCTCGGTGTTGCCGACCAGCAGGACGATCTTCTCCCGGTCCGCCTGACTGTCCACCTGGCCGCGCACGAGAGCCTTGTCACCCTCGATGTCGACGGCCAGCTCCCGGACCTTGAAGCCCATCTGGTTGATCACGGCGGCCAGGGCCGCCTCCCTCTGGCGCTCCTGGTTTTGCGCGCGGTCGCGCGCCGCGGCAGCCTGCTGCGCCTGCGCCGGGTTCTGCGGATGCTGCCCCTGGGAGTGCTGCTGGGCCTTGCTGAGGTCGAGTTTCCTTCCGACGTTCTTGACGAATTGGATCAGACCCATCGTCTCCTCCTTCTCGGTCGTTTTTGCGTGATGGGAGGATGCCGCCGGGAGCACGCCCCGGCGACGCTCAAGGTAGGTCTTACTGCAAGATGGCTGCCGGGCCTTACCGCCGCCCCTCGACCTCCCGCGCCATCCGCTCCACCACCTCGTCGATCGCCAGGTCCGAGGTGTCGATGAAGGTGTAGGAGCCGTCCCGGGTCAGGGGGGAGTCGAGGCGGGTGCTGTCGCGCAGGTCGCGGCGGCTGATCTCCTCGACCACCTGGTCGAAGGTGACGGGCTGGCCGGCAGCGGACAGCTCGTCGTAGCGGCGCTGGAAGCGCACGTCCGAGCTGGCGTCGAGGAAGAACTTGTAGGGGGTCTCCGGGAAGACGCGGGTACCGATGTCGCGCCCTTCGAGGACGGCCCCGAACTGGCCCGCGGCCTCGCGCTGCAGGCGGACCATGCGTTGCCGGACCTCGGGGTAGGCGGAGATCGCCGAGGTCGCCTCCCCCACCTCGGGGGTGCGGATGCGGGGCTCGACCGGCTCGCCGTCCAAAAGGACCTCGAAGCTGCCGTCCTCCCGCCGGCCCAGGCGTACGTCAGTCTCCCCCGCGATCGTCACGACCTTGTCCCGGTCGAGCGGATCGACGCCGCTCTCCAGCACCTTGAGGCCGACGGCGCGGTACATGGCTCCGGTGTCCAGGAAGGGCACGCCCAGGCGCCGGGCGAGACGCCGCGCCGCGGTGCTCTTGCCCACGCCCGAAGGACCGTCGATGGCGACGATCAGGGGAGGGGACGAGGTCATCGGCGCCCCTGCCGCGATTTCGAGGCGCGGCCCGAGCGAGGAACTGCCTTCTTCGCGCTGGCGGCGGTCTTCTTCGCCGCGGGGCGGGCCGGCTTCTCCTGCGGCCCGCGGGCGGACTTGAGGAGCTTGCGGATCTCCTGCTCACTCAGATCGCGCAGAGTGCCGAGCGGCAGGTGGGGATCGCGGAGGGGGCCGATCGCCACCCGACGCAGCTTCTGGACGGGGTGGCCGATGCGGAGGAACATCTCGCGGATCTGGCGCGTGCGCCCCTCGGCGAGCTCGATGATCCACCAGGAGTTGTCGCTCTCGGGCTCCCCGCGGCGGCGCGCTCCCGTGGGCTTGAACGGTGCCCGGGCCGTGATCTTCGCCGGCGCGGTGCGCTTGCCATCGTCGAGCACGATGCCGGCGCGCAGGCGGTCGAGCTGTGCCTCGGTAGGGGTCCCTTTCACCTTGGCCTCATAGGTCTTGGTGCTGCCGTAGCGGGGATGGGCGATCCGCTGGGCGAACTCGCCGTCGTCGGTGAGCAGCAGCAGGCCCTCGGTGTTGTAGTCGAGCCTCCCGACGGGCACCAGCGCCTTGCGCATGCCCGGCGGCACGAGGTCGATCACCGTGGGCCGGCCCTCGGGATCGGAGACGGTGGACATGTAGCCCTTGGGCTTGTTGAGCAGCAGGTAGCGGTGCTCGTGCGCGGGCTGGACCCGCTTGCCGTTCACCTTGATGGCGTCCCGCTCGGGGTCGGCCTTCTCGCCCAGCCCGACCACCCGGCCGTTGACGGTGACGAGCCCCTCGCGAATCAGCTCCTCGGCCTTGCGGCGGGAGGCGATCCCCGCCCGCGCCAGGATCTTCTGCAGCCGCTCCTCGCTCACGTCTCCTCCACCGGCAGCGCGTCCTGTTGCTCTTCCATCTCGGCCACCTCGCGGAGGAACCGCTCCTCGCTGTCCTCGGCGGCTGGAGCCTCCGCGGCTTCCTCCCCGGGACCGCCCGCGAGCTCGGCGAGGCCTGCCACGGCCGCGGCGTCGCCGCTGCCGAAGGTCTCCTCGAACTCCTCGAGGGGCGGCAGGTCCTTCAGGCTGTTGAGGCCGAAGTGGACCAGGAACTCCCGGGTGGTGCCGTAGAGGAAGGGCTTGCCCACCACCTCCTTGCGGCCGGCGATGCGGACCAGGCGCCGCTCCAGGAGGGTCTTGAGGACGCCCGCGGGATTGACGCCGCGCAGCTCCTGGATCTCCGGACCGGTGACCGGCTGGCGGTAGGCGATGATCGCCAGCGTCTCCAGCGCCGCCATGGAGAGCTTGTTGCCGCCCGAGACGTCGAAGAACCGGCGCAGCCAGCCCCCCACCTCAGGGCGGGTCGCGATGCGCACGCCGCCCGCCACGTCCTCCACCATGACCCCGCGGCCGTCGCCCGCGTAGCGGGCCAACACGGCTTCCAGGGCCTCGGCGGCCTCCTCGCGCTCCTCTTCGTCGAACATCTCCAGCAGCTTCGCCCGCGACACCGGCGCGGACGAGACGAAGAGGATCGCTTCGAGGGCCGCCTCCAATTCGCTCCGCTCGGTCATAGGCCGATCGCCTCCCGCTCGTGCTCACCCAACTCGCGCGTCGTGCGGTAGAGCAGGACGTCGCCAGCCTCGGTCTGATGGATGCGCACCAGGTTCAGCCGCGCCAGCTCCAGGACGGCCAGGAAGGCCGCGATAGCCTCGGCCCGGCAGGAGCGCCCCTTGAGGTCGGCGATCAGGTCGAAGGGCCGGCCGGCGTCCAGCTCGCCCAAGAGCCGGTCGAACTGCCCGCGCACCGAGTAGGCCTCGAGAGTGAGCTGGATCGGCGGCGGGTGCTCCCGCTCGTAGCGCAGCAGGGCCGTCTTCAGGGCGCCCAGGAGGTCGAAGAGCGAGACCTCGCCGAGGTCCACCTGCTGATCCTCGGCTTCCGGCGCGGCCGGCAGCGGCTGCGGCTGGCGGGTCCAGATCCCCATGCGCAGCCGGTCCAGCTCGGCGAGGGACTGGGCCACCTCCTTGAGGCGCCGGTACTCCAGCAGGCGCTCGACCAGCTCCTGGCGCGGGTCCTCCGCGGGCTCGCCCTCGGCCTGGGGCGGGCGCGGCAGCAGCATCTTGGACTTCAGGTGGATCAGCAGCGCCGCCTCATAGATGTACTCGCCGGCGATGTCGAGGTTCAGCTCCTCCATCAGCCCCAGATAGGCGTGGAACTGGTCGCAGATGGTGGCTACCGGGATGTCCGTGATCTCCACCTTGTTGATCTTGATCAGGTGCAGCAGCAGGTCGAGCGGCCCGTCGAAGATCGGCAGGTGGACGCGCCACGAGTCGGGCAGGAGGTCCGGCGTCTCCTCGCTCATCCGACGGCCTTCTCCACGCTCTCCACCACTTTTCGGTAGTCGAGCCCCATGGCCCCGCGCACCAGCTCCATGGTCTCGGCGGTCCGCTCGCGCGCCTTGCGCGAGCCCTCGACCAGGATGTCGTAGACCGTGTCGCGGTCGCGCAGCAGCTCCTCGCGGCGGCGGCGGAACGGCTCGAGGTAGTCGATGAGGATCTGCGCCAGCAGCTTCTTGTCGTCCACGCAGCCGATCTGGGCCGCCCGGCACTCCCGCGCCACCCGCTCCTGGACCTCGGGCGGCGAGACCAGCTTGTGGAAGTCGTAGAGGTTGCAGACCTCGGGCCGGCCCGGATCGCTCCGCTTGAGCCGCTGCGGATCGGTGAACATCTGCATGCACTTCTGGCGGATCACCTCGGGCGGGTCCGAGAGGTTGATGGCGTTGCCGTAGGACTTGGACATCTTGCGGCCGTCGATGCCCGGCACCTTGGGCGTGGGCGTGAACAGGGCCTGGGGCTCGGGGAAGATCTCGCAGCCGTAGAGGTGGTGGAAGCGGCGCACGATCTCGCGGCTGATCTCGAGGTGGCTCGCCTGGTCCTCGCCCACGGGCACGTAGTGGGCGCGGTAGACGATGATGTCCACCGTCTGCAGCACCGGATAGCCGAGGAAGCCGTAGGTCGCGAGGTCCTTGCCCTCGATCTGCTGGATCTGCTCCTTGTAGGTGGGGACGCGCTCGAGCCAGCCGAGCGGCGTGATCATCGACAGCAGCAGGTGCAGCTCGGCGTGGTTCGGCACCAGGGACTGGATGAAGATCGTGGACCTCTCGGGATCGAGCCCGGCGGCGAGCCAGTCGGTCACCATCTCGATCGTATTGGCGGCGATCTGGGATGGATCGGCGTAGTCGCTCGTCAGGGCGTGCCAGTCGGCCGCGAAGTAGTAGCAGCGGTAGCGGTCCTGCAGGTCGATCCAGTTCCTCAGGGCGCCGAAGTAGTTGCCCAGGTGGATCTTGCCTGTCGAGCGCATGCCTGAGAGCACGGTCTGCGGTTCGGTCACTCGTCCCTCCTCAGGCGAGGTTGATCACCAGGCCCGCGGCCAGAAGCCCGATCATAAAACAGGGAGCGGCCGGTTCAGGCGCCGGCCCGAGCCGCGGAGGGCGCCGCGGCCAGACGCCGGTCGACGTCCGCCATCAGGCGCTCGTTCTCGTCGAGGACGCGCCGCTCGACCCAGAGGGCGTACACCTGGGCCGCGATCGCGGCATAGAACAGCCCGTGGTGCACCCATTTCGGGACGGAGCCGGTCGCCACACCGCCGCCCAGGATGAAGGTGGCCATCACCAGCGCCATGGCCAGCATGAGCCAGGGATAGGAGAGATTCTTGAAGCGCTTGGTCTCCTCGGCGAAGGCCGGGTCGAGCCCGTTCTCCCGCACCGCGTCCTTGATCGCCTTGCCGGTGCCAATCAGGTAGAACATGATCCAGCAGTGGGAGAACAGCAGCAGCAGGCTCGACGCCAGCCCCACGAGCACGTGGAGCGGCATGTTGGCATCCGTCGGCGACTTGAGCAGATAGCCCAGCACGGCTGAGGCGATCACCCCCAGGGTCGCCAGGGCACCGACGATCAGCAGGGCACGTCCCATCATCGAAAGGGTCCTCCAAAACCTCTATTCCCTGGCACCCGCAGCCAGGACCGCGGCGCGCCAGGCCGCTGCGGCTGCGGCCGGGCGATAGCGCTCCTCCACCCGACGCCGGCCGGCCTCCCCACGGCGCCTTGCCTCCGCGGGGTCCGCCAGGACCACCGCCAGTGCGCCGGCCAGAGCCGTGGGGTCCTCCGGCGGCACGAGCCAGCCGGTCTCGCCGTCCACCACCACCTCGGGGATCCCGCTCACCCGGCTGGCGACCACGGGCACGCCCGCCGCCATCGCCTCCAGCACCACCAGCGGCATGCCCTCGTAGATCGAGGGCACCACCAGGGCCGCCGCGCCTCCGAGGAGCGCCCGCACCCGAGGCGCGCCGCAGGTGCCGAGGAACGAGACGGCGCTCCGGAGCCCCAGCTCGTCCACTCTGCGCTCCAGCCGTGCCCGGTGCTCGCCGTCCCCGGCGATCCGCAGGACGGCGGCGGGATTCCGGCGCCGCAGCTCGCGGAGGGCTTCCAGCAGCACCTCGACCCCCTTGCGCACGCGCAGGCGGCCGACGAAGAGGAGGTACCCCGGCTCGCCCTCCACCTCTCCCGCAGGCTCCACCGCCAACCCTCCCGTGACGTTGGGGATCACCCCCACACCGTCCACGCCATAGTCGCGGCGGACCTCGGCGGCGGTGGCCGCGCTGGGCGCCAGCACCAGGTCCGCCAGCCGGGCGGTGACCTGCCCGAGGAGGATCTGGAACGGCGCCTTGAGCCAGCGGAAGCGCAGCTCGGCGCCGCCCGGCCGGCCCAGCACCCGCCCGTCCGCGACGAGCGGCCGCACCGCCCGCAGCTCCTCGACATAGCTCACCTGGAGCAGAGCGGCCAGCAGAGGGCGCGGCTCGCGCAATACCCTCAGGGCCTTCACCAGCAGGGCTGCCAGCGCTCCGTCCGACTCGTGGACCTGCACCACGTGCGGCCGGAAGCGGCGGATCGCCCGCCAGGCCGCCGGCACGATGGTGAGGGGAAAGAGCACCTTCGGACCCGCGGCCCCACCGGGACCGCGGCCCAGCACCTCCACGTCGTCCCCATGATCCCGCAGGCCGGCCGCCAACTGTAGCACCTGTTCGCCGACGCCGGAAACGTCCCGCGGCGGGAGCGTGTTGGCGATCAGCAGGACGCGCATGGCCTCACCCCGGCGATCACGCCTCCACCCCCTTCACCGCCCCCGCGAGGGCCTGCAATGCCGGCGCCTCCAGCCGCCCGAGCAGCTCGCGGACATCGTCGCGGGCCCGCACCAGCCAGTCCCAGTCCTCGGGCAGGCGGGCCACCTGCAGCGAGGGGAGACCGGCTTGGCGGGTGCCCAGCAGGTCGCCCGGGCCGCGGAGGGCGAGGTCTGCCTCGGCGATCTCGAAGCCGTCAGGTGTGGACCCGAAGATCTCCAGGCGCCGTTTCGCCGTCTCCGACAGGCGGCCGTGGAGGGCGACGCAGACCGCCGGCGCGACCCCGCGCCCCACGCGCCCCCGGAGCTGGTGGAGCTGGGCGAGGCCGAAGCGCTCGGCGCTCTCGATCACCATCCAGGTGGCCTCGGGCACATCCACCCCCACCTCGATCACGGTAGTGGCCACCAGCACCCGCAGCTCGCCGGCGGCGAAGGCCCGCATGGTGCGCTCGCGCTCGGCGGCGGGCACGCGCCCGTGCAGCACCGCCAGGGGAAACCCCTCCAGGGCCTCGCGCGCCCGTTCCTCCACCTCGGCCAGCGAGGCGGCGTCGAGCCGGCCGCTCTCCTCGATGAGGGGCGCCACCACATACGCGCGCGCCCCGGCGTCCACAGCCTCGCGCAGCCGGCGGTAGACCTCCCGCCGCCGGCCGGCCGGCACCACCTCGGTCTTTACCGGGGAGCGCCCCGGCGGCAGCTCGTCGAGGGTGGAGACGGGCAGGTCGCCGTAGGCGGTCAGGGCGAGCGAGCGGGGAATGGGCGTCGCCGTCATCACCAGCAGGTCCGGCCGGTCCCCTTTGCGGCGCAGCAGGGTGCGCTGCGCCACTCCGAAGCGGTGCTGCTCGTCGATCACCGCGAGCCCCAGCCGCTGGAACTCCACCGCCTCCTGGATCAGCGCGTGCGTGCCCACGGCGAGCCGGACCTCGCCGGAGGCGAGTCCCGCCCGCAGGCGGCCGGCCTCGGCCGCGCTCCCGGTGAAGAGGGCCATGGGATAGCGGCTCCCCAGCAGCCGCTCCAGGTTCGCGTAGTGCTGCTCGGCCAGCAGCTCGGTAGGCGCCATGAAGGCTCCTTGATACCCGTTCTCCAGCGCCGCCGCCAGCCCCAGGGCGGCCACGATCGTCTTGCCGCTCCCCACGTCCCCCTGAAGCAGCCGGAGCATGGGGTGTGGCCCCGCGAGGTCGGCCAGGATCTCGCCCACCACCCGCTCCTGCGCTCCCGTCAGCGGGAAGGGCGGGATCTCCCCCAGCGTCCGCCGCAGCCGCGCGTCGAGCCGGTAGCGCCGGGTCCTGGGCTCCCCCTTCTCCCGCTCGCGCCGGAGGGCGAGAGCGAGCTGCAGCTCCGCCAGCTCGCCGTAGATGAGCCGCAGGTGGCCCGGGCTGCGCCGCCGGTTCAGGGCGTCCAGGTCGACGTCCTCCCCGGGATGGTGCAGCGCCTCGAGGGCGTCCCCCAGCGGAGGCAGCCCGTATCGCGCCAGCAGCTCCCCGGGCAGCGCCTCCGGCACCTCTTGGAGATCCACCTGCTCCAGGACGGCGGCCAGCACGCGCCGCAGCGCCGCCGGCCCCACGCCCCCGGCCGCCGGATAGACCGGCGCGATGCGCCCGCCGTGGACGGCTTCCGCGGCCCGCTCGCAGGACGGGTTCAGCAGCTCGCGGCCCTCCTTGCCCACCCGCACCGGACCGTGGAGCACATACTCCTCTCCCGCGAGGGCCTGATCCGCCAGATAGGGACGGTTGAACCAGACGACCGGCAGCCGGCCGGTCGAGTCCTCCAGGAACCCGCGGACCAGGGTGAAGCTGCGGCGGCGGGTGCGGATGCGGCGCAGGCCCGAGAGCCGGCCCTGGAAGGTGAACGAGCCTCCGGCGGACGCCTCCGTCACCGGCCGCGTCTCGCGCCGGTCCTCGTAGCGGCTGGGGATGTGGAAGAGCAGGTCGCGGACCGTCTCGAAGCCGGCGCCAGCGAGCGCCCGGGCGCGCGCGGGGCCCACGCCGCGGACCGTCCGGAGAGGGGTGTCGAGATCCAGGGCTCTCAGACCTGTAGGGGCGCCCCTGCGTTAAGCGCCCTAGGGACCCTCGAAGCGGAGCACCACCACTCCGCAGCGCAGCTCGTCGCCCGCGCGGATCTCGGCGGGGATGCCGGTCTCCAGGCGCTTGCCGTTCAGGAACGTGCTGTTCATGGTGCCGATCTCCTCGCCGAAGAAGTACTTGCTGCCGCGGCGGTAGATCTTGGCGTGCCGGCGGCTGACCGAGCGCTGGCTGTCCACGGGAGTGAGGTCGACGTCGGGGTAGATCCCGGTGACCGGGTCCTTGCGGCCGATCGTGGTCTCCGAGCCGTTGGAGAGGTGGAACTCCATGCCCGAGGGGACGTGCACCAGCCGCTCCGGCCCCTCCGAAGCCGTCTGGACGACCGGCCGGGGCATCTCGCGGGAGGTGACCTTGGTGCCCATGACCGACTTCAGCATCTCGTCCGTCTCGCGCAGCCGGCGGGAGAGCTTGCGCATCATGCGGACGGCGATCTCGGGATTGCCCTGGAGGAGCTGATCGAAGGTCGAGCCGTTGATCTGGAGGAGCCGGACGTCCGTCAGCGCCCGCGCCGAGGCCGCGCGGGGCAGGTCCTCCAGCACCGACATCTCGCCGAAGAAGTCCCCCTTCTCGAGCACGGCGAGGAGCTGCTCCTCGTCGCCGACCTGGTTGAGGATCTCCACCTTGCCCTCGTTGATAATGTACATCTCCGTGCCCAGCTCTCCCTCGCGGAAGACGTACTCCCCGGCCTTGAGCTCACGGGTGTAGCCCCTCCTGCCCGTACCGGTACCAGTCGTGCCGCCGCTGGTGGTCTTGAACACTGGATTGACCATCGACCTCTATCCTTGTACCCCGAGCACGAGCCGGCCGCTGCCGCCGTCCAGCCGCGCGGGCATCCCCAGGGGGAGCGTGAGGTTGGGAGCGAGATGCCCGGTCTCGAGCCCCCAGGCGAGCGGCCAGGAGAAGCCCGCCACGCTCGCGCCGACCAGCGCCGGCCAGTCCGGCAGGCTTCCGTCCGGATCCTGGTACCCCCCGAGGTGGCCGACGATCATGCCCGCGATATTTGCGAGATTACCCGACAGCCCCAGGTGGGTCAACATGCGGTCCACGCGGTACGGAGGCTCGTTGAGGTCCTCCCAGAAGACCAGCGCCCCCTCCAGATCCGGCGCGAACGGCGTACCCAGCATGGACGTGAGCAGGCTCAGGCACCCACCCAGCAGGGGGCCGCGCGCCTCCCCGTCCTCGGGCTCGCGCAGCCAGCCCGCGAACGGCTGCGCCGCGGGATAGCGACCGGCGAGGGCCCCGAGCAGCGACTCCTCCTCTGCCGGCGCGAGCCCCCGCGCCAGCTCGGCGGCGACCATCGGTCCGTGGAAGGAGACGAGCCCGAGCCGGCGCACCACCGCCAACAGGAACGGCGTCAGGTCCGAGTAGCCGACGTAGGCGCGGGGACGCCGCCGCAGCAGGTCCCAGTCGATCCCGGGGAGCACCCGGAGCAGGCCGTAGCCGCCGCGGACGAAGAAGATGGCGGCGAGATCGGGATCGGCGGCCAGCCGGTGGAAGGCGTCGAGGCGCTCGGCGTCGCGGCCCGCGAAGAAGCCGTCGTGCGAGCGGACGTTGTCGGCGAGCACCGGCTCGAAGCCGA
>DASWME010000297.1:0-58557 GCA_036399915.1 Thermoanaerobaculia bacterium
GTGTGCGGCTGGGAGAGGAGGGCCGGGGAGGTGAGGGGCCCGGGGCGGCCGCGCGGTTCCATCTGAGCAGGACGGGTGCGCGTCAGGTCAACACTCTCCGTAGACGCTCTGGTCGCAAAAGGTGCCGATCTCCGCCGCAACGTCCGCGGTCGACGCTGGCGCCACCCTGCAGTTCGGGATGCTTTCGGCATAGAGGTCCGAGACCTCAGCCGGATGAATGGCGTCGTCGCCGCGGACGAGCAGGGTTGGCACGGCCAGTGACTTGAGGTCCGCGGCCGAGGCGAAAGGCTGCGCACCCGAGGCGATGAAATGGCTCGTTGCCACGACGCTCGCCGCGTCAAAGCCGTCCACCATGGCCAGCGCCTTCTCACGGATCTCCGGCGGCAGGTTCGCGTACAGCGGCCGCAGCACCTGCACGCCCTCAGCGAGGGCCCGGCTCGCCACAGCATCCATCCTCGCGAACGTCTCCTTCTGTTGATCGGTGTAGCCGCGCTCTTCGCCGCCATAGACCGGCTTGACCAGGACGAGGCCGGCGGTCCGGCCGCGGTGCCGAAGCGCGAAGCGCAAGGCGATGCCCGAGCCTCCCGACACCCCGCCCACCACGACCCGGTCCGCGCCGACGTGATCCAGCAGCGCCGCGACGTCGTCCGCGAGCTGATCGAAGGTCAACGGGGCCCCGCTCCACGACTTTCCGCTGCCACGCAGATCAGGCGCGATGACGCGGTACCGCGAGGCCAGGGGGGCGATCAGGGGCAGGCTCGCCAGATGGCTGGCCATCCCGCCGTGCAACATCACGATCGCCCGGCCCGCGCCGTCCTCGACAGCGAACAGCCGCACGCCCCCGCTTTCAAACCAGATTTCACGCATGTCCCTCTCCTGGTGCAGCGCACTTGATCCAGCAGCGTGAAGTCGACCCATATCGGCGTTCCGTTGTTACTCTGAAATCTCTGCCTCGACGAGTTGCGCAAGCAGCGTGAGCGATTCTTGCCAGCCGAGATAGCAGGCCTCGGGTGGAAGGGCTTCGGGTATTCCTTCTTGCACGACGTTCAACTCGGTTCCGCAGGACACCTGCTTCAAGGAAACCGTCGTCTGCATTTCTCCGGGCAAGTTCGGGTCATCGAACTTGTCCGTGTGCCGAATGCGTTCGTGTGGCACCAGTTCGAGATACTCTCCGCCAAAAGAGTGGCTGTGACCTGTGGTGAAGTTCGTGAACGACATCTTGTAGGTGCCACCAACTTTGGCATCAATATGATGAACCTTACCAGTGAAGCCGTTCGGTGGAAGCCATTTGGCCATGGCGTCGGAATCAAGGAATGCTCGATAGACTCTTTCAGGTGTCGCACGCAGTACACGGTGAAGTCGGATCGTGTTTGTGGACATGACCACTTGTCCTTTCGATGTGTGTGTGTAGTGAGTTGGACTTGAGGACTATCGCGATAAAGTTGCTGGTTTTGCTGCGGCGCCTGACGGTTCGCGTTTCACCGGCGGATGGCTGTTTGACACCTTGTGAACCCTTCCAGAGGCGAATCCTCATCGGAGGAGAAAAAGGGACTGCTCGATCTCCTGCTCGCTTGGGGCATATTCCTCCAGTATAAGAATGATCTTTCGCTCCAACCGCTCTCGTTCCTCGGCGTCCTTGGCTGCCCTCAACTGCACGGCAAGTTGGTCAAGCTCAGCGCGACGGTCGTCAAGCGCCTTCCGAAGTCTCTTAGGTCCCTCGGTCCAAAACGAAGTGGTCATATTAGATCCTTATCGCCGGTTGCGGCCCGTCGGCACAAACCTGGCAGGCAGACTCTGCCTGAGGTGAGGATTTAGTCGAAGACCCAGTCGAGAATTCCTCCCGGATCAGCAGTCGCTAACCCAAAGGTGCCCGCCCACGCCCCCAGCCTGGATGCCAGCCGTTTCCCAAGCCGCCAAGCCTGGCCAAGCCTGGCCAAGCCTGGGCCAAGCCTGGGGCCAAGCCTGGGTGCCAGCCGTTTCCCAAGCCCCCAGGCCTCCCAACTCCTGCCCTACCCACCGGCCGCCGAACCGCAACAGATTTTGCACGGCGCCAAATCTTTTGACAAGGGGCAGAGAGTGACTAAGTAGTCTAGATTCAGGGGGATGGCCGCTGCGGCACTCCCGAGGTGTCCAAATCTCTTGACATATGGGTCGTTCAGGCCACCGAGGGGTCACCTGCTAACTCCTTGTAACGGCTGACCTTTCCTCGCTGAGCTGGAGATGGCAAGGTCTTTGAATTCGCGCTCCCGCCATGCCGCGGCCTCTACGATGGATCCCCGAAGACGGCGCCTTGGTCGAGGTGACCTGTCGCACCCTGCACGGGAGGTTCCTCCTCCGGCCGAGCCGCAAACTGAACGAGATCATCATCGGTATCCTGGCCCGGGCCAAGCGAATGTACGAGGTCGAGCTCTGCGCCTTCGTCTTCATCTCCAACCACTACCATTTGCTCGTCTGGGTCCCGGACGCTAAACAGCTTGCCGGGTTCATGAACTATTTTAACTCGAACCTCGCCCGCGAGGCGGGGCGGTTGGTCGGGTGGCGCGAGAAGTTCTGGGCCCGCCGCTACCGGGCGATCGTCATCAGCAATGAGGAGATCGAGCAGGTCGAGCGCCTGAAGTATCTCCTTTCTAACGGCACCAAGGAGGGTCTCGTGATTCGTCCCCAGGACTGGCCCGGGCTCCACTGCATTCGGGCCCTCCTCGAAGGCGAAGAGCTCGCGGGTTATTGGTTCGACCGCACGCAAGAGTATGCCGCCCGCTCCCGGGGCGAGGAGTTCGAGCCTCTCCGCTATGCGACCCCGGAGATCCTGACGCTCGATCCGCTCCCTTGTTGGCGCGGCCTCACCGCTAGCCAGATCCGGACTCGGGTCTCGGACCTCGTCGCGCAAATCGAAATGGAGTCTGCGATCGCCCGACAGGGTTCAGAACCCCTGGGAGTAGAGGCAGTTCTCTCGCAGGACCCTCATAGCCGTCCTCTTCAAATGAAGAAGTCTCCGGCACCCCGTTTCCATGCTGCAACCCGAGAAGCCTTGCAAGTTCTTTATAAGGGGTACTCCAGCTTCGTGAAAGCGTTTCGAGACGCAGCCGAGAGGCTGCGAAGCGGCGATCTTACCGTCCGCTTTCCCTCAGGCAGCTTCCCTCCAGGCCTGCCCTTCGTGAGGGCTTAGTCCTTGTAGCTGGCCCGTTTCTCTGAGTCCGTCTCGCTGAAGCTCGCCTCCTGGTTGGCCCAGCCTTTATTAGAGTATTGCCTGCGGCCGCCCGGCTCTCGCTTTGCGGGAGATCGAGGGCTGTTTATCCCACTTCCCCCTTTTGCTACAGCCTCTACAGTCTCGGGAGCGAGCGAAGATGTCTCTTACCAACTTTGCTTTTTCAGATTCGCTTTCGGGTTCGGCTGGCACCTATTCCGATTCGCTTTCAGGTTCGGCTGGCACCTATTCCGGAACCTTCTATTCTATTCCGGAACCTTCTATTCCGGAACCTTCCGGATTAGGGCTCCTTCCCGCGCGGTGGGCGTTACTGCTGTTTGTCGAGACTATTCCCATATTCCAAATATTTCTGGAATCAATCGGTAACCATTGTGGCAAGACTGCCCGCAACGGGGGGCGCACTCAAGCGGGCGGTCCACCGATCGTGGTACAGCTTATTGGTCGATTGATCGTAGAAGATGTGGTTGATGGCCCCGTCTGTGCCGCGATAGAAGACGTGCTGCTGATTGGGATTGGCAAAGACCAGGGTGGCCGGGTCGCCAGCGGCTGGGGGTGCGTTGGTTCTGGCGGTCCACTGATCGTGATACAGCTTATTGGTCGATTGATCGTAGAAGATGTGGTTGATGGCCCCGTCTGTGCCGCGATAGAAGATATGCTGCTGATTGGGATTGGCAAAGACCAGGGTGGCCGGGTCGCCAGCGGCTGGGGGTGCGTTGGTTCTGGCGGTCCACTGGTCGTGATACAGCTTATTGGTCGATTGATCGTAGAAGATGTGGTTGATGGCCCCGTCTGTGCCGCGATAGAAGATATGCTGTTGATTGGGGTTGGCAAAGTCCAGGGTGGCCGGGTCGCCAGCAGCTGGGGGTGCGCCAGTGAGAGCGGTCCACCGATCGTGGTACAGCTGATTGGTTGGTTGATCGTAGAAGATGTGGTTGATGGTCCCGTCTGTGCCGCGATAGAAGACGTGCTGCTGATTGGGATTGGCAAAGGTCACCGGATCGCCAGCGGCTGGGGGTGCGTTGGTTCTGGCGGTCCACTGGTCGTGATACAGCTGATTGGTCGGTTGATCGTAGAAGATGTGGTTGATGGCCCCGTCTGTGCCGCGATAGAAGATATGCTGCTGATTGGGATTGGCAAAGACCAGGGTGGCCGGGTCGCCAGCGGCTGGGGGTGCGTAGGTTCTGGCGGTCCACTGGTCGTGGTACAGCTTATTAGTCGGTTGATCGTAGAAGATGTGGTTAATGGCCCCGTCTGTGCCGCGATAGAAAATATGCTGTTGATTGCGATTAGAAAAGGCCAGCGTGGCCGGGGAGGTCGTTGGAATGCCTTGCACGCTGACATACTTCCATTTGTCGCGAGTCCTCAGGGCAATTTGCCCACCAGGTAGATTCTCGATGTAAAACTTCTCCCATGTTCCAATAGCAGTACGATTAGCCCGGCATTCTCTACCCCCACCTTCTTCTGCCACCAAGAAATGGCCGTTATCCGTTCTGAAACTGACCGTGCCATCATTGTTATCAATTAGCTTCCACCTCTCCCATGATTGAACCCATGGGCGATTGGCATACACGGCACCGCCGCCGCCATCGCGCGCCGAGAAGAATCCCTGCCACGAGAGGAGCGCAACCGTGTTGTCCTGGCCAAGATGTGACATTATGAACGCCTCCCACGGCCCGATATGATCCCTATCGGCAAGAACCCCACCGTGTTGATCAGGGTCGGGCTCAGACAACAGCACATCTATGAGAGCGCCGAACGCTCCAGCGATTGCCCAGCCTAAAGGCGTTCCTCCCGCCACATGAGAGAAAATACTAGCAGCTGTCGAGAGCCCTAAAGAGGCGCTCAAGGCCGGCTGCGCGGCGGCAGCTTTGAGCAGGAATTCCCCAATCGTCCCTGCCGCGACGCCCACGCTCGCTCCCTCCATGAGTTTCTCGTACATTCCGGAAACGCGAGGTGTAACGATCACGCCCCGGCTGCCGGCCACACCGTGGATATCCACGCCTTGGTTTCCTCCAAGCTTGTTCATTAAGGTAATGTAGGCCGCCGAGGCCTCCACAGCTGCCACAACAATTATGGCTAGTGGCCCCGTGATCACACTAATAGGCGGTCCAAGTACTGCTAAAACTGCACTAACGGTCTCGGCCTCGTTGTTGTCGAGTCTAACCAACCAAACAGGGCCGGTGAAACGGAATTCTGCCATGATCGTTCTCCTTCTGTATCTTCGTCATAAAAAATCTCTCTTGAAAACATCCGCCTAACGCTGTGGCGGCTCAGCGCACGGCGTCAGCCGTCCACTGGAGCCGCTTGGTTGGCCGAACCAAGATTTCCCTACTACTCGCGTATCCACTGCGCTGCCTAATAGTCCGGCCACGGGTATTTGACCAAGATGTTGTTGGTAAACAGGGAAACATCTAGAACTCTGGATTTTGCTGCGTCCGCTACATTAACCTCAATTTCTACGGAACCCGGAACATACTCAGTTTCTTCGATGCTCTTGGTTAGATAGCCAAAAACCATGAAATCGCCAGTCTCACTGTCGCGCGCGGTTTGATCCGGATCGCCGATCGTGACATCCGCCGTAAACGAAATGGTGGCCTCAAAGCCCAAAGTTATGATGGCCCCATCGATTTCGTCGATCCAAGGCTCGCCGAGATCAACCTCACTGACTTCCACATCCGAGACTTCTCCTTCCCAGTCATCTACATCAATACTGCTACCCTCAAACAATTCCTCGACCCGAGTGACAATGTCTGGATTTAGACTGGCGAAGGCTTGCTCCGCTGCCTTGGCGAGAGCTGCGGTTGCCTCAACTGCCTCATGAATCTTCGTAATCATGGCCGGCAGTGTTTCGACGGTCTCCAATCCATCGGCGAGTTGAGCAGCCTCGGCAATACCCTTGTCTGCCGAGACCACATGAAGGATGTGACCACTTGACTTAGCGTGTCTCTCGGCGGCGAGGATAAAGAGCGCGTCAGGAAACTCGTGCTTCTTGGCAGCACGAGCCGCGAACGGTGGCAATTCTTCAAGGTAGCGTGTACGGAGCTCTGCAACAGAAACTTCGTCAGTCGATAACGTGACTGCCGCCAGGTCTCTGAGGAGTCGCTCAAACATTGTGCCGAGTTCGTTGACTAACACAGCTTTGTCGGGCAGCTTCAGAAGCCCGGATAGCCCTGCCTTATCGGTCTGGACAAGCACACCAAGAGTGGCCCTGTCTTTCTTCGAGAGAAGATCAAGGGCACGGGAAACCTCCGAAGCTATCGCCCTGTGGACCTCGCCGATGGTGATGTCCGTGACGTAGACTGTTACCTCCTGTGCAGCGGCGAAAGCTGCTAGCTGTCGGAAGCGCTTACTTGCGAAGTGGAGATTCTCGCTTCGGAAGACCTCCGCATCAAGAAGGATGTGAAACATGGCTGCTCCGATTGCCACCTACCGTCTTCCTCTGCTGACGGCCAACCTAACTTGAACTTGAAAGCGTCTATCTGAAATCCTCCCACACACAAGCACCCCGAAGTCCTCCACCGGTGCCGGGAGGATTTCAGATAGACGCAGGTTGAACGAAGCCGCGGGCGAGTCCGAGCGGGCTCCTATGGAGATTGAATCCTCCGGAGGGATTCCGCGAGAAGGTCTTCCGACCTCCACTCCCGCCCCGAGAGCGGGGTGTCGCGTCTCGGGAAGATCGTCCGGATGGGAGCTTGCCGCATGTTCGGTCCCTCTGCCAGCGAGTTCGTGTCACCCATTATATCGCAACGGCTCGCTAAGCAACACGGCTCCCGATCTCCGAGAGGAGCAAGAAGAAACAGAGAGATAGGGCTATAGATCATCATCGCCGAGGAGGTGCCCTCTGCTGCCCCGCTGTGGGGGCCAGCTCCTGCGATACATCAGAGAGAGTCGATCGGGCTCTGGGCTCCTCGTCCCCCTCGGTTCAACACAGGGGTGTAGATCATCGCGGTGCGAAGGCTCTGGTGGCCGGTTTGCCCCGGACTAGCGGACGGCGGCTCCGGATCGGGGACGGTTTGCCCTCGCTCATGCCCGGCCGCCGAACTGGGGCGGTCGGTTCGACCTGATCTGGAGGGTTGTTGACCTGCAGGGCGGACGGTTGGACCTGGTCCGGTCCCCTCCGCCGAGCCGGGGCGGACGGTTGGACCTGGTCTACGGGCGGTTGGACCCACAGGGCAAACCGCCCGCTGGATGGGGCGGGCGGTTCGCCCCGCAGGTCGAACCGCCCATGACCGCCCGCGGGCGGTTCGTGGACCGCCGCCAACCGCCCGTTGATCGCCGTTTGCGTCCCACGGAGTGGGTCCAACCGCCCGCCCTGGGGGTCCAACCGTCCGCCCCGCAGGTCCAACCGCCCGCCCTGGGGCGGCTGCCGCCGCCGGGGCCGCGGTGGGACCCCATAGCCTCTTGCCCTTCCGGCGCGATGCAGGCTAGGCTCCTCGCCGGCGTTCCCCAAGCGGAGGAAAGATCCGATGCGGCATAGCGAGTACGAGCGGCGCCGGCGCGCGCTCGAGAAGCAGCTCCACGACGACGTCGCGCTGATCCGGGCCGGCTATCAGGCCAAGCTCCGCGCGCTCGAAATGCTCTGGCTCGGCTCGCCGGAAGCGGACGAGGTGGCGGAGGTCCAGGCGCCGGGTGAGACGCAAACCGGAGGTGAGACGCTAGCGTCCGGTGGGACGCAAAGTGGGACGCAAGAGCGGGATGAGACGCAGGAAAACATCCGGATGGCCGTGCGAGGCGGGCTCGTGACGTTGGTCCGGGAGGCTCTGCCCCGGCTCCCCGAGGTGTTCGACAAGGATGATTTGGCCGAGGCGCTCGGATTCGAGCCGCGCCGGAGCACGCTCAGCCGGGCCATCGATCAGCTTCTGTTCGATGAGCAGATCAAGATCGAGCAGCACAGCGGCGGGCGGCGGATGACGAGGTATCGGAAGGCGGCGCCGCCGGCCTGATGGGAGAAGGTCATGCGCAGACTTGTCATTCCAGCCGTTGTGGCTCTGATCGGTGTTGGCGGCCTTGCTGCCCTCGACCACTCCTCCTCCGCAAGCTTCCATGATACGTGGTACTACCATATCCTTCTCCATCTCGGCTCCCTGTTCGGGACCGTCGGCCTGGTGGGCTTACTCTTCGAGCTTTTCTTTCGGAAGGGCGCGATGGAGGACTTCGTGCAGCTCTTCACGGAGAATCCCAGGCTGGCCGAATCGCTGAGCCGGGAAGAGCGACAGAAGCGCGTCAAGGACACGCTGCTGGCGCAACTCGGCCCCGAGCTGGGAGAAGCTGTCCATGATGGCGCAGTCAGCCGCTACTTCTCTGAGCAAGCGTTCTTCCGCAAGCAGTTTGAATATGAAGTTGACATCTTTGATCTCACCGAGGACCGTCTGCTTAAAGGAGAAGGAGATGAGACTGTCGTGCTCTCAAAGGAACATTACTATCGCCTCAAGATCAGGGCACAATTCCATCGCCCCCTCCCCACATGCAAGGAAATTTCGTTCGGGTGCATTTGGATTGACGATTTCCGCGAGCTGAATGCATGGTTTAGCGATGCGGCCTGTATATTCAGGGATACTATTACGCTGAGAAACGAGGATAAGGAGCCCGTGCGCCAGTTCTTTGCGCGGACCGGTCGATCCCGGCAGGCCGCCGGGTACATCAACTCACTTTTCAGCATCGAAAATCTGTCCATCGGGGGCGTCAAGCTGCACGCCAGCTCCGTCAAGATCAGGAAGGAAGCCAACAGCGCGGGGGTCTACTTCAAGCTTCCCAGAGAGTTGCGATCAACCCGGCGATCGGATCTGGTCTCCTACCAGATGACAGTTTCCGGCTTGATCGACAAGGAAACCAGGAAGTATCCCGTCATCCTGGTAGAGCCCACTCGCGATCCCAGAATAGTCATTAGATGGAATACACTGGACATCACGCGGATCGTCCCCGCCCCGTTCTTCACGGGCACGCGCACGTTCGAGCCGCAAATAGAGGAGGATCCGGAGCCGGAGCCGGGATCAGGACGGATCGGCATCAGCTTTGCCCAAACAGGAGAAAAGCCTGCCTGGGTCCTCCCCGGCAGCGGCGTGATCTTCTTGTGGGAACGCAAGGGTCAATAGCTTCGAGATGGGGGAAGATGCCGTGCAAGGAGACTACCGAGAGATCCCCATTCCGCACAATGACGCTACGGCGTCCACGCAGATCGACCGCTACATCCAGGTGGATCTGGAAGCGGAAGAGGCCAATGACCCATTGGTCGACATCGCCAGCCTCGGGATCAGCGCTGAGAGCTACTATTCTCGAGAGGACGGATTCAACGCTCCCTACTACCGGCCCTTCAGCTCAGCTCTCAGGACTGTATACTGCCGGCGGACCGTCGCCGGGAAACTTCTGGACGTCAATCAGCGGCTTGCCTCATACGGAGTCGAGGTGTTCGTCTGGGACGCCTTCCGCCCCCTGGCGTGCCAGCAGGAGCTCTGGGCGTATTTCATCGCGGAGGCCAAACGCACTCTGCAAAACGCGACGGAAGAAGAGCTCGTAGCCTACGCCTCCCGCTATTGCTCCAACCCGAGCACGTTCAGGAGAGAAGACCCGAGGACATGGCCCACCCACATGACTGGCGGCGCCCTCGACCTGACCCTGCGCCACTTGCAAACGGGGGAGCTGCTGTTCATGGGTGGGATCTTCGATGATCCCTCCCCGGTCAGCCATACGGACTTCTATGAGGATGAAGCCCGGCTCAACCCTTCGGCCAGCGCCGTCGAAGCGCTCCGCAACCGCCGCCTCCTGTACTGGTCGATGAGAGCCTCGGGATTCGCCAACTATCCACTCGAGTGGTGGCACTTCGACTGGGGGAATCAGATGTGGGTCCTCAATCGCCCTGCGGAGCCTGGCGCCGGGCTCTCCGCGGCGAAGGCGTTCTACGGCCCGGCGGACGGCCTTCTCCCCTAGCCGCTCGCGCTCAGGGACTTGAAGCCGAAGTCGCGGCGCAACTGGGCCCTCTGGCCGCTCTGCCGTTCGGCTTGCTCGATGATCTCGTTCAGTAGCTCCGTGTACAACAGCCGCGGCCTGGTCTTGGCCCAGAGGTAGTACGCCAGCGAGCCGGGAAGGGTGTTGATCTCGTTGAAATAGATCGCATCCTTCCGGGCGTCGCAAAGGAAGTCGACCCGCGCCACTCCGGAGCAGCGCAGCAGCCGGAAGACGTCGATCGCGTAGGCGGTGGCCCGGCTTTTCAACTCGGCCGGCAGATCGGCAGGATCGATGACTCGCGAGGCGCCCGCCATGCCCTCGGCAAGCGTCCCGCCTTTCGTCCCTCCCCTGCGCATGTACTTCTGCTCGTAGGTCAGGAGTCCCCCGCCTTCGGCCAATGGTATCTCCACGACGGAAGCACGGATCACCCTGCCATCGAGCACCGAGACGTTGATTTCGAGGGGATCGACGACGCAGGGCTCGACGAGCGCCAGGAGATCGACGTCGAAGACCCGCAGAAGAGCGGCGTCCAGCTCTCCTTCGGAGCCGGCCCTGCTGATCCCCACGCTCGAGCCGGAGCTGCAGGGCTTGACGAAGAGAGGAAAGCTTCCGAGGCCCGGAGTCTCCAGGATCCGGCGCCTGACCGCCGCCAGGCCGCCGTCCAGCTCATCCCGCCGCACCAGGCACCCGGGCAGGACCGGGATTCCTCCCGAGCTGGCGATCGATTTGGCAACAAACTTGTCCATGCCCACGGCTGAGGCCAGGACACCGCTCCCGGTATAGGTCACACCCGCGAGCTCCAGCAGTCCTTGCACGCATCCGTCCTCGCCGTAACTGCCGTGAAAAGCGGGAAAGAAGACGTCCACCGGAATCCTGTCGTCCATCCGAATGACGCCGCTCTTGCTGACGGGAAGGAGCCCCCCGAGGCCGGGGACCGGCAGCAAAGCGACCTGCTGAAGGGCCTCTAACGCCCCCGGAAGGCCCTTGTAGAACTTGCGGTCGAGGAGCGCGTCGCCCACGTACCAGCGCCCGTTGTGGGCAACGTACACCGCCAGGGGCTCGAACCGCTCCGCGTCCAGCGCGTTGATGAGCTGCAATCCGGTAATGATCGAGATCTCATGCTCGACGGAGCGCCCTCCGAAGAGCACTGCCACCCGTTTTCTCTTGTCCATCTTGTCGCTCAGCTCCTCAGAGGCGGGGCAACCCTTCGTATAGATCAGGCAGATCGTTCTCGAGGAGCACCACGTCGCCCGATTTGACAATGGACTTCAACTGGCTCAATGCGCTGTCCCGGCTGTCGAAGGTATTGACTTCCACCTTCTCAGACGCCCCCTGCAGGCCGCTCAGAAGGGCATTGCGGTTCGTCTCTCCCACCACGAACACGATGTCGCACACCGCCGCTGCGCGGGCTCCGGCGAGCCGGTTCTCTTCTTCCTGCCGGTCCCCCAGCTCGATCATCCCTGGCGTGACGAGGATCCTGCGGCTCGCCGGCAGGGCCCCCAGCACCTCGAGCGCCGAGCGGAACCCGATGGGGTTCGAGTTGTAGGCGTCGTTCAGGAAAACGACCTCTCCGTCCCTGGAGATCTCCAACCGGTTCTTGGCCGGCTTGAGGTTCCTGACGACGGCCACCAGGAACTCGGGGTCCGCTCCGAGGGTGCACGCCATGGCGAAAGCGGCCAGGATGTTGTAGAGGGCGGGCCTGCCGACGAGCTCGGTTTGAGCCTTGAATTCACGGCCATGCCAGCGGATCAGGAAGGCCGTGCCCGCCTCCGAGATGCGGACGTCCCGGGCAGAGACATCGAGGTCCTCGCTGTCCAGTCCATAGAAGACGATCCGGCGGTCCGGGTGCTCGGCGGCGACCCGCCTGCACCGCTCGTCGTCGCCGTTGAGCACGAGCGCGCCGCCGGGAGGGATCGCGTCCGCGAGCTCGGACTTCGCCCGGAAGATCACGTCCTGGCTGCCGAAGCGCTCCAGGTGCATCACGCCGATGTTGGTGATGATCCCCGCCCGCGGCCCGACCAGGTCGCACAACTTTCTGATCGAGCCTATACCGTAGGCCCCCATCTCAAAGACCGCGTATTTGTGATGCGGCTTGAGGTTTTCCCTGATGTATCGCGTCACCCCCATCAGTGAGTTGATGCTGGCGGGAGGCCAGAGGGTCGGCCCCAGCCCGCGGAGCATCTCCCCCAGGACAGCCTTCGTGCTCGTCTTCCCATAGCTGCCGGTGATGCCGACGACGAACGGGGCCACTGAACGCAAAAGCTCCTTCGCCTCCTCCGCGAACCGCCGCTGCCGTCTCGTTTCATCGGGGAGGAGCAGCGCATTGCCCAGCATCAGATAAAGCGGGGTCGCCTGGATGACCAGGATAGCCAGGAACCAGAACAGGCCGGGAGCCCTGGCGCCGCCAGCCAGGAGGGCCAGCCCTGCGCCGGCAGCCGTGGAAAGGACCGACAATCCAAGGGCAGCGGCATAGATCCGCCTGGCGCGCGCCGTCATGTTCAAGCGGATCTTTCCGGCTTTCCTGGGGTCGCTTTCAGAAAGAGCGATGAACGCCAGCAAGGAGGCTCCCACCAGGCAGGTGGCAATCAGCAGGCCCTTGGGCGCGAGCAGGCAGATCGCGCCGGCGGCCAATGCAACAAGGCTCCCCTTGCGGTCGAATATTCTCTTGGCGGTCAGCCAGAGCCTCAGCCGGGAGGCGGAGTATTCCTCTTGCTGAAAATACCGCAGGTATGTCAGGAGCCGCTTGGCGACGAGCCCAGCGACCCCCAGGAAGCTGATTACCAGAGACAGGAAATCGGCCACCGCTCACCTACCGCTCAGAAGATTCCAGGCCATGAAGCCAATCGATGATGTAATAGGCGCAGAGATGCGCTCCGACGTCTTCGTAGGGAAAATGGTCTTTTCCCGGCATGATGATGAGCTTTGAGTTTGTTATGAGCTCGTTGAAGCGAACGGCCATTTCAGGCGGCGTCTCGCGGTCCTGCCCGCCCCACAGCAGGAGCGTCGGACAACGGATTTCCCGGGCTGCCGCGCTCAAGTCTTCTCCGACGTGCTTGACCAGGATGCCGCGCAGGTCGCCGGCCGCTCGATAGTCTCGCGATCCAAACGTTTCCCCGAACCAGGTGCGCCATTTCCTGGCATCGGACCTGTCGAGAGTTTTTATGAGGAGCCCCAGCAGGCGGACAAACCAGAGCCGGACCCTCGCGGTCAAGCTCCGCCGCCGAGGGACGCCGGCGGCGCTCATCAGGACCAGGGCCTGGACGCGGCTGGGATGGAGGCTTGCAAACCGTACAGCGATCCGGCCGCCGAACGAATGCCCCAATAAGACAGTGGCTTGGACGCCGTGCTCATCCAGGTATTGAAGGATGCAATCGGCGTATTCCTGTGTGCCCCAATCCGTAGCGGGCCGGGGTGATTCGCCAAACCCTGGCAGGTCGATCAGATGCACCTGAGCATCCGCGGCCAGAAGCTCGCCCAGAGAGCGGAGGCTCGATTTGGATTGCCCCCAGCCGTGCAACAGAAGGAGGGAGGGCCCTGCCTGACCGAGACGTTCTACCGCCAGAGTAGTTTTGGTAGCCAAGGGATCAGAAGAGGGAGATGAGCTGCCGGATCAATTTTACTCATCCCGCCGGCGGGCGGACTATACCATACCTGGCGGTAGCGGGGCATGGTCCCCGGAAGAGGCGGCCGGCCGGTTGGCCTTCACCGGTCCTTCACAATCCATCCCTAGGCTGCTGCCCATGAAAGGAGGACACCGAACCATGAACCGAGCTTCGAGATGGATGGCCGCCGCGGTCGCCGGCGGTCTGATGGTGACGATGGCGTGTCTGGCGCAGGAGGCGAAGGAGCCCGCCGGGAAGAAGATGACGGAGGCGGCGGTGGTCGCCGCCCTCGGCAAGCACCTCCAGCAGCAGGCGGCGGCGGACGAGTTCTCCGGCGTCGTCCTGCTGGCGAAGGACGGCAAGCCCCTGTTCCGCAAGGCCTACGGCATGGCCGACCTCGGCCTGCGGGTGCCCAACAACCCGGAGACGAAGTTCAACCTGGGATCGATCAACAAGCTCTTCACCCGCATCGCCGTCCAGCAGCTCGCCGAGCAGGGGAAGCTGTCGCTGGACGACACGATCGGCAAGTGGATCCCGGACTATCCCAACAAGGACGCGGCGGCCCGGGTGACGGTGCGCCAGCTGCTGGAGTTCACCTCCGGGCTCGGGGACATCTTCACGCCGGAGTTCGCGGCCGCGGCCAAGGACAGCTTCCGGACGCCCCGCGACCTCTTCGCGGTCTTCGCAGCCAAGCCCCTCCTCTTCGAGCCGGGCACCAGCCGGAGGTACTCGAACGCCGGCTACATCGTGCTGGGGGTGATCGTCGAGGCGGCGTCCGGCCAGGGCTACTATGACTACGTCCGCGAGCACGTCTACAAGCCGGCAGGCATGGCGAGCACCGATTCGTGGGAGCTGGACGTGCCGGTGCCGAACCGGGCCGTCGGCTACACGAAGGAGGGGCCGCGGGGGCTCGCTCCGGACGGCGGCCGGCGCAACAACCTCTTCATCACCCTGTTCAAGGGGAGCCCGGCGGGCGGCGGCTACTCGACGGTGGACGACCTGCTGCGGCTCGACACGGCGCTGCGCACGGGCATCCTCTTCAAGGACGGCCGCAAGATCGCCGAGCTCGGCGCCGCGGGCGGCACCCAGGGCTGCAACGCCCTCTTCGAGCAGATCGACGACCGCCATACCCTGATCGTGCTCTCGAACTACGACCCGCCGGTGGCGGAGAAGCTGGGCGAGAAGGTGCGGGGGTGGATGGGGATCGGGGGGGAGGAGCGGAGGCGGTGATCGCAGGGGAGACGTGCCGCCCGGGCGTCTCTACAATGATCGCCATGGACCTCGCCGGGCGCAGCATCCTGGTGGTGGAGGACGACCGCAAGACGTCGGCCCTGGTGCGGCTGTACCTGGAGAACGCCGGCTTCGAGGTGGCGGCGGCGTTCGACGGCCGGCAGGCGCTGGCGGCGGCGCGGGCCCGCCGGCCCGATCTGGTGGTGCTCGACGTGATGCTGCCGCAGGTGGACGGCCTCGCGGTGTGCCGGACGCTGCGGGCCGAGTCGGCGGTGCCCGTCATCCTCCTGACCGCCCGCTCGACGGAGCGGGACAAGCTCGACGGCCTCGACCTCGGGGCGGACGACTACGTGACCAAGCCCTTCAGCCCCCGCGAGCTGGTGGCGCGGGTGCGGGCCGTGCTGCGGCGGTCCGCCCCGCGCGAGCGGCTGGACGGGCCCGGCGAGCTGCGGTTCCGGGACTTCGCCATCGACCTCGCCCGGCGCGAGGTCTCCGCCGCCGGCCGGCCCGTGTCGCTCTCGCCCACCGAGTTCCGGCTGCTGGAGGTGCTGGCCCGGTCGCCCGGCCGCGCCTTCACCCGCGCCGAGCTGGTGGAGAGGGCCTTCGGCTGGGACTACGACGGGATGGAGCGGACGGTGGACGCCCACGTGAAGAACCTGCGCCGCAAGCTCGGTCCCCGCGGCCCCCGCGGCTCCGGAGAGGACCGGCCGGAGCCGGGGAGCTGGATCGAGACCGTCTACGGCGTCGGCTACCGGTTCGCGGGAGAGCCGCTTGCTCCGTAGCCTGCGCGTCCGCCTGCTGGCCATGGTGGCGGCCGTGCTGGCGATCGCCCTCGGCGCCGTGGCCCTGCTCTCGACGCAGGTCGTCTCCACGGAGTTTCGGGAGCTGATGAGCGGGCGCGGAGCGCGGCCCCCGGAGCTCGATGCGCTGGGTGCGGCGGTGGCCGCGGACCGGCAGCGGACGGGCGACTGGAGCGGCGCGAGCGGGATCCTCGCCGCCGCGGCCCGGCGGATGGGCCGCGACCTGCTGGTGGTCGACGCCGGGGGGCGGCTCGCGGCGGCGTCGAGCCCGTTGGAGTCGTATGCGAGCGTCCGCTCGGAGGAGGGCGGCCGGCGGCTCACGATGGTGCGCAGGAGCGCCTACGGGACGGGCGACCTGCAGCTCTTCGAGCCCCACCGGGTCATCCTCTCCGGACCCGGGGGGCAGCCGCTGGGCATGCTCTTCGCCACGCCGCCGGCCTTCGACCGCCGGCGCGGGTCCGGAGCGGCCGGCCCCGTGGGGCGGATCCGCCGGGCGCTCCTGCTGGCGGCCTTGGCGGCCGGCTCGGCGGGGCTGCTCCTCTCCTTCGCCCTGGCGCGGCGCATCCTGCGGCCGGTGGAGGCGCTGACCGCCGCGGCCCGCCGCATGGAGGCGGGCGACCTGTCGCAGCGGGTCGCGGTGCGGGGGCGGGACGAGATCGCCGGGCTGGCCCGGGCCTTCAACGCCATGGCGGATCGCCGGGCCGCGGCCGAGCGGCTGCGGCGCGACCTGGTGAGCGACGTGGCCCACGAGCTGCGGAGCCCGCTGACGAACCTCCGCGGGCAGCTCGAGGCGCTGCAGGACGGGCTGCTGGAGCCGTCGCCGGAGGTCCTCGCCTCGCTGGACGAGGAGGCGCGCTTCCTGGAGCGGCTGGTCGACGACCTCCAGGACTTGGCCCTGGCCGAGGCCGGCCAGCTCGAGCTGGAACGCGGGCCGGTCGATCTCGCCGCCGAGGCCGACCGCGCGGTCAAGGCCCTCCGCCCGCGCTTGGAGGAGAAGGACCTCCGCGTGGAGGTCGACGTCCCTGCCGGCCTGCCCGCTGCGGACGCCGACGCCCGGCGGGTGGCGCAGATCCTGCGCAACCTGCTCGGCAATGCGGTCACCCACACGCCGCCGGGCGGCCGGATCCGGCTGTCGGCGGCAGCGGCGGCGGGGGAGGTCCGGGTGACGGTGGACGACACGGGACCGGGCATCCCCGCGGAGCACCTGCCGTATCTCTTCGAGCGCTTCTACCGCACGGATGCCTCGCGCACCCGGGCCACGGGCGGCGCGGGCCTGGGGCTCGCCATCGTCAAGCAGCTCGCCGCCGCCCACGGCGGGCGGGTCTGGGTGGAGAGCGAGGCGGGACGGGGGGCGGCGTTCGGGTTCAGCCTGCCGGCGGTCTAGGCGAGACCTCGGCCGGTCTCTCCTCTTCGATCCGCGGGATCGTCTTGGCATAACATGTCACCGAAAGGCGGGCGCTCATGGATGACGACGATCTGTTCGACGAGGAAGACCTGTTCGAGGACGAGGAGTCTGAGGAGAGTTTCGTGGGCTTCCTCCGCGACGCGGTCGCGGAAGCCCTGGAGTCCGAGGACGGCGGGGCGTTCCTCGCCTGGATGCGGGAGGAGGCGCCGTTTCGGGTCCCGGAGCTGTTCGAGGAGCTGCCGGACGAGCAGGCCCGGCGGGGGCTCGCCTCGGAGCTCGGCCGGATGCTCTGGAACGCGATCCCGCTGCCCGACAACGGCTACCGGCCCCGGCCGCTCCCCCGGCCGGAGCGGAACGATCCCTGCCCGTGCGGCTCGGGGCGCAAGTACAAACGGTGCTGCGCCGAGTGGGCGGACGCGGTGCCGGTCCTCGATCCCGAGGTGCTCTGGCTGCTGGTGATCGAGAGGCTTACGCTGGAGGAAGCCGAGGAGCTGGGCCGGTCCGGAAAGATGCCGCGCGCCCTGGCCGGGGAGCTGGCGACGGTCTTTCTCGATGACGGCGACGCCGAGCGCGCCCTCGCCCTGGTCCAGCCGCTGTTCGAGCGGCCGGAGCGGCTGGACGAGCGCGACGCCCCGGCGCTCAACGCGCTGCTCGAAGCCTGCGACGAGCTGGAGCTGCGCGAGGAGAAGCAGGAGGCGGTGGACCGCCTGTCGCGGAAGCTCGAGCCCGGCCTGCGCGCCGTGCTCTGGGAGAACCTGGTCCGGTCGCACGCCGTCGAGGGAGAGATGGAGCAGGCGTGGGCGGCCCTGGAGAAGGCCCGCAAGGACGATCCCGAAAGCCCCGCGCTCGGCCCCCTGGAGGTGAGCCTGCTCCTGGCCGAGGGGCGGACGCGCGAGGCCGGCGAGCGGGCGCGGTCCTTCCGCGAGCGCTTCCGGCGCGATCCGGAGGCGATCACGGAGGCGGGGCTCGAGTTCCTCGACAAGGTCGCCCACGATCCCGCGGGAGCCCAGCTCGAGTTCTCCCTCGGCAAGGAGACCGCGGCCGGGATCCGCCGGCTGCGGGAGCTTCTGGCCGACGCCGAGCCGCCGTCGGTCGTCTACGAGATCGCGGAGGTCGAGGGGGACCCGGGCGCCGGCCAGCTCGTCACGCCCGAAGCCCTGCGGCAGGTGGAGGAGGTCTTCGCGGAGGTGTTCCAACCGGTCCTGCTGGAGGTGCCCGGCTGCGAAGGCGAGGAGGACGAGGAGGACCTGGACCCCTGGGAGGAAGAGCAGGCGGAGCGGTGGCTCTCGTTCCTCCTCTCCCATCCGGCCGCCCTGGACAGCGTGAACGTCCTGGGCGACGTGGCCGATGCCGTCGTCGGGCTGGTGACGGACCGCTGCGGCTCCCTGGAGATCCCACTGCTGCGGCCCCTCCTCGACCGCGGCCTGACGATCGTCGAGCGGTCGCTCGCGGCCCGCCCGGAGATCCGCCGCCTGCCCGAAGACGCCGAGACCAACGCGTCGGCCCTGGTGCTGCTCCTGGCGGCCGCCGCCCAGGCGAACCGGCTGGGCGAGCCCGAGCGGGCCCTGGAGCTGCTGAAGCGGATCCGGGTCCTGAATCCCGCCGTCATCGACGCCGACGCCCGGTGACGGGGCCTCGCCTGGAGAAACGTTTTTCTCCCTGAAGATATGCGTTGTGCGGATCGTAGCTGTTTCAGGATACAATCCGTCCTGTGGCGGCTCTGGTTCCGGCGACGAAGTCTTCCTTGTGGCAACCGCGGGGTCTCCGGCTGGAGCCGCGGGAGGTCCTGCTCTTCTATCAGGACCGGATCTTCGAGACGGAGCGGCGGGGCGAGGCGCGGGAGGAGAGCTTCTACCCGCCTCTGCTCGACCTCTTCGAATGGTATGGAGAGCACCGGTGCTGGCGGGACCTGCGGGTGACCCTGCTCCCGCCCAAGACGCAGGCGTGCCTTCTCGACTTCCAGGTGCGGCGGGGAGAGCGGATCGCCGGCTATGTGGAGGCGAAGCGGCCGGGCACGAACCTGGACAAGGAGGCGGAGTCGGAGCAGCTCAAGCGCTACCGGCGGACGTTCCCCAACCTCCTCCTCACCGACTTCCGCCAGTTCCGGTTGTACCGCGGGGACGTCCTGGCCGCCCGCGCCGAGGTGGGCCGCCTGAGCGGCGGGCCGGAGGAGCTCCTGGAGCTGCTGGACCTCTTCGTCGGGTTCGCGCCGCCGCCGGGCATCTCGGCGGCGGCGCTGGCGGAGCGGCTCGCGTTCCGGACGCGCATCCTCGCTGAGCGCATCGGCGGTCTGCTCGCGAGGGATACCGAAGGAAGCTCGGACCTCGCCGGCTTTTACCAGGCCTTCTCGGAGCACCTGCTCGCCGGGCTCACCCGCGAGGCGTTCGTGGACCTCTACGCGCAGACGCTGTCGTACGGCCTGCTGGCCGCCCGCTCGCGCGTGGAGGATGGGTTCGACCGCCGGATCGCCGCCGAGAGCATCCCTGCGGAGAGCGGCATCCTGCGCGACGCCTTCCGCTTCATCTCGCTGGCGGAGCCGCCGCCCGAGATCGGCTGGATCGTGGACGAGATCGTCGGCGTCCTGGCGGCCGCTCCGGTGCGCGACATGCTGGAGCGCTACTTCCATGACGGGCGGGGGAAGGACCCGGTCCTCGACTTCTACCAGACCTTCCTGCACCACTACGACCCCGGCCTGCGCAAGCGGCACGGCGTCTACTACACGCCGGTGGAGCTGGTCTCCTATGTGGTGCGGTCGGTGGACCGCCTGCTGCGGACCCGGCTCGGCCGGCGCGGGGGGCTGGCCGAGCCCGGCGTGACCCTGCTCGATCCCGCCGCCGGCACGCTCACCTTCCTCGTCGAGGCGGTCCGCTGCGCGGCGGAGTCGGTCCGGAAGGACGCCGGGAGCGGCGTCGTGCCGGCCTTGCTGCGCGACCACCTGCTGCGGGACTTCCACGCCTTCGAGCTGATGATGGCGCCGTACGCCATCGGCCATCTGAAGATGACGTTGATCCTGGACGAGATGGGCCGGCCGCTCGAGAGGGGCGAGCGGTTCCACCTCTACCTCACCAACGCTCTCGACATGAGGGAGCTCGTGCAGTCGAAGCTTCCCGGCATGTCGGCCCTCTCCCGTGAGTCGCACGAGGCCGGGCGGGTGAAGAAGGACCTGGCGCTGACGGTGATCCTGGGCAATCCGCCGTGGGCCGGCCGCTCGCAGATCCGGGGCCGGGAGCCCGACGCGCTGCTGAAGGAAGGCTACATCGCCGCGGACGGCCGGCGGGACGAAGGCTATTACCAGCTCGACGGCCGGCCGCTCGAGGAGCGCAACCCCAAGTGGCTCCAGAACGATTACATCAAGTTCCTCCGCTTCGCCCAGCGGAGGATCGACCGCGCCGGCGAGGGGATCGTCGCCTTCGTCACCGATCACGGCTATCTGGACAACCCCACCTTCCGGGGAATGCGCCGGTCGCTGCTGGGGACGTTCGACCAGATCTACCTGCTCGACCTCCACGGCGGCGGCAGGAAGAAGGAGCGGGCGCCGGACGGCTCGACGGACGCCAACGTCTTCGCGGAGGTGGGGCGGGGGGTGGCGGTCGCGATCTTCGTCAAGAAGCCCGGCCTGCCGAAGCGGGTGCTGCGGGCCGATCGCTGGGGAAGCCGGTCCGCCAAGCTCGAATGGCTGCGGGGAAACGACGTCGAGACGACGGAGTGGACCGACGTCGAGCCGCGCGGGCCGGCCTTCCTCTTCGCGCCCCGGGACGCCGCCCTGGAGGAGGAGTATTGCCGGGGCGTGCCGCTGCCGGAGATCTTCCCCGAGCGCTCGGCGGGGATCGTCACCGGGCGCGACGGGTTCGTCGTCGACACCGACCCGGCTGCGCTCAGGCGGCGGATCAGGTTCCTCCGCGAGTCGTCCCTGGAGGAAGGGTTCGTCCCCGAGGCCCCGAAGGAGACCGACACCTGGAAGCTGTCCGCAGCGATGCAGGAGACGCGGGCCGACCCGCTCTGGCAGGAGCGGTTCCACTGCATCCTCTACCGCCCGTTCGACTGGCGGACGATCTTCTACGCCGATTATTTGATCGAGCGGCCGCGGCGGAAGGTCATGCGCCACCTGCTGGCGGGGCGGAACCTGGGGCTGGTCGTCCCCCGCCAGCACAAGGAGGAGCCGGGAGCGCTGGTCACGGACGCGATCGTCGCCCACAAGGCGGTGAGCGCGTACGACATCAACACCGTCTTTCCCCTGTATCTCTATCCCGAGGAGGGGCGGCTGGACCGGCCCTGCCGGCTCGCCAATATCGCTCCCGATTTCCTCCGCCGCCTCGCCTCACGGACGGGCGAGGAGCCCTCGCCGGAGCTGGTCCTGCAGTACGTCTACGCCGTCCTCTACAGCCCTCCGTACCGGCGCCGTTATGCCGAGCTGCTGCGGGCGGACTTCCCGCGCCTGCCGCTGCCGCGGGGCCGGGGGGCCTTCCTGGAGTTGGCGGGCTTGGGCGCGGTCCTGATCGACCTCCACCTGCTCCGCTCCGACCGGCTGGACCGCTCCGGCGTGCGCTTCGAGGGCGAGGGGAGCGGCAAGGTGAAATTCCGCGAGTACCGCCCCGCCGAGCGGCGGGTCGTCGTGAACGAGGAGGGGCAGGGCTTCGAGGGGATCGATCCCGTCGTCTGGGAGTACCGCGTGGGCGGCTATCGGGTGCTGGACCGCTGGCTGGCCGGGCGGGCCGGGCGCTCGCTACGGCTGGAGGAGATCGGCGAGCTGCAGCGGATCGCGGCGGCACTCCGGGAGACGATCCGGGTGCAGGAGCGGATCGCGGAGGTCTGGGACCCTACAGCCCCAGCCGGTCTGACGCCTGCTGGAGCGCCTGGATGACGTTCTCGATGTGCTCGTCGAGGGGCAGGCCGATCTCCCCGGCGCCGTTGTAGACGTCCTCGCGGTGGACGCCGCGGGCGAAGGCCTTCTCCTTGAGGCGCTTCTTGACCGCGGAGAGGTCCACGTCCGCCAGCGACTTGCTGGGCTTGATGAGGGCCACGGCGACCACGAAGCCGGCCAGCTCGTCGCAGGCGTAGAGGGCCTTGGCGAGGCGGGTCTCGCGCGGCACGCCGGTATAGGGTGCGTGGCCGAGGATGGCTGTGCGCATCGCCTCGGGGTAGCCCTCGGCGGTGAGGATCTCATGGCCCCGGTACGGGTGGTTCTCAGCGTCGGGCCAGCGCTCGTAGTCGAAGTCGTGGAGCAGGCCGGTCAACCCCCACAGCTCCTCGTCCTCGCCGAAGAGGCGGGCGTAGTAGCGCATCGCCGCTTCGACGGCCAGAGCGTGCTTGCGCAGCCCTTCCTTCTCCGTGTACCGGCAGAGGAGGTCCCACGCCTGGTCGCGGCTGGGAAGGAGTCCGGTGCCGGGGGGCTCGGGCATGGCGCGTAACTTAGCAGAACTGGCTACAATAGGGCCATGGCCGACGATGCCGCCGACGTTCGCAAGCTGACCGTCCGTTGCCCCGACTGCGGGTCCGACCTGGTGATCGACGCCTCCACCGGCGCGGTCCTCTCCCACCGCAGGCCCAAGCAGCCGCCGGCGGGGGGCAAGGACTTCGACGCTCTGCTCAAAGGGCTCGACGAGGACAAGTCCCGGGCCGAGGACGTCTTCCAGCGCGAGGTCGCCGCCATGAAGGACCGCGACCGCCTCCTGGAGGAGAAGTTCCGCGAGGCCCTGCGCCGCGCCGAGGAGGATCCCGACGAGGGGCCGCCCCCCCGGCCGTTCGATCTGGATTGAGGGGTCCGCTTCAAAAATTTGTAGTGGCTGTGGTAGAATCTCACCCCGGCCTTCGGTCCCCCCTCCGCCGCTGTGGCCCGAGCTTCAACCCGGTCTGTTGCCGCTCGTTTCGCTCAACCAGAGCTTGCCTGTTTCGACGATGACCGCTACCCGCGACGAGCCTTTCCGAGAAGAGGCCCGCGAGAAGGAGTAAACCTTGAGTCCATGGTGGATGCGCCCTACGGCTGAGGGCCTGGAAGAAGAGAACCGAGACCAGCCGAAACCTGAAAACCGCGAGGCGGAGAAGCCTGCCGAGGCTGCCCTTCCCGCTCTTCCCGCTGAATACCCGCCGGGCGAAGGGCCCGCCGCCGAGGTGACCCAGCCCGAATGGCACGTCGAGCCCGCGTCCCCGCCCCCGGCACCCGTGTTCGCCGAATCCGCGACCGTCCTCCCCGCTCCCCAGGCCCTGCCAGCCGAGGAGCCCCGCTTCGAGGACGAACCCTTCGAGGAGGACGAAGACGGTGGCGAGGAGCCGGAGGAGATCGAAGCCTCCGAAGCCGAGCGGGAGGAGAAAGAGGGAGAGGGCAAGAGCGAGGGCCGCAGGCGGCGCTCCCGCGGCCGGCGCGGCGGCAAGCGGAAGAATGGACGCTCGGCGTCCGCTCCGGCCGTGGCCGAGCCTGCGGACGAGGAGGAAGAGGAGGACGAGCCCTTCCGCGAGGCGCCCGCTCACGAGGAGCCGCCGGCGCCCCGCCGGATCGCTCCGGCCCCTGCCCTCCCGCAGTACCGGGTGGCCCGGGGCGGCGACAGCTACGTCATTTCGCCGGGCGATCTCGAGCCGATGACCCGGGAGATCGTCATCTCCGTCCCCGACCGGCAGCGGTCGGCCGGCGACGAGCGCAAGATCGCCCTCTTCTGCGACTTCGAGAACATCGCCCTGGGCGTGCGCGACTCCGACACCGGCAAGTTCGAGATCAGCCTGGTCCTGGAGCGCCTGCTCGAGAAGGGCAAGATCATCGTCAAGAAGGCCTACGCCGACTGGGAGCGCTACTCCGACTACAAGCGCCCCTTCCACGAGGCCGCCATCGAGCTGATCGACATCCCGCAGAAGTACTACTCGGGCAAGAACAGCGCCGACATCAAGATGGTGGTCGACGCGATGGACCTCTCCTACTCCAAGGAGCACCTCGACACCTTCGTGATCCTCTCCGGCGACAGCGACTTCTCGCCCCTGGTCTCCAAGCTCAAGGAGAACAACAAGTACGTCATCGGCATCGGGGTGAAGAACTCCTCCTCGAACCTGCTGGTCGACAACTGCGACGAGTTCATCTACTACGAGGACGTCTGGCGCGACGCCCAGAAGGGTCCCAAGCTCGACGGGCTCAACAAGAAGACCGCCGAGGCCTTCAGCCTGATGATCGAGTCGATCCAGGCGCTGATCCGCGAGAACAAGGACGTGCTCTGGGGCTCGATGATCAAGCAGACCATGCAGCGCAAGAAGCCCTCCTTCAACGAGGGCTACTACGGCTACAGCACCTTCTCCGAGTTGCTGGAGGATGCCGAGCGCAAGAACATCATCAAGCTGAAGAAGGACCAGCGCTCGGGCACCTACATCGTCACCGGCTTCGCCAAGACCGGCGACGGCGCTGCGGCGGCGGGAAGGCGGTAGGCGGCAGGTCCTTCCCTCCCGCCCGAAGACCCTCACCCTCTGGCTCCCTCTCCCGCTCGGCGGGAGAGGGAGAACCTATCCCAAGCCGATGTCTAGAGCCGCTTCTCGGTGGCGGCGTCGAACAGATGACCCGCCTCCACGTCGATCAACAGCGGGACCTGGGAGCCCATCTGGGGAGCGCGGTGCGGATCGACCTTGGCCACCAGGAGGTCGTCGCCCACCCGACCGTGCACGATCACCTCGTGACCGAGAGGCTCGACGAACTCCACCCTGGCGGTGACCGGCACGGTCTCGCCGGACCCGCCCCGGCCGGTTTCGCGGATGTTCTCCGGCCGGACGCCGAACACCACCTGTTGTGCCTCGCGTCCCGCCGCCGCGGCGCGGAACGCCTGCGGCACCGGCGCCTTGAACCCGGACGCCGTCACCGTCGTGCCGCCGTCGGTCAGCGTGGCCGGGATGAAGTTCATGGGCGGCGTGCCGATGAAGCTGGCCACGAACAGGTTGGCCGGCCGTTCGTAGACCTCCAGCGGAGTGCCCACCTGCTGCAGCTCGCCCTTGCTCATGACGGCGATGCGGTCGCCCATGGTCATGGCCTCGACCTGGTCATGGGTGACGTAGACGGTGGTGGTCTCAAGCGTCTTCTGGAGCTTCGAGATCTCGGCGCGCATCTGCACCCGCAGCTTGGCGTCGAGGTTCGAGAGCGGCTCGTCGAAGAGGAAGACGGCGGGCTTGCGCACGATGGCGCGGCCCACGGCGACCCGCTGCCGCTGGCCGCCGGAGAGCTGCTTGGGCTTGCGCTCCAGGAACTCGGAGATGCCCAGGATCTCCGCCGCCTCGGCCACGCGCCGGCTCATCTCCTCCTTCGGGGTCTTACGGATCTTGAGGCCGAACTCCAGGTTCTCCCGCACCGTCATGTGCGGGTAGAGCGCATAGCTCTGGAACACCATGGCGATGTCCCGGTCCTTGGGGGGGACCTCGTTGACCACCCGGCCGCCGATCTCGATGGTGCCGTCGGTGATCTCCTCGAGGCCTGCGATCATCCGCAGGGCGGTCGACTTGCCGCAGCCCGAGGGGCCCACCAGGACCATGAACTCGTGGTCCTGGATGTCGAGGTTCAAGTGGGGGATGACGGTGACCGGACCGTAGGCCTTCTTGATTTCCTTGAGCGTCACCTCCGCCATGCTCGTCCCTTCCCTTCAACGTCCCCGCTCGATCGCAAGATGCGGTCGCCCTTCGGTGCGACCGCCGCCTCGACCTTAGCGGAGCGCAATCGAACCTCGTGACGGCGCGATTCTAGCCCAACTCCCACGAACCCGGCCGCCTCTTCCACACCTCTTGCCGGACGGTATGTCTGCGACGGGATATACTTAACCTCGATCCCCCAGCACAAAGAGCTCTCCATCGGAACGCTGCGCTCCCTGATCCGCAACGCGGGGATGACGGTCGACGAATTTCTTGAGTTGCTGTAGGCGTGTCCGCCAGGGCACTCACCTCTCCGGTCTCCTCTCCCCATGGCACGGAACGTGTTACGTTCTAGATGGACCAACACGGCGGGCCACTTCCAGGGTCGCCGAGGCAGGGCCGGAAGGGAGGTCTCACGTGCCCACCGGAATCGGGTTGATGGGGTTGGGACGGGTCGGAAGGAACATCTTCCGCATCCTCTACAAGAGCGACGACCTGCGGATCCAGGCGGTCAGCGACGTGGCGGACCCGGCCGCGCTGGCCTATCTGCTCCGCTTCGACACCATCCTCGGGCGGTTTCCCGACGAGCTGAGCGTGCGCGACGGCCATCTCTACGTGGCCGGACGCCAGGTGAAGATGATCCAGGAGGAGAAGGGGACGCAGACGGCTCCTCCCTGGGGGGAGCTGGGAGTGGACACCGTCATCGAGGCGACCTCGAAGTTCCGCACGCGCGCCGAGGTCGAGCGCCACTTCCAGGCGGGTGCCAAGAGGGTGATCCTCTGCTCGCCGCCGGCCGAGCCGCCGGACATCACGGTCGTCTTCGGGGTCAACGAGGACCGGCTCCGCCCGGAGCACCGCATCGTTTCCAACGCCTCGTGTACCGCTCATGCCGCGGCGCCGGTGCTGAAGATCCTCGACGACGCCTTCGGCATCCGGCGGGCCTTCCTCACCACCGTGCACGCCTTCACCAACCAGCAGCGGCTGGCCGACGTGCCGGCCGACGACCCGCGCCGGGGCCGGGCAGCGGGCGAGAACATCATTCCGCAGGAGACCAACTCGGCCGAGGTCATCATGGAGCTGCTGCCGGAGCTCAAGGGCAAGCTCACCGGCCACGCCATGAACGTGCCGGTGCCCAACGGCTCGGTGGTGGACCTCGTCTGCTGGCATGAGCGCAAGGTCACCGTCGAAGCCGTCAACGAGGTGGTGCGCACGGCGGCCGGGAGCGCCCGCTGGAAACACGTCCTGGCCTACGAGGACGACCCGATCGTCTCCTCCGACGTCCTCCTCACCCCGCACTCGGGGACCTACGACAGCCTCGCCACTATGGTGCTGGGCGACGACGTGTCCAAGACCCTGACCTGGTTCGACAACGGCTGGGGCTACGCCCACCGGGTGGTGGACCTCCTCCACTGCTTCGAACAGTTCGATCGATCCCCGAAGGGGGCCGCGCAATGAGCGTCAAGATCGGCATCAACGGCTTCGGCCGCATCGGCCGCAGCGTCTTCCGCATCCTCTCGAACCGCGATGACATCGAGGTCGCGGGCATCAACGACCTGTTCGACAACCAGCAGCTCGTCTACCTCCTCAAGTACGACTCCATCATGAGGGTCTTCCCCAAGGAGGTCTCGGCCGACGACGACTACATGTACGTCGACGGCCGGAAGATCGCCATGACCGCCGAGAAGGACCCGGCGAAGATCCCCTGGGGGGACCTGGGAGTGGATATCGTGGTCGAGTCGACCGGCGTCTTCACCAAACGGGAGCAGATCCAAAAGCACCTCGACGGCGGCGCGAAGAAGGTGATCCTCACCGTACCGGCCAAGGACGAGATCGATGCCACCATCGTGGTGGGGGTCAACGACGGCACCCTGAAGCCTGAGCACCGGCTGGTCTCCAACGCCTCCTGCACCACCAACTGCCTGGCGCCCATCGCCATGATCCTCCACGAGCGGTTCGGCATCGAGGAGGGGTTCATCACCACGGTCCACGCCTACACCAACGACCAGCGGCTGGCGGACGTCCCCCACAAGGACTTCCGGAGGAGCCGCGCGGCGACGCAGAACATCATCCCCACCACCACCGGCGCCGCCCGGGCGGTGGGCAAGGTGCTGCCGGAGCTCAAGGGCAAGCTCGACGGCATGGCCATGCGCGTGCCGGTGCCGGACGGCTCGATCGTGGACTTGGTGGCGAAGCTGCGGGAGAACCCTTCGGCCCAGGACGTCAACGCCGCCGTGCGCGAAGCCGCTGGGGGGCCGCTCAAGGAGATCGTGGAGTACAGCGAGGTGCCGCTCGTCTCCACCGACATCATCGGCAACCCGCACTCCTCGATCTTCGACGCCCTCTCCACCCGTGCCGCCGGCGACGGCTACGTCAAGGTCGTGGCCTGGTACGACAACGAGTGGGGCTACTCGAACCGGGTGGTGGATCTGATCGACCGCATGGTGGCGGTGGGGTGAAGCGTGTCGGCATCCTGACCGGCGGCGGCGACGTGCCGGGGTTGAACGCGGCCATCCGGCAATTCGTCTGGCGCATGGAGGAGGAGGGCTACGAGGTGCTGGGCCTGCGCCGGGGCTGGGCGGCCCTGCTCAACGTCAAGCCCTACCACGACGCCGACAACTCGAGCTGGCTCGTCCCCCTGACGCGGGCCAGCACGCGCACCATCGACCGGAGCGGCGGCACGGTGCTCCACAGCTCGCGCATCAACCCTGCTCTCACCCAGCCGGACAGCGTCCCCGAGCACCTCCGCGACAGTGTGCACAAGCGGCTCCCCGACGGGCGGCTCGACCTGACCGACGCCGCCCTGGAGGTGCTCCGCTACCTCCACCTCGACACCCTGGTCACCATCGGCGGCGACGGCACCCTCTCCTTCGCCCGCCGCCTCCACATGGAAGGCGTCAAGATCATCGGCCTGCCGAAGACCATGGACAACGACGTCTACGGCACCGACTACTGCATCGGCTTCTCGACCGCCATCACCCGCTCGGTCAACTTCATCAACGACCTGCGGACGGTGGCGGGCTCCCACGAGCGGTTCCTGGTGGTCGAGCTGTTCGGCCGCTACTCGGGGGAGACCTGCCTGCTCGCCTCCTACCTGGCGGGCACCGACCGGGCGCTGATCGCCGAGGTGCCTTTCGAGAGCGAGCGGACGGTCGAGATGCTGGCCGAGGACAAGCGGACGAACCCCAGCAACTACGCCGTGGTGGCCATCTCCGAGGGGTCCTACCCGGCCGGCGGCAAGCCCTTCGAGACCGGCGAGGCCGACGCCGTGGGCAACCGTGAGCTGGGCGGCGTCGGCCGCTACCTGCGGGAGGCGCTCCAGAAGCGCACCGGCGAACGGGTCATCTACCAGCGGCTCGGCTACCTGATGCGCTCCGGCCCCCCCGACTCGCTCGACCGCCTGGTGGCCAAGAACTTCGCGGCCCTGGCGGCGGACCTCATCCTGGCGGGCAAGACCGGCCGCCTGGTCGCCATCCAGAACGGCCGCTACACCACCGAGCCGCTGGAGATCGTGGGCGAGGGCAAGAAGCGGGTGGACGTCGAGAGGTTCTACGACGTCGACCATTACCGGCCGAAGATCATCGGCGTGATGGGGCTGCCGATGTTTCTGTGCTAGCCCGGATTTCTCACCCTCGGGCCGTCTTGCGGCAGACGGGGGGTCTTTACTGGTGAGACGCCGGCTCCGGGAATCTCAAAGACCCGCTCAAGGGTGGGACGTATGAGCGGCAACCGAGCGGGAGATTGGGTCTGGAAAGGCTGTAAGTGCCGATGGGCGGGCAAGAAGAGACACCGATCCCCCAAACATGGGAGATGAGGGTGAATTTCTGCCGAACCTCAGCCGATCGGCTGAGGGCCGGCCCGCAACTGGTAAAGGATCTGGGTCAATAACGCCGCGTAGGGGTAAGAACTGGCCCAGTGGACCCAGACCCGGCGCACCGTCACTCGCACCTGCCCCCCGATCTTCAGCAGCTTGGTCCGGATCGTGTCGCAACGTGCACGGGCCAGTTCCGTGCCAGCCAAACCCAGCCGACGAAGCTCGTCGAGCAGCATGTAGGCGACCGCAGAAAGCCACAGCCGTAACTGATTGCTGGCCAACCTGTGGGTCGACGTGCGGTCGGCGAACAGGCACAGCTGCTGCTCTTTGATCCGGTTTTCCATTTCGCCGCGGGCACAGTAGAGCTCCTCGTACAACGCCTGCGCCGACCACTCCTCGCGGCTGAGGGAGGTGACGATGAAACGAGGGTTGGCTCCCTTGGCCAGATGCTCCGCTTTGCCGATGACACGGCGGCACCGAGACCCGCTTTTCCGGGTGGTGTAGTCGAAATCCTTGAACACCCGCGCGGCGGCCTGACCGGATTGCTCAAACTGCGCCTGGGCTTGCCTCAACTCGCCACCCAAAGCCCGCTGCAACCGGGCATTGCGAGCCAGCCCAAAGACGTAGTCCACGCGGTGATGCTCACACCACGACATCAGCTCCTCGCGGGCAAATCCCGAGTCCGCACGCAAAATGATCCGCACCTGACCCCAGCGACTGCGAACCTGGGACACAATGCGCTCCACCTCGGCCACCGCGCCCGCCGAGGCATCCTGATTCGACTCCCGCAGACGGGCGCACAGCACATGCGTACCGCAGAAGATGTACAGCGGCAGATAGCAGTACTCTCCATAGTAGCCGTGGAAGAAACGGCCCTCCTGCTGGCCATGGAGAGGATCGTCGGTGGCGTCCAGGTCGAGAATGATCTGCGACGGCGCTTGCTCATGGGCGGACAGGAACGCCTCCACAAAGAACCGATCCACCGCCGCCGTATCCACCGCAATCTTGCGGTAACGGTCCTGGGTTACCGCACCCCACTCCAGGCGGTTCAAGGTGCTCTTGCCCGCCAGCGGCTTGCCCCGGTCCTGCTCCTGCAGACGGTCCTGCCCCGTCGGATCGGCTTTCCCCACGATCGTGGCCAGCAACGGGTCGCTCCGCAGCACGTCATGATCGTTGAGATCCTCGTAGCCCAAGGCCAGTGCCAACACGCGCTGGCGCACCAACTCCTCCACACTGTGCTCGACCAGCCCCGGATGGCGCCGATCTCGAAAGCAGGCCGCGAACTGCCGCAGAATCCCCCGCTGGCGCTCCACCTCACCCAACAACACCACTCCGCCATCCGACGTCAGCGTCCCGCCATCGAAGCAACCCACCACCGTCCGCCGATTTAACCCTTGCAACTCAAGCTGTTGAGGAATACAGTCTGTCGTCATAGGGCTGCCCTCCTGTCGTGGCTCAAGTGTCTGGTGGCACAGCACTTATACCACTGGAGGCAGCCCTTTTCCACAGCTACTGTGAGAAATCCGGGCTAGCTCCGCACCTCGCTCATCAGCGCCAGCGTGTTCCCTTCGGAGTCCTTGAAGAAGGCCAGCCACAGCTCGTGGTCCGGCATTTTCGCGACGAGGTGCGGCTCGCTGCGGAGGTCGGCGCCGCGCTCGCGCAGGGCCGCCCAGGCGCCGTGGATGTCGTCCACCTTGTAGTAGAGGACGGAGCTGGGGTGGTCGAACTCGGCTTCCTCGGGGACGCCCAGCATCAGCCGGACGCCCCCGCAGTCGAAGAAGGCCATCTTCGGCGGCGCCTGGAAGAGGAACCGCAGTCCCAAAACGTCGCGGTAGAAGGCGACCGCCCGGTCGAGGTCGTGGGCGGTCACGGCGATCTGGCCGATCTGGGAGAGGCCTGGAGAGAGAGTCATGAGTCCTCCTGACAAGGTCCGGTTTGTGGTCCCGCAGGAGGAGTCTAGCGGCTGGCGTCGCCGAGGACCTATCCCGAAAGGCCTAGTCCCCGCGGCGCTCAGCCCACGCAGGCGCAGCAGCCGCCGTAGATCCCGTTGCTCCCCTGGCACCAGCCGAGCCCCGTGCCGCCGCACCAGGAGTCGCACTGCCAGTCGTAGCAGCAGCCCGGCGAGGCGAAGCAAGCCGGCTCAAGGCAGCGCTTCGCTTCGGCCTTTGACGGACCGCTGACCAGGGCGGCGGCCGCGAGGGTTGCTGCGAACAAGAACATTCCTATACGCCTCATCGTCTCTCCTTTCAGATGCAACCCGCCGGGCGGGTACGATTCCAGATTGGAAATTTAGCACGCTCTGCGGAAGAATTCCGAGGCGGTTCCGTCGATCCTTGAAACCGTCGTATCTCCTCAGGAGGGTTGAAGATGAGGAAAGGGACGTCCCTGATCGCCGTCATTCTCGCTGTAGTCTGGATCTTCGGGTGCAGCTCGACTCCCGGAGCCAGGAATCCGTCCCCCGCGACGGCTACCACGGCGGACGCCACTCCGGCCGGGGCTGGCTCGCAGGCCATCGACATCTGTGAGACGCTCATGTTCCCGCCCCCGCCTCCCACCCGCCCGCCCGCCATCAAGCCGGCCGGCGAGAGCGTGCGGGTCCTGGCTTTCGGCGACTACGGCGATGGGGGCTCGAGGCAGAAGGCCGTGGCGGACGCGATCGCCGAGAACCACAAGAAAAAGCGCTTCGACTTCGGGATCACGCTCGGGGACAACTTCTACCAGACAGGGTTGCCCACACCCACGGACCCCCGGTGGGCCAGCAACTGGGAGGGAATGTATGGCGGGCTCGGAATCCGCCTCTACGTCTCCCTCGGCAACCACGACTACTACAACCCGGCGAGCCCGATCGCCGAGGCGATCTACTCGCAACGCAGCAAGAGCTGGTGCTTCCCGGCTTCCTATTACACCTACACTGCCGGCCCGGTGCAGTTCTTCGTGCTCGACACGGACTGGATCATGCGGGAGTGGCGGGAGGATCGGGATCGGGACCCCGTCAAGCTCCAGAGGGACTGGCTCAAGGCTCAGCTCGACGCCAGCAAGTCCACCTGGAAGGTGGTCTACGGCCACCATCCCGCCTACTCCGCCGGACAGCACAAGAACAACAAGCCCATCCTCGAAACCATCCTCCCGGTCCTGAGGAACCGCGCCGACGTCTACATCGCCGGCCACGACCACGATATGCAGTACCTGAAGCCCGACGGCGGGGTCGAGTTCTTCGTGTCGGGCGCGGGCGGCCACGACCTGCGGCCGCTGAGCGACCAGAGAGAGCGGCTGGTCTGGGGGGTGGGCGATACGGCCGGGTTCTCGGCGCTGGAAGCGGACGCAAGCTCCCTCACCGTGAGCTTCTTCGACACGAAGCAGACTGAGCTCTGCACGGTCCGGCTCATCCAGGGCAAGCCGGCCCAGGTAGTCAAAGGCTGCAAAAAGGAGAGCTAACCGAGCCTCTTATCTCTTGTCCAGCCGGACACCCAGTCGCCGCCGCGCCGTTGGCGACACGATCACCGCGAGCAGGGCATCCCGGTCTTGGGCTGCGAGAGGCTGATGGTCCGCGAGGGTGCCGAGGCACCAGAGACGGTCGCGCTCCGATCCCAGGGTCTGGACGAGCGCCAGAGCGTCCGGCATGGAACCCGGCGCGCCGGAACGCAGCAGGGCCACGAGAGCGCGTCGGCGGGCCCAGCCGTCCGGAAAGGACTCCAGGACGGAGCGCAGATCCTCTGCCGGCAGCTTCTTCGCTTCCCCCACGTGCCGCCGGAGGACGTGGAATCTCTCGGTCACCGACGAGGCTTCGGCCAGCCGAGCGGCGAGCACGCCGCCCCCAGCGGTCCGGACCGGCGCCGGAGGGGCCTCTGAGACGGCGGGCCGAACCGGTGCCGGCTGAAGCTTCGGTGGCGGAGGGGGTGCGGCCGCGACAGGCGCGGGCTCCGGAGGCGGCACCGCCTTCACCGCGGGAGGTGGGGGCGCGGGCTGCGGCGGGGCCGGGGCCGATGCCGGAGCGGCGGCGACGGGTGCCGGAACCTGGACAGGCGGCGGTGGGGCTGCCGGTTTCGGTGCGGCCGGTGCCGGAGCGGCGGCGGCTTGGGAAGGCGGCGGAGCCTGGGGCCGCGGCGCGGCGGGAACCGGAGTGGGCCGCTTTTTCGGGGCAGCCGCCGGCTGAGCCGCGGCGGCGGGCGGCAGCCAGGGGACCTCGGGCGTGCCTCCCTCCAGAGCGCCCTCGGCACCATCCAGGACGGCCTTGGTCCCCTGCCGCAGCCGCTCGGTCCGCCGTTTCGGATCGCGCAGGTCGGCGATCAGCTCGGGCAGGTGGGCCGTTCCCTTCACCTGGGCGTTCTCGATCATGGACAGGAGCGCGGGTGACGCCTGCTGGCCGCTCCGTTTGGCGATGGCTTCCACGACCTCGTCGGCATAGTCCAGCCCGAGCTGGGAGGCCACGATCATCCGCTGCTCGGGCGTCATGTTGCGCAGCAGGACCCAGGCGCGGCCGAGGATCTTCAGCCGCTCGAAGGGGGAGTAGGTCCGCCCGAGCTGATCGATCAGTTCGGGCAGGGTGGATGGCGGCTGCACGGCGGCCTACCTCAGGATTTGGCCGGCCGGGGAGGCTGCGGCTCGACGCGCACGAGCCCTTCCGTCACCGCTGAGGGGAGCTTCGAGACGTCCTGGAGGAAGCGCTTCAGGTCCACCCCGGCGAGCTGCTCCATGATGGGGGAGAGCTGCGAGAGGACCTGCACCACGTCCTGGCTGAGCTTGGCGGCGCCGGTGCCCTCGTGCCCGTTGCCCTGGCTGATGATCGTCGTCGCCCCGGCGCGCGACAGCGGCTCGGAGATGGCGGCGGCGATCTCGGGCAGCACCTTGAGGGCCTCGATGGAGAGGCCGGCGTCGTTGTAGAGCTTGAGGGCCTCGGCGAGCAGGCGCCGGGCCTCGGCCTCGGCCTCGCCCTTGGCTTGGATCGCCTCGGCCTCAGCGAGACCGATGTTCCTGCGCATCACCGACTCGGCCTCGGCCTTGGCGAGGCCTTCGGCCTTGACCGCCTGCGCCGCCTCCTCGCGCCGCTTGCGCTCCGCCGCGGCCTGGCGCTCGACGCGGTACTGCTCGGCGTCGGCCAACCGCTCGGCCTCGTACTTCTTGGCGTCCGCCTGCTCGCGGATGGTGGCGTTGAGCTCGAGCTTGCGGCGCTCGACCTCTTTGTCGGCGATCGTGATGTCCTGGACCTTGATCTCCATCTCGCCGGCCTTGACCGCCTGCGCCTTGGCCACGTCGACCTCCTTCTGGATGGACGCCTTCTTGAGCGACAGGGCCTTCTCGGCGTCGGCGATCTCGGTATCCACCCCGAAGCGCTTCTGCTCCTTCTGCTGGCGGGCGGCCTCCTCCTCGAGCTTGGCGTCGCGGTCGGAGATGGCGGTGGCGATGCGGGCGTTCTTGAGCGCTTCCTGGATCTTCGGCTGGCCGAGCGAGTCGAGGTAGCCCTCGGAGTCCTGGATGGCCTGGAAGACGAAGGACTTGAACTCGAAACCCATCCCCTCGAGGTCGAAGTGGGCCTCGTCCCGCACCTTCTCCTGGAACCGCTTCTGGTCCTTGTACAGCTCCTCCAGGGTGAGGGTGCCGATGATGCCGCGCAGGTGGCCCGCGACCGTCTCCTGGATGGTCGAGCGGACCTGCTCGGGCGGCACGCCGAGGAAGCCCTCCGCCGCTTTGCGGATGTGCTCGACATCCCCTTTGACCTTGACCTGGGCCACGGCCTTGACGTTGATGGGGATGCCCTGGCTCGTATAGACGTGCTGGAGGTCGATGTCCAGCGTCATCATCCGCAGCGAGAGCATCTTGTACTGCTCCCAGGCCGGGAAGACGAAGGTGCCGCCGCCGCGGACGATGCGGAACCCCTCCGTCACCCCCTTCTCGTCCTTGACCTTCTCACCGAGGAGTTTCCTGCGGCCGTAGACGATGAGGGCCTCGTCCGGTCCTGCCTTCTTGCGGAGCATGCGGGCGAGGATGACGTAGAGAAAGAAGACCCCCAGGAAGATCACGAAAATGAAGAAGGCTAAGCGCAGATACTCCATGGCGACCCCTTTCCGTGGTGACTGAAGGACAATCCTACCACCCTCCGGGTGACGAGGGGACGGAAAGCGTTTCAGAGGCGTCTCTGCAAGCCGGCGCACTCCCTGCATCCGTATTCTCCTCGAATGCGAAGGACTCACGGAGGTCTGCCATGAACCCCATCTTCCGACTCCTGCTCCTGGCCCTGGTCCTGGCCGTCCTCGCTCCACGTGGGGGCGCCGGAGAGGCCGGGAAGGCTCCCGAGGTGGCCGCCGGCCGGACGGCCGTGGTCGAGCTGTTCACCTCCCAGGGCTGCTCGAGCTGCCCGCCCGCGGACCGGCTCCTTTCGAAGATCGCCCGCGACCCCCGCTATCAGAGCAAGGTCATCCCGCTCTCGTTCCACGTGGATTACTGGAACTACATCGGCTGGACGGACCCCTACTCCTCGTCCCGCTGGTCGGAGCGGCAGCGGCTCTACGCCGCCCGCGCCTTCCACAGCAACCGCATCTACACGCCCCAGGTGGTCGTCAACGGCCGCGCCGAGTGCGTGGGCTCCCAGGAGGGGGCGGTGATGGACCGGATCGAAGACGCCCTCGCCGCGGAGCCAGCCGGCCGGGTGAGCCTGGCGGTCGATCCGCCGACGCCGGACGGCCACCTGCGGGTCAAGGTGGGGGCGAAGCTCGCGAAGGCGGCGGGCTCGGGGAACCTGGACCTCTGGGTGGCCGTCTACCAGAGCGGCCTCTCGACGGAGGTCAAGGCGGGGGAGAACTCCTCCCGCGTCCTGCGCAACGACCGGGTGGTGCGGCGGTTTGAGAAGGCCTTCACCCTGCCCGCGGCGGCCGGCGCGGAGAAGTCGGGCGAGGTCGTCCTCGGCCTCGACAAGCGCTGGAAGACGGAGGACCTCGGCGTCGCCGCCTTCCTCCAGGATCCGGCCACCCTGGCGATTCACGGCGCGGCGGCGCGGGAGGTGGGGCGCTAGGGGACGACTTTGAAGGTCAAGCTCCCTTCACGGCCGGAGATCCGCAGAGTGTAGCGGCCCGGCTCCAGAGAGCCCGCGGGCAGGAGGATGGAGTGGAAGCCCTCCGTCACGGGGAGTCCGCTCGCTTTCCAGATGACTTTGCCGGAGCGGTTCACGATCTCAGCCTGGCGCTCGCCGGAGGCCCCGTCGCCTCCCGCGGGCAGCAGGAGAATCACGGAACGGTCCCGCGGCACCGTTGCCTCCGCGGTCTCCCCATTCCGTACGACATCGCGGAGCTCGACCATGTCGGTGGCCTGCGGCCGGGCCAGGGCCTCACGCTCCTTCGCGAGTTGGGCGACCTGGGCCTGGGCTTCCGCGGCCTTCTTTTCGTTCTCCTGCTGGAGACTCAGCAACTGCTTCACCTGGTTCTCCAGCCGGGTTAAGGTCTCACCGGCTGGAGCCTGCGGCTGAGCGGTCGCCGGGGACTTCGCGGGAGCCTGGGCGCGGGCCAATTGGGTAGCGAGATCGCTCGACTGCTGGAATTCGTAGATCCAGCCGCTCAGAGCGATGATTCCCGTAAGGCTCGCGGCCAGGGCGGCGGCGCGCCAGCGTCGGGAGCCCGTGGCGGTCTCCGGCCGCCGCTTCAATGGAGGAAAAAGGGCGACGTTATCCTCCTCCTCCAAGCGCCGGCTCATCCGCGCCAGCTCCAGCTCGGCTGCGCACTGGGGGCACGAAGCCAGGTGCACCTCCGCGACGGAGGCATCGACTCCGGAAGGAGTCTCTCCCCAGGCCAGGGCCACCAGATCGTGGCTGGGGATGTGCTGCGCGAACACGGACCCAGCCTCCCGGGTCTCGGCCAGAGCCTCCCGGCAGCGTTCACAGGTGTCTACATGGAGCCGAACCGCGTCGTGCTCCCCGGCGTCAAGGGTTCCGTTCAACAACCAGGGAAGCAATTCGATGGCTTGGTCACAGGTCATCAGTTTTCGCCTTTCCACTTCTCTTAGGCGATTTTAGGGCACCGATGTTACGCCCGTCGCCGGGCTCGCCGCCGAGCAGCTCCTGCCGCAGGGCCGTCGCCTTTTCCCGACACCGGAGCACGCGTACCCGCAACGTCCCTTCCGCGACGTTCATCCTGAGGCTCATTTCGCGGTAGGAGAGGCCGGCGACGATCATGCGCCACATCTCCCGGCATTCCTGCGGCACCCGCTCGAGAACGCGGAGCAGCAGATCCTTGTCTTCCCCAAGGGAAGCGGGGGCCTGCACCACCCCGGCAGGGCCGTCCTCCCGGTCCAGGGCTTCGAGGTCGGCCCACTTCCACTTGGATTGGGCCCGAAGCTGGTCCAGGCAGGTGTGGCTCACCACCCGCCAGAGATAGGTCCGCAGGCTGGACTCGCCTCGAAACTTCCCCTGTCCGAGCAGGCGCGTCACCTCGAGCCGGACATCCTGGAGGACGTCCTCCCAGCGGTCGGCGAGCCGTCGCTGGTACGGCCAGGCGGCACGCGAGATCCAACCATCCACGGTTCCTACGGCCTCTCTCTCGCCCCTCAGAAAGCGGGCGACCATCTCCTGGTCGTCCGTTGCCATAGATGACATTCTATCTGTTCGCAGGTGGCTCCGGTGTGACGGTGGGATAGAATGGAAGCAGGTCGGATCTGCCGTGACCGCCCTTTCCGCACTCTCCAGACTGCTCATTCCGAGCTCCTCCTTGCTGGTGGCTCTGATGACCGTGGGTTCTGGTCTGGACGGGGGGAGCCGTCCTGCAGAGGTATTCGCGGCCGAGACTCTTTTCCTGACGCCGGGCGCCTCCCTGGAGCGCGAGATCCACGGCGGAGAGAGCCTATCGTTCAACGTCCAACTGGACGCCGGGACCTTCCTCTCCCTGGAGGTCTTGCAGCGGGACACGGATCTGTCGCCGCGCCTCGTGAGCCCCAGCGGCGAGGTGATGGCGGCGGGAGGAGGCCCCGCCCCCCAGCTCCTGGCCGCGATCGCGGACCGCGGGGGCACCTGCCGGCTCGAGTTCGTCGCCCCACAGGTCCAGGGGCTCTCGAAGCGATTCACCATCCGAGTCCGGGAACTCCGGCCCGCCGCCTCCGGAGATGAGGCTCGGGTGCGCGGCGCGAAGGCTCTAGCCGAGGCCCGGCGGCTCCTTTCCCAAAAGGGCGAGGAGCCGAGGCGCCGGGCGGAGGCTCTCCTCGCGGAATCGCTGACCGCATGGCAGGCGGCGGGAGACGCCCGCGGCGAGGTGGAGACCCTCCTCGAGAGAGCCAGCCTCCAGGGCAATCAGGGGCATGCCAGGGAAGCCCTGGCCGGATTCGAGCAGGCCCAGGAACGGTCGCGGGAGAGCGGCTTGGCCGAAGGAGAGGCCAGGGCACTGTCCAGCATGGGTTACTACAACCGGCAGCTCGCCCAGTACGACAAGGCCCGCGACCTCTACAAGAGCGCTCGCGAGATCTGGCAGCGGATGGACAATCCCTATGAACAGGCTGCCGCGCTCCAGAATCTGGCCATCGTCTACGAACGCCAGCAGGATTATGAAGCCGAGATGCGAACCGTTCAGGAGGCCATTCCGCTCGCCGAGGCCTCGGGAGATTTCGCCCTGCAGGCGCAAGCGCTGAGCAGTCTCGGGGCCTGTCACTACTTTCTCGGTCGTCCCGGTGCGCGGGAGATCTGGGAAAAGGGCCTGGAGCTCAGCCGTCAGGGCGGGGACGTCAGGACCGAGGCCTACATCGAGAACAACCTGGCGGTCCTGTATCACAACGAGGGCCAGTTCCAGCGGGCGCTCGACTTGTACACTCGCGTCGCCGAGAGAATCCTTCTCAAGGATGCCGGGATGATCCGGTCCAACATGGGCAACCTCTATACGGAACTGGGAAACCCGGAAGAGGCCCTGGAGAACTACCGGCTCGCACGGGAGGCCTACCATGCCGCCGGCGACCTCGAAAACGAAGTGATCGCACGGGTCGGCATCGGGCGGGCGCGTCAGCAGATGGGGGATCTCCAGGCAGCCCTCGATGAGTACCAGAAGGCTCGACAGGCGCTGCCCCAGGCGCCCTGGAACGTCTTCCACTCCATCGGGCTGGTGCAGATCGAGCTGGGCCGGCCGGGCGAGGCCATCTCGGCCCTGGAGAAGGCTCTCGTCCTTGCCGAGGAAGCCCGCAACCCATCCAGACGGACGGCCACCCTGCTGGCCCTGGGATCAGCCTACGCCAGGCTCGGTCAGGCCGATCGGGCGGTCGAGAATCTGGAGAACGCCATCGCGCTGGGAAACAGCATCGGCTACCAGAGCGCCGTCTCCCTGGCTCATCTGCGGCGAGCCCTCTTGCGCCGGGACCAGGGCCGCCTGCAAGAGGCCCTCATCGATATCGAGAAGGCTGTCCAAGGGGTCGAGTCGACCCGCCGGAACGTCCCGGGCGACCGGCTCCGCATCGGGTTCTCCGCCGCCAAGCGGACCTATTACGATCTCAAGATCGACGTGCTCCTGCAGCTCGATCGGGGCCATCCGGGAGAGTACAGGGCCCAGGCCCTGGAGACGAGCGAGCGGGCTCGGGCGAGAGGGCTCCTCGACCTCCTGGCGGAGGGCCGGATCGACGTCAGCCAGGGACTGGCCCCCGATCTCCGGCAGAGGGAGGAGGACATTTCCATCAAGGTTTCCCAGGCACAACTCGCGCTGCGAGCCGGCAACGAAAGGCCGGAGCGGATCCAGACGCTGCAGGACGAGCTCCGCCGACTGGATCAGCAACGGGAGCAACTCGATCTGGAGATCCGCGCCCGGAACAAACGGTACGCCGACGTCCGCTATCCGATTCCTCTGAAGCTGGACCAGATCCAGAACCTCCTGGACGAAAAGACCGCTCTGCTCGAGTACGCTCTCGGCGAGAAGCGCTCGACGCTCTTCGTAGTCACGCGCCAGGAGATCAGCGCCTACGATCTGCTCGCTGCCGAGGAGATCACGAAGCGGGTGCAGCGACTGCGAGTGGCGCTGGAGCGCGACAGTCTCTTCACCCGGCAGGATTACCTGGACCTGGCCTTTCAGCTCTATCGAGACCTTCTGGAGCCCGCCTCTGGAGCACTGGCCGGCAAGCCCGACCTGCTCATCGTCCCGGACGGAGCCCTCTACTACGTCCCCTTCGAAGCGCTCCTCGTCGAGCCGGCCGGGGGACGTTCGTATCGGGATCTCCCCTATCTCCTGCGCCGCCACTCGATCGCCTACGTCCCTTCCGCCAGCGTGCTCGCCGGTTTGCGCGAGCCGCGCCAGGAACCCCTTCCGGCAGACCGGAAGCAATTGGTGGCCTTCGCTCCTTTCGCCATCCCTGGAAGCAAGGTAAAGAGCCAGAAAGCCACGCGGGGCGCCTCCCTGGCTCCAGTCGCGAACCGCTGGAGCTTCGAGCCCCTGCCGGCGTCCCTGAAGGAGGTCTCGGAGATCGTGGGACTCTATCCCGGAGCGGCCCTGAGCATCGTCGGCCCGGAGGCAAACGAGGATTCGGTGACGCGCAATCCCGCCGTGGCCAGCGCCCGCCTCCTCCACTTTGCAACTCACGCGAAGATCGACGAGTTCCATCCGGAGAATTCGGCCCTGGTCCTGGCAGAACGGGCCGGAGAGGACGGATTCCTGCAAGTTCCCGAAATCTTCAACCTGAAGCTCTCCGCGGATCTGGCCGTCCTCTCGGCCTGCCAGACGGCCCTCGGGAAAGAGGTGACGGGAGAGGGTCTGATAGGGCTCTCCCGGGCTTTCTTCTATGCGGGGGTCCCCAGCCTGGTGGTGAGCCTCTGGAACGTCGTCGACGGCCCGACGCCCGACCTGATGCTGGATTTTTACAAAAATCTCGGTCGTCCGCAGGAGAAGGCGAAGGCTCTGCAGACCGCGAAGCTTGCCATGATCTCCCGGGGGACCTACGCACATCCCTCCTACTGGGCTCCCTTCGTCCTTCTGGGAGAGCCCCGGTAGGAGGCCGGCTGTAACTTCAAATGGTTTCCGACGCCTGATAACAGGAAACGTCCGCCTACGAGGAGGGCAAAATGAAAAACGCTCATTCGGAATTGGAGGGGACACCATGAGTGAACCCTCACGTGGATCCGTCGTACCGTCCTATCCTCCCCCCAAACCCATCATGGCGCTGCCGCCTCCGCAGCCGATCAGCATCGGGTTGGCCCTCGCTGCCGCCATTGCGGGTTTCCTGGGCTACTGTCTGGCTGCGGCCATCCTGGCCCTGCTCAGCTTCATCTTCGGTCTCTGGGCTCTCCTCCAGATCCGCGCCCAGATCCGTGCCATCGATCTCTGGGCCCAAGAGGTTGCGGCGGGCGCACCATCCGCAGCCGGAAAGACCCCCAGAACCGACGAGCCCAGGCGCTAGTGAAGTCCCTTCTGCGCTGTCCACCCCGCCCGGCTTGGACCGCCGGGCGGGGGTTTTCGTATCTATATACTGGGAGGCTGCAAGGAGGAACGGGATGCGCAAAGCAATCATGACCACCGGAATCGCCCTCGCCCTGGCGGCGCCGCTCGCGGCGCAGGCGCCGCGGCCGGCGGGAGAGGAGAAGGATATGGATGTCGTCCCCGTCTTGACCGTGTCGGGAACGGGGGAGGCGCGGGTCGCTCCCGACGAGGCGATGGTGCGCCTGGGGGTGATCGCCCAGGCTCCCACCGCCCGCGCCGCCCAGGACCAGGTCAACCGGGCGGCCGGCGCCGTGCTGGAGGCGATCCGCAAGCTGGGGATCAAAGCCGAGGACATCCAGACCTCCGGCCTCTCGCTGTCGCCCCTGTACTCGCAGGGCCGGCGGGGAGAGGAGGAGCAGCAGGCGCCGCGGATCACCGGCTACCAGGCCAACAACACCGTCACCGTGCGGGTCGAAGACCTGACCAAGGTCGGCCCCGTCATCGACGCCGGGCTCGGCGCCGGGGCCAATACCCTGGACGGCGTGAGCTTCGGACTGCGCAACGACGAGGCGGCGCGGGCCCAGGCGCTCGCCGACGCCGCGAAGAAGGCCCGCGCCAAGGCCCAGACCCTGGCCCAAGCCCTGGGGCTGCGCCTGGGCGAGATCCTCGAGGTCGCGGAAGGGGGCGTCTCCATCTCCCCACCTCCGTACCCGCCGTACCTGAAGGGCCGGGCCGTGGCGGAGCTCGCCGCGGCCGACACCCCGGTCGCGGCCGGGCAGGTGGGCGTCGAGGCGAGCGTCACGATCCGCTACCGGATCTCCCCGTAAAGGCGGGCCTCCCGTGAAAGGAGATCCGCTCTCGGCCGAGGAGGTCGTGCGGCTCCTCGGCCTCGCGCCGCACCCCGAGGGGGGCTTCTACCGTGAGACCTTCCGCGCGCCGTCTCGGCCTTCTGCGAACGGCGGGCGCGGCGCCTCGACGGCCATCTATTACCTGCTGCGGCGCGGCGAGGTCTCGGCCTGGCACCGGGTGGACGCCGACGAGGTCTGGCACCACTACGCCGGAGCGCCCCTGGAGCTGGCCCTGTCCGCGGACGGCCGGCAGCGCTCCGCCGTGCGGCTCGGTCCGGACCTCGCGGCGGGCGAGCGGCCGCAGGCAGTGGTGCCGGCCGGGGTCTGGCAGTCGGCGCGCAGCCTCGGGGAGTGGACGCTCGCCGGCTGCACCGTGGCGCCGGCCTTCGAGTTCGCCGGCTTCGAGATGGCGCCGCCCGGCTGGGAGCCGGGCGGGTGATCTCAGCCGTTCTCCAGGGCCTGGAGCTGGGAGACGTCGCCGTCCTTCTCGGCGGCGGTCGTCCAGCGCTCGATGTCCTCGGCGCTCATGTTGCCGTCCGGCCGCTCGCGGGCGTCGCGATAGCCCCAGCCGAGGATGTCGATCAGGTACTGCGAGCGGGAGAGGATCGTCCCCCGGCAGAGCCCCTCGTCCTCCTCGGCGGGGGGCGCGGCGGTCTCCCGCCGCAGCCGGTCGGCCAGCGTCTCGATCACCCGGCTGGGGATACGCGCGGTCTCGCCCGGGTAGATGTAGCCGAACAGGACCAGGTGGGCGAGCAGCACGCGCCAGCCGCCGTTGGGGTCGAAGCGCCGGAGCAGGCGATCCCAGTCGAGGTCGGCCGCGCGGGCGTGGAGCAGGTGGGAGACGTCGGCGCCGTCGAAGCGCTCGCGCTCCATGATGAAAGACTTCGACCAGATCATCTCTTCGGTAGGTATCAGCCGGGCCGGGCGACCGAAGACCTCTCCCTCGACGGCGCGCTCGAACCAGAGCTCGTCCACCCGGGCGACGCCGTTGCCCGAGCTGAAGATCACGTCCACGAAGTCCTCGCCGCGATAGGCCTTGCCGAGCCAGTGATCGAAGGTGCGCTCGGTCTTCCAGCCCTGATGGCCGAGGGCGTCGAGCGCCCGGTCGAAGTCGCGGGGGCGGACGAACACGTCGAAGTCCTTGGTGTGCCGCTCGATGCCGGTGTAGCGCGCGAAGGCGTAGGCGCCGCCCACCAGGAACGGCACGCCGCCTTCCTCCAGGGCGCGCATGGCCTGGCGATAGAACGCGATCGTCTCTTCGCTCAGTTGAGGTTGCGTCGGAGTTGCGGCCAGGGCCATCGGAGCCTCCCGTCTGAGGCCCTTCCGGAAGAGCAAGAGGCGTACCAATCCGCGGTCTGGCACGTGTCTTGAAGCCTGGGCCGGGCGAGAGGGGAGGATGCGATGACCCAGCACAACGGAACGGTGCGCATCGCCGCGCTCGGCGATCTTCACTACACGCGCTCGCCCGAGCCGTCGGTGCGCGAGGTGCTGGCGGCGGCCGGGCGGGAGAGCGACGTGCTGCTGCTCTGCGGCGACCTGACCGACCACGGGCTGGTCGAGGAGGCGCACGACCTCGCCCGGGAGATCCACGCCGCGGTGACCATCCCGGTGATCGCCGTGCTCGGCAACCATGACTTCGAGGGCGGCAAGCAGGAGGAGGTCAAGCGCGTGCTCTGCGAGAGCGGCATCCGGGTGCTCGACGGCGACGCCACGGAGGTCAAGGGCGTCGGCTTCGCCGGCGTGAAGGGGTTCTGCGGCGGGTTCGGCCGGCGCGCCCTGGGCCCCTGGGGGGAGGACATCATCAAGCACTTCGTCCGCGAGGCGGTGGACGAGGCCCTGAAGCTCGAGTCGGCCCTCGCCCGGCTGCGCGGCAGGCCCCGCATCGCCGTGCTCCACTACTCGCCGGTCCAGGAGACGGTGGAGGGCGAGCCGCTGGAGATCTTCCCCTTCCTCGGCTCCAGCCGCCTGGAGGAGCCGCTGTCCCGCTATCCCGTCAACGCCGTCTTCCACGGCCACGCCCACCGCGGGCAGCCGGAGGGGAAGACGGCCCACGGCGTGCCGGTCTACAACGTCAGCATCCAGCTCCTGCGGCACACCTGGCCCGACCGCCCCCCGTTCCGGATCTTCGAGGTCGAGGTCCCGGTGGAGGCGGCGGTGGCGAGAACGTGAAGGAGGGCCGGGGTGGTGAGGGGCCGCGCCTTCCGATAGCATCCGGCCGATGCAGAGCAGCGAAGGGTTCGCGTTCATCCGGCGGGGGCTCCACTTGTACTACCACGTCCTCGGAGACGGGCCGGAGACGGTGGTCATCCCCAACGCCAACTGGTTGTCGGAGCTGCTGCAGCCGCTCGCGGAAGGGCGGCGCCTCATCTTCTACGACCCGCGCAGCCGCGGCCGGTCGAGCACCGTCACCGACGGCCGGTACCTGAGCCTGGAGGACGACGTCTCCGACCTGGAGTCCGTGCGGCGCTATTTCGGGCTCGAGAGGATGTCGCTGCTCGGCTCCTTCTACCACGCGGCGGTCACCGCCCTCTACGCCTTAGAGAACCCCGGACGGGTGGAGAAGATGCTGCTCGTCTGCCCGATCACGCCGCGCCAGCCGGGCGAGTGGGTGCAGGAGACGCCCACCGCCGAGGAGCTGACCTTCCCGCCCGGGGTCCCGCGCCTGGAGGAGATGCGGCGCGAGGGGGTGGACCGCGAGGATCCGGTGGCCTTCTGCCGCGCCTGGTTCAACTACTTCCTGCTGCCCGCCCAGATGGGCGAGCTGGCGGCGGCCTCGCGCTTCCCCCTGGATGACATCTGCTGCTTCCCCAACGAGTGGCCGCAGCATACGATGACGGTCTACTTCAACCACATCGTCCCCAAGATGGAGGACTGGGACTTCCGCCCGCGGCTGGCCAGGCTGCGCATGCCCCTCCTCGTGATGCAGGGGACGGACGACCTGGTGCCCGTGGAAGCCTCGCGGGAGTGGGCGGCCTGGGCCGCCAACGCCCGCTTCCTGGCGATCGACGGGTCCGGCGCCCACCCCTACATCGAGCGCCCGAAGGCGTTCTTCCCGGCGGCCGACGCCTTCCTCAGGGGAGAGTGGCCGCAGGGAGCGGAGACGGTGCGGCGGGCGGCGTGAGGGTCCGCCCGGGCATCAATGCCCGGGCGGGGAGGCGCCGCGCCTTCAATTTGACCTATCCTCCCCGCTACCCCCCTTGAAGCGGGCCTTCAGGCGCTGCCACGCGCCGGAGACCCCGCCCGCCCCGGCGCTGCCGTCCACCAGGACCTCGAAGCGGGCCGGATCGCGCGCGAGCGACTCGGCGGTGAGCGCCTCGAGCGCCGACTCCAGGCGGTCCTCCAGGACCGGCGTCCAGTCGCCCGGGTCGAGGTCGGCGTCGCCCGCGGGGATCTCCTCGCCGAAGCGGGCCAGCGCTTCCGGGAACCGCTCCTCCCAGAACGGGTACTCCAGGGCGAGCGGCAGGAGCACGGCCTGGCGCACCCTGGAAGCCAGGTGGCCGATCCCCGAGCGCAGCCGCACGGGACGCTCGCGCGGATCGGTGAAGCGCCCTTCGGCGGCGAGCCAGAGGGCGGTGTCCGGCTGCGCGAGGACCTGCTGGGAGACGTCGAGGAACCGCCGCGCGCCGCGGGCCGTGCCGGGCTCGACGCCGAAGAAGCCCAGCCGCTCGAAGAAGCCGTACCTGCCCAGGGCGCCGGCGTCGATGGGGCCGTAATGCCGCCGGCCGGGGAAGAACTGCCCCGCGAGCTGCATGCAGATCAGGGGGTCCCACCAGGAGGGGTGATTGAAGTAGACGATCAGCGGCTTGCCGCGGACCGTCACCGGGTCCGGCCGCTGCGACTTCGAGAGGCGGACGGCGTGGAAGTGGCGCCCGAGATAGCGCTCGCAGTAGCGTCCGAACATCGAGAGAAGCAGCGGCGAAACCTCGGGCGGCCTGCCGTTCCGCTCCTGCCGTCCCGGGACGCGCTCCGGCGTCCTCTCCCCGTCCATCCTCACAGTGTACTCGCAATGCCGATCCCCACGGACGACGGATGCCGTCTCCCCCTGCCCTGACCTGCAGGTCAGGCACTTTGCCCCGCAGGTCACGCGGCTTGCCCCGCAGGTCACAGCCTTGACCTGAAGGTCACGCGGCTTGACCTGAAGGTCACGCGGCTTGACCTGAAGGGCACGCGGGCTGCCCCGCAGGTCATGGCCTTGACCTGAAGGGCACGCGGCGTGACCCGAAGGTCAGGCACCTTGACCTGAAGGGCAAGCCGTGTAGGGCCCAGGCCGCTCAGCGCATAGGCCGGAGCCGACCTGCAGCTCCCGGCGCCGGAGGGAGGTGACGGTCTCCCGATCGGCTATACAAACCCCACTCCTGTACAATCTGAAAGACCGCAACCCCATGCACCCATGGCATCCGAGACCTCCGGCCCCGTGTTCGTCCTCGACGTGGGCACCGACCCCGGCGCGGGCGTCGCCCGTCTCCGCCTGACGGATGAGCAGGGCCGCCAGCTCGGCGCCAACCAGGTGCGCCTCGCGGAGCACAGCGCGGCGCTGTGGCAGGGGCTGTTCGACACGCGCTCATTCGTCCGCACGTACGCCAACAGTGTGCGCTTCACCGATGAGCCCGCGACGGCGGCGGATCTCCTCGCAAAGATTGGCGTCTTCCTGGGGCAAGAGGTCCTCGGCCCCAAGATCATGGCGGCGCTTCACGCGGGAGTCCATCACCGGTCGCTCCTGGTCCGGCAGCCGGAGGCCTTGGAGGATCGCCTCGCGGCAGCGTTCGCCCGGGTGCCTTGGGAGATCGCGCGGTCCGCGGCCGGCCAGGACGCTCTCCTTAAACGCAATCTCGTGGTGCGCATGGAGATGCCGGGTGCGTCCCCGTCCTATGCGCCGCCTCCGCCGGGTCCTGACGAGCTGCTGCGCGTGCTCCTGGTCTACGCCGAGGCGCCTGGCTCGCGCCCGCTCGCCATGCGGCTCGAGCGCGAGCAGCTCCTCGGGCTCTTCTACGATGAGGTGATGCCGCGGCGGCGGGTGGCCGTGGACGTCCTCTGCCACGGCGTTACGCGCAAGGCCCTGCGCGAGAAGGTCCGCGACGCCGCCGGCTATCACGTCGTGCACTGGAGCGGCCACGGCCATCACAACCTCCTGGAGCTGCTGGGCGAGGGGGGCAAGCCGGACCGGCTGACGGGCGCCGGCCTGGTGGACCTCTTCGCTGAGGCGGGTGGCTTCATCCCCCAGCTCGTCTTCCTGAGCGCCTGCCTCTCGGGCACGCTGGTCAACGCCCGCGACTGGTCGGCGCTGGAAGCCGCCCTCCGCGAGGGGGAGGCGGGCGCGCGTAACGCCGACCCGGAGCCGGAAAAGATTGAGCAACTAATCGCCAAGCAGCCGGGCTACACCGGCACGGCCCTCGCGCTGCTCGGCGCTGGCGTGCCGCAGGTGGTGGCGATGCGCTATGAGGTCGGCGACGCCTACGCCCGCGACCTCGCCGGCCTCTTCTACCACCGGCTGCTCGCTGATACCCAACTCAAGGCGCCGGCGAGCGCGCTCTCCGTGGCCCGCCGGGAGCTGCTGGATCGGCAGGCCGGCGAGCATGATGAGGTCGATCACGCCACGCCGCTCCTCTTCGGCCGCGCCGCGGGTCCTCTGCCGGCGCCCGGTGGCCGCAGCGCCGCGCTGGCCTTCCGCCGGCCGCAGCCGCAGCCGCTCCTGACGGACAGCCGCGAGCTCGACCGGCCCGCGGAGCTGGTGGGCCGTGGCGAGCCCCTGAGCCGGCTGCGCCGGTGCCTGGAGGAGGGCCGGCCGGCCGTGGCCCTGGTCCAGGGTCTGGCCGGCCTGGGCAAGACCGCGCTGGTGGCCGAGGCGATCCACCTCTGGCATCGCCGCTTCGACGGCGTCTTCGCCTTCCAGTCGAAGCCGCTGCCGCTCGCCTTGGACGACGTCCTGCGCCGGCTCGACGAGCGGCTCGCCTTGCACAGCAGGGCCTACCGCGAGCTGTGCGAGGAGAATCCCAACGCCCGGGTCTGGCTCCCGCCGGGGAAGCCGCTGAGCGGCGAGGCGCGCTGGCGGCAGATGCGCGACAACCTGCTGGAAGCGATGCGCAGCGAGCGCCTGCTGCTGGTGCTCGACAACTTCGAGACGCATCTCGAGCGGGTGGCAGGGACGGACGGCTACGCCTGCGCAGACCCCGAGTGGGACCGCCTCCTGCGCCATCTGGCGGAGGGCCTGCCGGGGACCGGCTCGCGCCTTCTCGTGACCTCGCGCCACCGGCTGGCGGCGCTCGCCGCGCCGGAGAGGGCGCTGTGGCTGCCGCTGGGACCCCTGCCGATGGCGGAGGCGATGCTGTTTCTCCAGGGGAGCGAGGCCCTGCGCCGTCTGGCCTTCGGTGACGAGGCCGGCCGCAAGCTGGCGCTTCGGCTCCTCGAAGTGAGCCGCGGCCATCCGCTGATCCTCACCCGGTTGGGCGCCCTCGCCGTCGACCGGGAAGCCCTGGCGCAGGCCCTGGCCGAGCTGGAGACCCGGGGACTCGACCGTCTGCCCGACGTCTTCGCACCCCGCCTCTCCGAGGCCGAGATCAAGCGGGAGCGCGCCTATCTGGAGGACGTGGCGGTCGGTGCTGTGGACCTGCTGATCCACCGTGCCTCGCCTCCCGCGCGGCGCCTCCTCTGGCTGGTAACGCTGGCTGCGGAGCCCGTCCCGGAGGAGCTGATCCAGGGGGTCTGGTCGGATGGGGCCGCCGCCGTGCCGCCGGCCGGCCCACTGCTCGCAGAGCTAACGGGGGCGGGGCTGCTGACGGTGGAGGAAGGGGGCGTCTACGGGCTTCATGAGCTGGTCCGCGAGCGGACCGCCGCCTGGATGGCGAGCCATTCCGAGGAGAAAGGCAACTGGACGGAGGAACAGGTCTGGATGGCCTATGGCGGGCGCTACGCCGCGGCGTTCGAAGCCCTCCAGATGGCCGGGGGGGAGGGCTCTCGGGATCGGGCGGTGGAGGCCGGCCGGCGGGGGCTCTCCTATCTCGTCCGGGCTCGGGCCTTCGACCGGCTAGGCTCCTTTGCCAGCAGCGTCGTGACCTCGACCCGAGACCCGCGGCTGCTGCGCCGGGTGATCGCCGAGCTCGAAGGGGTTGTCGAGCAGGTCCCGGCGGGCGAGGCCCGTTGGAGCCTGCGGGCCAATCTGGCGGACGCGTTAAGCCGAGGGGGTCGCCCGGATGCAGCACTTCCGTTCTACGAGCAGGCCGAGGCCGAAGCCGAGGAGGCAGGACACTGGAGCGACGTGGGCTGGATCTGCCAGAACTGGGCGATTACGCTGAGATCCCTTGGCCGTCTGGACGACGCGAAGTCTACCTATTTGCGAAGCGCCGGAGCCAAGGTGAGAGCCGGCTCGCTGCGGGTGGATATTCTCGCCAGCGAGCTCGAGGCGCTCCGCGTCGACGTGATGCAGGGTGGGGCGGAACGCGCCCTGCCGGAGGTCGAGAGCCGTCTCCAGGAAGTCCGGACCTGGTGGCAGCGGCATCGCGCGGGCGAGCCGGTTCCGGAAGATCCCGATCCGGTCTATCTGGCGCGGGTTCTGATCGGGGGCCTGGACATCGCTCGCGAAGCCAACCTGGCGCTCGAGCGATGGGAGGACTGCCTCGGCGTCCTCACCGAGAGCGAAGAGACCAAGCGAGCGTTGGGCGAAGGGGAGCACGAGTTGGCCATCACCCGCTTCAATCGGTACGGTCCACTGCTGCGGCTCGGCCGCCTCGATGAAGCCCAGCGGGTGCTCGAGGGCTGCCTGGCCGTCTTTCGCGGTGTGGGCGATCTGCCCATGGAGGCCAGGGCCCTCGGTGCACTAGCCGACCTGTGGGACAAACGAGAGGACCGTGAGCAGGCCGCCGGCTTGGGGCGCCAGGCGCTGGCAGTCTGCAACCGGCTCTCCGATCTTACGGATCGGTCCATCTCGCACGGCAACCTTGCCAATTACCTGGACCGCCTGGAAGCGGCGGAGGACGCGGTTCGGCATCGGTTGGCAGCGATCGTCTACGATCTCGTCATGGGACATGGCCAGTTCCTGGCGACGGACCTGCGCAACCTCGCGATCTCGATGCGCCGCGCCGCGGCCTCGGGGGGGCGCTACGAGTTGCCCCGGCTCGCCGAGTTGCTGGCGCGCCCCGAGTTCGAACCGCTCCAGCGGACGCTCACGGAATGGGACGTGGCGCTGGACGAGCTTCAGGCGCAGGTCGACCAGTGCGTAGAGGAGGTGCGGCGAGGGGTGGGGGAGGGGGTCTCGCCCTGATCGCCTCTCGATTAAGCTCCAGGCCGCTCGGTTGGATCGATGAGGCGCAACCCCTCGAAACGGCTGCCGAAAAACCCACGATCACGACTCAGAAGGGCGTCTGCCTGTAGCTGGGCATGGGCGCCAATGAGGAAGTCGGCCACGATACGGTCCCGGTCGCGCCGGGGTACCGCCAGGCAATACTCCCGCCACAGCTCTCCGGCCAACTCGGCTGCTTCCTGCCGTAACGACTCGAAGACCACCCCCATCGTTGCCAACGTAGTGCGGAAAGTGGCCTCCTCCGGGAAGTGGGCACGGACCTCACCCCATACGATGTCGCAAGCTACCAGAGCGCCCGCGTCGTAGGCTCGGCGAAGCGCCTCCCGTGACGCCGGACCAAAGTTCGGGTCGCCTGTCAGGACATCCAGGAGCACCGACGAATCGACCGCGATCCTCACGTCTTCCTCGGCCGGGGTCCTCGCATCTCATCGAGGATCTCGTCGACCGGGCGCCCGGGGTGGAGCGTCGCCCACACCCTGTCTACGGGATGGCTGCCAGAGATCCCCTTGCGGAGGAGGACCCCCTCCTCCCGAAGTTCGAATTCCACCGGCGTCCCGGGGATCAGCCCCAGACGCTCCCGCACCTCGACGGGCACTGTGACCTGACCTTTGGAGGAAACGGTGCTTCGCATGGGTAAAGCGTACTTCGCTTTACCCGGTGGGTCAAATTCTACCTGCTCTCGCGGGCCGACCAGAGTCCCGGGAAGGGGTTGACAAACTGACTGACTAGTAAGTAAGCTGTCGTTCATGGCGGTTCCCCGGGATACCAGGCGCGAGATCCTCGACGCTGCCGAGGCGATGCTCCAGGAACGGGGCTTCAACGCCTTCAGCTACCACCACATCGCCGAGCAACTGGGCGTCAAGAACGCCGCCATCCACTACCACTTCCGCTCCAAGGGCGATCTGGGGGTGGCCGTGATCGAGCGCTATCGGCGCCGCTTCGCGCGCTGGGCCGAAAGGCTGGACGCCGAGGAGGCGGACCCCTGGCGCAAGCTCCAGGCCTTCTTCGAGATCTACCTGGACTTCAAGATGCGGGGAGGACGGATCTGCCCCTCGGGCATCCTCCAGGCCGAATACCACTCCATCCCCGAAGAGATGCGGACATCCGCCAGCGCCCTCATCGTCGACCTACAGCAGTGGCTGACCCGGACCCTCGCCGAGGGCCGGGAGCAGGGGGTCTTCCAGTTCCCCGGCGAGCCCGCGGATCAGGCCATGGTGATCGGAGCGACGCTCCAAGGCGCCCTCCAGATCGCGCGGGCCTGGGGACCGGAGCGCTTCGACGCGGCCCTGGAGCAGCTCAAGAGGCAGTTGCAGCCGTAAATTTTTTCCCCAGCCCGCTTACTTATAGGTAAGTAAGAAGCAAGGAGGACGCAGATGAGTACGGAACGGATCGGCGGTGCAAACCGGGACTCGCAACCGGCCCGGCGGTCTCCAGCGCAGGCTCTCCCTCTCCCCCTCCGGCTCGCGAGGACGGGCTTGAACACCCTGGGCCGGATCTCTCCGTCGCTCGCGGGGCGCTTCGCCTTCGGCTTCTTCTGCACGCCGCTCCGCTATGCCGAGCCGCCGCGGGAAGCCGAGGTCCTGCAACAGGCCGAGCGCTTCTCCATCCCCTTTAAGGACATCCGGCTCGCGGCCTATGCCTGGGGCGAGGGCCCCACCATGCTCCTGGTGCACGGCTGGTCCGGCCGGGGATCGCAGCTCGGCTCCTTCGTGGCGCCGCTGGTGGCGGCCGGCCACCGGGTCGTCGCCTTCGACCTGCCGGCCCATGGCCGGACGCCGGGGCGCCGCACCAACGGCGCGATGACCACCGCAGCCGTCCTCCGCGTGGGGGAAGCCCTGGGTCCGCTCCGCGGGGTGATCGCCCACTCCTTCGGAGCGCTTAGCACCACCCTGGCCCTCCGCGACGGCCTCGTGGCCGACCGGGTCGTCTACCTGGCCCCGGCCTGCCGCGCCAGCCAGGCGGTACAGGGCTTCGCCCGTCAGTTCGGCCTCTCCTGGCCCGTCGAATGGGGGCTGCGCGGCGCCATGGAGCGGGGGTTCGGTCCCGACGTCTGGCCCCGGTTCTCGGGCCGCGTCTGCGCTCCCCATCTCAGGACTCCCGCCCTCATCATCCACGACCTCGACGACGCGGAGGTCCCCTACCGGGAGGGGCAGCTGCTCGCCCATTCCTGGCCCGGCGCGCGCCTGATCGCCACGGCGGGGCTCGGACACCGGCGGATCCTACGCGACGAGCGGATCGTCGAGCAGGCCGTGGAGTTCCTCCGCGCCGTGGGAGTTCCCCGCGCATCCGCGGCGTAGGTCCGCTCGGACAGGCTCCGGCGGCTTTTTTCATTGTTTGAAGCCAAAAAACAATGTTTGAAACCGTAGAACAATGTTTGAGCCGAAAAAACAATGTTCTACGGTTCTCGGCGCTGGAACAGGCGGGCGAAGACGGTAACGAACGAGGCCCGACTTGGGATAGACAGGACAGTCTAGATGAAGAGCCGCTGCAGCCAGCCGCGCCAGCCGGTGAAGAGGTTGGGCTTCTCCAGCCGGAACAGGATCCAGCACTCCTCGTCCGGCTCGGTGAGGGGCCGGTGCTGGGTGCCCGGAGCGTAGGAGCCGAAGGCCCCGGCTTCCCAGGTCCCGTACTGGTCCTCGTAGCCGCCGGCCAGCACCAGCACGTCTTCAGGACCGAGGTGGACGTGGCGAGGGAAGAACCGCTCGGGCGGCATGTGGCCGAGGAACAGGGAGCTCCCCGTGAACGGATCGCGGAGCAGCCTGGCGATGCGGGCACCGCGGACCGGCAGGCGCCGCCACCGGATCTCGCAGCGGGCGGGCAGCTCCCGCAGAGCGCCTGCGGGCAGGGGGGCGCCGGAGAGGCAAGGAGCTGCGGGCTCCGGTACGGAAGCCTCGATCTGCGCCCGCAGGCGCTCCCATACGTGGTCCGGGGGGCGCTCCTCGGGGAGGCTCGCGAGGAGGGCGCCGCCCGGGGCGCTGATCTCGCCCACGACGGCGCGGCAGGCCGCGCAGGCGTCGAGGTGGCCTTCCACCAGCACCCGGTGGGGCAGGTCGGCCTGGCCGGAGGCGGTGGCGAGCAGGATCTCTTCAGAGGGGTGCATGGTCAGCGGTCCTCGAGCACGGTCCGCAGGGTCTTCAGCCCCGAGCGGATGCGCGACTTGAGGGTCCCCACCGGCAGGTCGAGCCGCCGGGCCGTCTCTTCGTAGGTGAGCCCGCCGAAGTAGGCCATGGCGATCGCCCGGCGCTGCTCCGGGGTGATGCGGGTGAGGGCCTGGCGCACGCTCAGGCGCAGGTCCCCCGGCGTTTCGTCCTCGCTCAGCCGGCGCTCGTCCAACTCGTCCAGCTCCGCCCCCTCTCCCGTCTTGCGCCAATGGTCCACGAGCTTGTTGCGAGTGATCGTGTACAGCCAGCCGGCGGGATCTCCGCGGTCGGGCCGGAAGCTCGCGGCCCGGCGCCAGACCGCCACGAAGACCTCCTGGACCACGTCCTCGGCCAGGTCGCGGCCACGGGCGAGCTGGCGGGCGTAGGCCAGGACCCGGCCGGCGTAGCGGCTGTAGAACGTCTGGAAGGCCTCGATGTCCCCCTGGGCGATCCGCCCGAGGAGGACGGTGTCGCCGGGTGCAGCTTCAGCGCCCTGGAGCAAACGCGTCGTCTCCTGGGCGGAATATACGCCAAACAGGGCGACAGCGAGGGGGATGGGATCGGGGGTCGCGATCTGCATGGGCATGTGGCCCGCCGCAAGAGGCCGGCTCCATGCCTTTCTACGGGAGGCGGGCCACTTTGGATGAGGCTCAGATCAACTCGGCGCCCTGGCTCTCCATCTCGAGGAGCCAGCGCTTGCGCGGGCCGCCGCCGACGTACTCGCCGAGCCCGCCGTCGTCGGCGAGGACGCGGTGGCAGGGAATCACGATGGGGATGGGATTGCCGAGCAGCGCGGCGAGCACCTCGAGGCGGCAGTCCGGCCGGCCGGCCGCCTCGGCGATCTCGTGACAGGTGCGCGTCCGTCCGTAGGGGACCTTGGCAGTCTCCTTGAGCACGCGCCGCTCGAAGGCGCCGACGCCGGCGGCCGCCAGGTCGAACTCCAGGTCGAGCCGGCGCCGGGCGCCGGCGAAGTATTCCGCGAGCCGTCCGAAGACCTCGTCCAGGAAGTCCGAGCCATCGATCTGGTGGAGCGGCGTGAAGCACGACCGCGCGGGCTCCGCCGGCTCGATGACCAGGCGCGTCACCGCGGTGCCCAGCAGCTCCACCCCCAGCGGGCCGATGGGGGAAGGCATCAGCACCCGAGTGAGCTCCGCCATGCTCTCCGGCACCGGACCGGTCCATTGCTGGGCTTCCATCGTGACCACAGGGTAGCACGCAAAACCTGTTTGGGTACCCCGTCGCAAGCCACTGGACGCCCTACCGCAGACACTGCCGGCCGTCTTTCCCGCGGAGCGCCTTTTCTTGCCGTGCAGGCGGCGAATGGACGTGGAGAAATGACTCACGGAGAAATAACTCACCGCGAACGGAAACGACGTGAATTCCGTAAATTCCTCCAGGAGAAGGACTTACGCTTGCCGATCGCGGTGGTCCCCGGATACATTCCCCGGCGTGAAAATGTTCGACCTGATCGGAGAGACCCTCCGCCGGCTGCGCAAGGAGCGGGGGCTGACGCTCGAGGAGCTCGGGCGGGCGGCCGAGCTGGGCCGGGGCCAGCTCTCGCGCATCGAGAACAACAAGCAGGAGGCGACGCTCTCGACGCTTGCCAAGATCCTCGACTGCCAGGGAGTGAGCCGGCGCGAGTTCTTCCGCCGCTACGAGCTGGTCGAATCGGAAGCCCTGGCGCTCCAGCGCCAAGCTGGCGGAGAGGGAGCCGCGGAGGGGGACTGGCCGGCGGAGGTCCGGGACGTTGTGAGCCGGGTCGAATCGTTCGTCCAGGTCACCCTCCACCAGTCCCGCGCGGTCGCACAGGGGGCGATCGAGTTCGGCGACCTCGTGGTCCTCTTCCGGGTGGTGCCCAAGGACGCTCCTGCCGCGCCCGCAGCGCCAGCGAAGCTGAAGGGCGAGCCGCCGGCCGGCGGATCGCCCCGGGGTCGGGGCGACAAGCCCGGCCGCAAGCGCAAGCGGTGAGATGCCTCCCCGCGAAGATCTTGCCTGAGCTTGGCGGCTGAGTTACCGAAAGACATGCCGGAATCCCGCGTTCGGGCTCCGCAGTGCCCATTTTCGTTATGCAAGTACGCTATCCGTTGCTTGATCAGGAAACTCGGTCCAGGCGCTAAGTATTCTGGTTTCAAGGACTTATGCTTGCATTGAAGCCGATACATTTCGCGCATGGCCATGTTCGCCAACCTGGGCCGGACGCTCAGCCTCCTGCGCGAGCTGCGGGGAAAGAGCCAGGCGCGCGTCGCCCGCGAGGCCGGCATCGGCAAGAGCCAGCTTTCCAAGTACGAGAACGGCAAGGAGCTTCCGAAGCTGGACTCGCTGGAAAAGGTGCTGAACGCCCTCAAGGTCGGATACTTCGAGTTCTTCTACACGCTCTACCTGGTGGACCGCCGCGCCGCCGACCTGGCGCGCGGCGAGGAGGATGCGGAAGCGCGCGAGGACGGCGCAACCCCGGAGCCCTCCGGCGAGCCCCCCGGCGGGCCGCTCCACATGCCACCCCTCCTCAACGGCAACACCCTCCTGGCCGAGACCACCGACCAGGCCTTCAGCCAGGTCTTCACCGACCTGCTGCTCCTCTACCGTCGGGTCTTCGAGCAGATCGTGCTCTCCGGCGCCCGCCATCCGGACGACCTCAAGGCGCCGGGCTGAGCTCCGCGACCCGGACGGTCAGCTCCTCCCATCGCGCGGCCGCCAGCTCGCCGCCCAGGTCCGCGTCCCCCTGGTAGGGGCGCAGGGGGATGCGGCGGCAGGGGACGCGGAAGGTGGTGGCTCCCGCCAGCGGGAACGGGTCGAGGTGGACCGCGCCGTCCCCCGGCGCGATCCGCATTCCATGATGCTCGACCGGCTCCCGCCAGCGATTGCAGGCGGCGAGGGAGATCTGGTCGGCGAGGTCGATCCACCGGTAGTCGGCCTCCAAGGCCTCCCGCGGCACGCCTGTTTCGCCGAGCAGGCTCCGTTCGAAATCCTGGAGGAAATCGAGGAAGGGAGCCCATCCCTCCTCTGCCCGGCGGCCCGCGAAAAGGTTCAGCGCGTGGCGGGTGATCAGCAGGGCGGCGTAGGGCCGCTCGGCCGCGAACCGGCAGGTACCGCGCTCCCAGACCTCGATCCGCTCCTGCCGCGGCAGGGTCAGGAAGTCGTGGGGCCGGCCGCGCCCGTGGTCCCAGCGCGGGGCGGCGTCGGCCTCTCGCCAGCCGTTGTCGTGCTCGCGGGCGGCGAAGATCAGGTCGTCCCGCCGCGGGTGGGCCGGCACCCCGCCGGCGCGCCAGAGGGAGAGCAGCTCGCCGGAGAAATGGGCGTGGTCGGGCTGGGTGACGAGGAGGAGCCGGGAGCCTTCGGGGACGACGATCATGCTCGAAGCATAGCCGCTCGGCCATAGTAAGATCCGGCCGCTTCATCCCAGACCGCGAGGCCCTCCATGAGCACGAAGAAGATCAGCCGCGAAGACGCGCTCGCCTACCACTCCCGGGGGCGCAAGGGCAAGATCCAGGTCGTCCCCACCAAGGCCACCGCCACCCAACGGGACCTTTCGCTCGCCTACAGCCCGGGCGTCGCCTGGCCCTGCAAGGAGATCGAGAAGGATCCGTTGCTGGCCTACGACTACACCGCCAAGGGCAATCTCGTGGCGGTCATCAGCAACGGCACCGCGGTGCTGGGGCTGGGCAACATCGGCGCCCTCGCCGGCAAGCCGGTGATGGAAGGCAAGGGGGTGCTGTTCAAGCGCTTCGCGGATATCGACGTGTTCGATCTCGAGGTCGCCACCACCGACGTCGAGGAGTTCGTCCGCACCGTGAGGCTGCTCGAACCGAGCTTCGGCGGCATCAACCTGGAGGACATCCGCGCCCCCGACTGCTTCGAGATCGAGCGCCGCCTCAAGGCCGAGATGGGGATCCCGGTCTTCCACGACGACCAGCACGGGACGGCCATCATCTCGGGAGCCGCCCTGCTCAACGCCCTGTCGATCGTGGGCAAGCGAATCGAGGAGGCGCGCATCGTCTTCTCCGGCGCCGGGGCGGCGGCCCTCTCCTGCGCCCGCCTGTACGTCGAGCTCGGAGCCCGGCGGGAGAACCTCGTCCTCTGCGACCGCGCCGGGGTGATCTACCGCGGCCGGGCGGAGGACCTCGACCCCTACAAGCAGGAGTTCGCCGCCGACACCCCGGCGCGCACCCTGGCGGAGGCGATGGTGGGAGCGGACGTCTTCATCGGCCTCTCCGTCGGCGGCGTCGTGACGCCCGACATGGTCCGCGCCATGGCGCGCGATCCGATCGTCTTCGCCATGGCCAACCCCGATCCCGAGATCGGCTACGACGAGGTGCGCGCCGCCCGCGAGGACGCCATCGCAGCC
>DASWME010000298.1:0-3864 GCA_036399915.1 Thermoanaerobaculia bacterium
CCCTTGTAGGGGCCGCCGAGGTAGAGCTCGCCCGGGACGTAGGTGAGGATCGAGCCGACCCCAGCCCCCACCGTCGTGTGGCCGATCCGCGAGCTGGCCGGACACGAGGGGCTCGCCTTCTCGTCGAGCCCGCTCCTGCCCTCTGCCGCGTCGACGGCGGCCTGCGGGCACTGGCTGACGCCGGCCAGCTTGGCCAGGGCGCCCTCCGGCAGGGTGGCGCTGAACTTGGTCAGGTCCTGCTCGCCGTCGCGGCGGGTCAGCCGCATGTAGAAAGGTGAGTAGCGGCCAGCGGCCGGGTTGATCGAGCCGGCTTCGAAGCCCGGCCCGAAGGGCGGCACGCCGCCGCTCGGGCAGGCGCCGCCGTCGACGCCCCGCTCGATCGCGAAGGAGCTCGTCCTGGTGACGATCTCGTTCGGCTGCGGGTTGTTCGGGTCGGTCGCCGACCACGGGGTGAACTTGGCCACCGTCTCGAAGCTGCCGCAAGCCGGGGGCGTCACGAGCGGCGCACGGCCGCCTTCGCGGAAGCGCAGCTTGAAGGTCGAGAACGGCAGCTGCGGGATGTCGTCGAAGGTGGTGACGAGCTGGCCGGTTTTCGGATCGGGCTTTACGACGCCGGCCTGCTTGACGATGATCCCCCGCTCGGGGCTGCGCGCCACCAGATAGAGCGCGATCAGCGAGCCGAACGGGTTGTCGTAGGGCTTCGCCACATACAGGGCGCCGCGGGGTTCCTCTTTCAGAAGCGGCGTGGAGACCTGCACCTCGCCGATCTTGGAGGCCTCAGGGCAACCCTCGCCCGGTTTGGAGTCGAAGCGCTCCCGGGCGTAGTCCTCAGGCGAGCAGACCGCCAGGCCCTCGGCCTGGGCGGCGTTGATCGTCATCCCCTCGGGCAGGGTCACCTCCACCTTCTTGGGCTGCCCTTCGGCGATCGCGTCCTTGTCGGCGAGGCCGGAGTTCGGCATGTCCAATCGGAACTCCAGCCCGCTCGGGTTCGCCGCCAGTTTGCTCGACGGCGCCGCGGCGATGCTGGGGTTGAAGGGGACTTTGTTGCAGGCTTTAAGTGCCGCCGCCGCGAAGGAGGCGCGCTCGACGATGCTGCCGACCGGCACGTTCCACGGTTCGGCCTCCATGTCGAAGTCGAGCGGGCCGTCGCATGAGACCGGCTGGCGCAGGAAGGCCTCTTCGCTGAGGTCGGCTGGGCGTGCGCAGGGGCCGAATTTCAGGAACGTGTAGGCGCAGTTCCAGCCGCGCGAGCTGTCGTGGCGCGGGTCTCCCGGGGCGCCCCAGAGAACCACGGTGCTCGAGAGGAAGGTCGCGATCTGGGTGATGTTGCGCACCTCGGCGACGATCCGATAGCGGTCCTCCGGCACGACCTTCGTGTCGATCACGACCTGTGCCCCCGCGGCGACGAATCCGAAGCGGGCCGGCTGGCCATGGGCGGGAGGCAGGTTGAAGAGCGGGATCGCGAGACGTACCAGGCCGAAGCGATTCGGTTCGATGACGGTCACCGAGGCGACGCCGATCGCGCTCGCGTCGGGGCATTCGTTGATGAGGTCACCGTTTATGTCGAAGAAGGTCTGCATGTCGCACTCGGGCATCGCGGCAGCGTTGCCGACCAGGCCGGCAGGCAGCGGGAAGCGCAGGTTGCGCGGCAGGGCCGGCTGGTCGACCAACACATCACGGACGCCTATGTCGACAGGCCCGCCTCGATGATGTGCCGCTCCCGTGTTGAGCTGGATAGTCGTCGTCAGCTGGAAGGGATGCCCGCCGGCCTGGGTGGCGGGACCGCCCCCCTCTTCTTCGGCCTGCGAGGAGAGGTGATCGATGCCGAAGGGCGTCTCCCCTGGACCTACCTCGATCTCCTGCACCGCGGTGGCGGTGGGGGCGTTGCCGCCCGAGACCGTCACCTTGCCGGGGGCGCCGGCGACCGGCGGTTCGCCGGTCAGGCTGGCGAAGACTTCGATTTCGATCGCGTCATAGGAGGTAAGCGTGCCTTCGTAGGTGCATCGGACGAGGTCGGCGGCTTCGATCTCGCAGTCGATCGGGCCGGCCTTTTCATGAGGACCGGCGGTCGCTTCCAGCGCGGTCGCTTCGACGCCCTCGGGCAGCTCGTCGACGATCGTCAGCGGCGTCCCGGTGGCGTCCATCGGCGCATCGCCGAGGTTGGTGATGGTGAGGACGAGCTCGCCGCTGCCGCCGTCTGAGACGGTTTTCGTCTTGGCCGAGCCGAGAGGAAAACCGAAGAAGGTGAGCTGGGTAAGCTCGACCGGCGGCGGCGATTTGCGCGGAACCCTGACCTCGAACGGGGCGGTGGTGACGGGGCCGCCGCTCACCTCCACCGTGGGGCCGTAGGCACCTTCCAGCGTCGCCTCCAGTTCCGCCGCGGTTTCGTCGGCTGGGTGGGAGGTTTCCGATTCGCAGATGCTGTCGGCGGTGAAGAAGCCCGGGACTTCTCCGGTGCCGAGGCAGCCGATAACGTCGCCGGCGACTTCGATCTTGGCGGCGAAGATCCCAAAGGGCGCCAGTTCGGCGTCAATTTCCTGCACGTTGTCGGTCGGTTCCCACATCTTGGTCGGATGGGTCGAGGTGAGCACCTGCCACCAGGGCGAGGGGGCCGCCTGCGCGCTCAGCGGCAGGAGGGCGAGCATCAGGGCGCTCGCCCCGAGGGTCGCGAGAAGGGCTGCGAGGCGCTTGGGCATGCTGCGGTTCTCCTGACTCATCGGGCCGCCCTCCGGTCGCTGCCGGCTCTGCGGTTGCGTTGGCTCTTGCGGTTCTTGCGCGGCACGCAGCGCACGCGGCCCTTGCGGCGGACCTTGCGCTTGCCTTTGGGGCAGCGCTTCCCGGCTCGGGACCGCGGATCGCCCGGCCCCTGGAACGTGGCGGTGCCTGGGGTTGGATCGCTCGGCACGCCCGGCGGCGCCTGACAATTATCCCCAAGGCATTCGGGGTTGGGCCGCAACGTCGCCGCGACGCCGCCCACGCGGGCGTCGTAGACGTCGGCCTCCTCGTCTTCGTCGAGCACCGAGAGACGCGCGCTGGTGAGAAAGAAGACGTCGTCCCCGCCGACGCTGGCGTCGAAGAAGGCCGCCGGTTCCTCGGCGGTGCCGGAGGAGATCAGCGAGAGACAGCCGCCGGCCGAGCGCACGGTGGCGGCGTCGCCCGACGAGCTGTCGCAGCTACCAACCCCGGTCGGCTCGTACTGGTAGACGTCCCACTCGCCGTTGGAGTCGGCCGGCACGAGCGAGTCGACCGCGTTGAAGAAGACGCGGCCGCTATCATGCACGATACGGGAGCGGTAGGCGGTGGCAGTCGTCCCCGCGTTGAGCACGGAGGACTGCGGCAGGCTCGCGGCAAGCAGGTCGCCCATCCATGCGGAACGGGGATCGATCAATTCCCTGGTGCCGGTATCCATGACCTCCCCCTCCGGCGCGGCTCCGGTCGGGTTGCAGGAGATGCAGTCGAGCCGGTCTGCGATGAGGTCGTAGCGGAAGATCCGCTGCACGGGCTGCGAGGCGGCGTCGAGGTTCGCCTCGCCGGTCAGGCTGCGCTCCGAGGCGAAGGTGAGGTAGCGGCCGCTGGGCGAGCCGGTTGCGCTCAGCGAGCCGACCTGGGGCACACCGAAGGCTCCGATGCCCCAGCTCTCCTCGTCCTCCTCTGAGAGGGTGGCGAGGAAGCGCACGCCCTCGCCCTGCTGCCAGGCGTAGAGGTTCGGCGCGCCAGGCATTGCGGTATCCCCAGCCTGGTTCGCGCCCGTGTCGAGCTTGCCTCGGGCCACGAAGTAGATCGTCCTTCCGTCCTCGCTGATGGCTGGGGCCACTCCCAACACGTCGGCGTTTTCGCCCGAGCCGGACAGGGGAGCGCTGATGT
>DASWME010000299.1:0-12942 GCA_036399915.1 Thermoanaerobaculia bacterium
CAGATCATCGCCTTCTGCCTCTCGGCCGACGGCGAGAACGATCCGGACATCCTGGCCATCAACGGGGCCTCGGTGGCGCTGGTGCTCTCCGACATCCCGTTCTATCACCCGGTGGGCGCGGTGCGGGTGGGCCTGGTGAACGGCGAGGTGGTGATGAACCCCGCCAACAGCCTGCGCGACGTATCGGACCTCGACCTAGTCGTGGTCGGCACCGAGGAAGCGGTGGTGATGGTGGAGGCCGGGGCCAACCAGGTCTCCGAAGAGCTGCTGCTGGAGTGCATCTGGCGCGGCCACCAGGAGATCCAGAAGATCATCCGGGCGCAGCACGAGCTCTTCCGCGAGGGCAACCGCGAGAAGCCCATGTGGACGGCCCCGGAGGTCTACCCCGAGTCGCTGTACGAGCAGGTCAAGGGAGATCTCTACGCACCCTTGAAGGCCGCCCTCTTCACCAGGAAGAAGCAGGAGCGCAAGGCCGCGGTCAACGCCGTGGTCAAGTCCTACCTCGAGCAGATCCCCGAGGAGGAGGCGCAGAAGAAGGCGCAGGTCAAGAAGATCATCACCCGGCTCGAGGAGGAGATCCTCCGTGAGGTGGTGCTCCACGAGAGCACCCGTTTCGACAACCGGCGGCTCGACGAGATCCGGCCGATCGAGGTCCAAGTGGGGCTGCTCCCCCGCACCCATGGCTCGACGCTGTTCACCCGCGGTGAGACGCAGGCCCTGGTCTCGGCGACCCTGGGCACCAAGCGCGACGCCCAGGTGATCGAGGAGTACGAGGGCGAGAGCGTCCAGAAGTTCATGCTGCATTACAACTTCCCGCCCTTCTCTGTCGGCGAGGTGAAGTTCCTGCGCAGCCCTGGCCGGCGCGAGATCGGCCACGGCGTGCTGGCCCGGCGGTCGCTGCTACCGGTGCTGCCGAATGAGGACGACTTCCCCTACACGATCCGGGTCGTCTCGGACATCCTGGAGTCGAACGGCTCCTCGTCCATGGCCTCGATCTGCGGCGGCTCGCTCGCCATGTTCGACGCTGGCGTGCCGCTGCTCTCGCCGGTGGCCGGAGTGGCGATGGGCCTCATCAAGGGGGACGACACCTTCGCAGTCCTGACCGACATCGCCGGCCAGGAGGACCACTACGGCGACATGGACTTCAAGGTGGCCGGCACCCGCGAGGGCGTGACCGCGCTGCAGATGGACATCAAGATCACCGGCGTCACCCGCGAGATCATGAAGGTGGCCCTGGAGCAGGCGCGGGCCGGGCGCCTGCACATCCTGGGCGTCATGGAGGCTGCCCTGCCCACGCCGCGGGGCGAGATGTCCAAGTTCGCGCCGCGCCTCTACACCCTGCAGATCCCGAAGGAGAAGATCCGCGACGTCATCGGACCCGGTGGCAAGACGATCCGCTCGATCATCGAGGAGACCGGCTGCGACATCGAGATCGAGGACGACGGCAAGGTCATCGTCGCCTCGCCCGACGAGCGGGCGGCCCGGCTCGCCATCCAGATGATCGAGCACCTGACCGAGGTGCCCGAGATCGGCAAGGTCTACACCGGCCAGGTGCGGCGGGTTGAGCCCTACGGCGCGTTCGTCGAGATCATGCCGGGCACGGACGGCCTGCTGCACATCAGCGAGATCGCTCCCTACCGGGTGCGCGAGGTCACGGACGTGCTCAATGAGGGCGACGAGGTCGCCGTCAAGGTCATCAACATCGACGAGCAGGGCAAGATCCGGCTTTCCCGCAAGGCGGTGATCATGGAGGCACCCGACTACGATCCCGCCCAATACGAGGGGATGGAGATGGCCATGGCTGGAGCCGGTGGCGAGCGCGAGCGCCACGGCGACGGCGAGCGCGGCGGCCGGGGCGGACGGGGCGGTGGCGGCGGGCGCGGCGGGTTCCGGGGCGGCCGCGGCGGCGAGCGCGGCGGGCGCGGCCCGGAGCGCGGACGCCAACGTTAACGGTCCCCGCTCTCCCGCGGAGGATTCACCGGGGCGGCCTGTGGGCCGCCTTTTCCTTTCCGAAGCCCTCGACGATCCGGTCGAGCGCGGCCTCACGCGTCGTCTTGCCGTCGAGATAGTCCCGCCAGGCGAGCACCACCAACTCCGCCGCCCGGCCAACGCGGCGGTAATAGCCCTTCACATCGCCGTAGTCCTGATGGGCAGGGTTGAGGACGCGGCGGACCGTGCCCGCCGCCTGGGCGAACATCACGGTGTGCACGAAGTCGTGCACTTCCTGGGGAGACGCCCCGGGAACCTTGCCAAGCCGGGAACGCAGGTCCGCCAGCACGCTTTCCTGCCCCGCCTGGACGTCCAGGGCATGGATCGTCTCGTGGACCACGATCTCCACCCACTGCGCGTCCGGCTCCCCTTCGAGCGCCACGACGCTGCAGGGGCCCTCCTGGCTCCTCATGGTGAAGGCTCCGGGGAACGGCGCCGCGGCGACCAGGTAGACGGGGATCGGAGCCCTGGGAACCGGGACCCCGAGATGATGGGAGAGGTCGGCGTACACCTCGGGAGCCTTCGGGATGAGCTCCCTGCGCAGGGTGGCCGCGGCGCGCTCGGCGACCTCGCGGTGCCGGGGCCAGACCGTGGCGAGGAAGGTCTTCTCCAGGGGCTGGTATGCCGCGGCGAGGTTCGTCAGGTTCTGCCGCAGCGGAATCGCCCGCCCGTCGCGAAGTGTGAACGTCTCCGGGACTTCGGCGGCCACGCGGGCGAGTTCCTCGGCGGTCGTGGCCTCGGTGAAGGAGGCGACGAGGATACCCCACAGCCCGACATCCCCCAGAGAGGCGCCCGCCTGCCGCGTGGCGGCCACGGCCGCGGGCAGGCCCTCGACAGCGGGCAGCTCGCCGCTCTCGCTTCCGAATTTCCGGACCCAGTAGTGGAGGTCCATGAGCGGGTTCACCCGCAGGTCGAGGAGCTTGGGGGTGGTCGCCGGAGGAGCCGCCCTCTTGGGAGGCCCGGTCCAGCAGGCCGTGAAAAGGACAACGAAGGCGAGAGCGGCGAGGATCGGTCGGCGCATCGTGCCTCCTCCGGCGGGTAGCACGCCATGGAATCATACGCAGCTCCCGGCGAAAGCGTTGGGGAGTCTGCGCTAGACTCGGCCCGCCATGTCCGTCCGTCTCCAGGACCTCGTCTCCTATCTCGATCGGTATCTGGATTCGCGGGGGAGGGACTACGGACCGAACGGGCTGCAGGTGGAGGGGAAGGAGGAGATCCGCAAGGTCGTCACCGGGGTCTCGGCGTGCCATGAGCTGTTCGTCCGTGCTCGCGAGGCGAAGGCGGACGCGATCCTGGTCCACCACGGTCTGTTCTGGGAGGGGATGCCCCGCACGCTCACCGGTTTCCAGTACCGCCGGGTGGCGGAGCTGATCCGGGGGGAGATGAGCCTGATCGCCTACCACCTCCCCCTGGACCGCCACGCCGAGGTAGGCAACAACGCTGTCGCCGGCCGCGAGATCGGGCTCGTGGATCTGGAGCCCTTCGGCCTCCACGACGGCCTGCCGGTGGGCTTCAAGGGGTGCTTCCCCGAGCCGGTCCCGGCGGCGGAGCTGGTCGAGCGCTGCCGGCGGGTCTACTGCCAGGAGCCCCTCACCTTCCTGGAGGGTCCGGACCCCGTCTCCACCTTGGGGATCATCAGCGGCGGCGCCCAGAGCGATGTCTACACCGCCATCGCCGATGGCCTCGACGCCTTCGTGACCGGTGAGGTGAGCGAGTGGGTGATGAACGTGGCGCGCGAGGCAGGGATCCACTACCTCGCCGCCGGCCACTATGCGACCGAGCGGCTGGGGATTTGCGCTCTGGGCGAGCACCTGCGGGAGCGGTTCTGGATCGAGGTCGAGTTCATCGACGTGCCGAACCCGGTGTAGGGTGTCTTATCCGGCGGCCTTCCAGTACAACCTGTAGAAGTTCTCTCCCGTCCGCCGGCACACCTCCTCGTAACTCTCCCCCGTCTCCTTCGCCAGCCGCTCCGCGATCTCGACGACGTAGGTCGGACGGTTCGGTTTTCCTCGATACGGGATCGGGGCGAGGTAAGGGGTGTCCGTCTCCACCAGACAGCGGTCGGGCGGCAGGATCGGGATCACCTCCCGTACGTTGTCCGCCTTCGGGAAGGTGATCATCCCTGAGAGGCCGAGATAGAACCCGCGATCGATCAGCTCGCGGGCCATGGCGAGGCCGCCGGCGAAGGAGTGGAAGTCGGCCTGGAGATCCCGGAAGGCTTCCTCGCGGACCACCGCCAGCATCTCCTCGTTGCTGTCCCGGTTGTGGACCACGACGGGCAGGCCGAGTTCGACCGCCAAGACCCACTGCTCGCGCAGAGCCCGGAACTGCGCTTCGCGCGGCGAGTGGTCGTAGTAGAAGTCGAGACCGCACTCCCCCACCGCCACGGCCCTGGGATCGGCGAGGAGCGAGCGGAGGCGGTCCGCGTCACCGTCCTGCCAGGACGAGGCCTCGTGGGGATGGACCCCCAGGGCGCACCAGACATCGGGGTGGCGATGGCAGAAGGCGAGGATCTCCTCCGCCTCGTCGAGCCGGGTGGCCGGCACGAGGAACCCTTTCACCCCCCGCTCCCGGGCCACGTCGAGGGCGCGCTCGCGCTCCTCCGGCGGCAGGTTCTGGAGGTGGCAGTGGGAGTCGATCGGGCCGGAAAGGTCGGGACCATCGTGGCTCCGTGTCCCCCTGCTCGCCTCCTTCGTGTTCGCACCTACGGTGCTGCCAGTCGGCTGGTGCGGGGGACGCGGAGCCACGATGGTCGGGCGCGCTCACTTGACGCGGGTGCCGTTGGGGACCGGAACGTCCGGATGGAGCAGGACCGGCTTGCCGTCCTCCGAGGCCGCGAGGACCATGCCCTGGGACTCGACGCCCATGAGCTTGGCGGGCTGGAGGTTCGCCACCACCACGACCTGCTTGCCCACCAGCTCCTCGGGCTTGTAGGCGAGCCCGATGCCGGCCACGATGGTGCGCGGCGCGCTCTCGCCCAAGTCTGCGGTCAGCTTGACCAGCTTGTTCGACTTCGGCACCGGCTCGGCGGCGGTGATCGTGGCCACCTTCAGCTCGGCCTGGAAGAACTGGTCGATCGAAATCGGACTCTTTTCGGGCGCGGCGGTCTCCATGGTCTTCTTCTCCTGGGCCTCGCCGAAATAGGCCGCCTTGTCGATGCGCGGAAAGAGCGGCGCCGGCTCGGGCAGCTCGGCGTCCGTGGGCGTTCCATGCGTCCCGCCCCACCGCAAAGCGTCGAGGCTCCGGGGCGGCGTCGCCGTGCCGACGGCGGCGAGCACCTGCGGCGCGATCCGCGGCATGAAAGGCAGCAGGCCGGTCGCGACGATCCGCACCGCTTCCAGCCCGTTCCACAGGATGCGGGCGAGCCGCGAGCTCGGTCCCTCGGTCTTGATCAGCTTCCACGGCTCGCGGCTGACGATGTACTGATTGGTCTCCGCGAGCAACCGCCAGAGGCTTTCGAGCGCCCGGCTGAAGGCGAGGTCCTCCATGGCCACGCGGTAGTCCTCCACCGCCTGCTTGGCCGCCGGGATCAGGTCGTTGTCGCTGCAGGCGTGCGGCGGCGTCTTGCCATCGAAAGCCTTGCGCGAGAGGGTCACCAGTCGGCTCACGGTGTTGCCGAGGTCGTTCGCAAGGTCGCTGTTGTAGCGGTCCACGAAGGCCTCGTCCGAAAAGGTCGCGTCCTGGCCGAAGACCATCTCGCGCAGCAGGAAGTAGCGGACGTTGTCGCTGCCGAAGCGGTCGATCAACTCGTCCGGCCGCACGATGTTGCCGGACGACTTCGAGATCTTCTTCCCGTCGCGATGCCACCAGCCATGGGCCCAGACGACGGTCGGCAGGGGCAGGCCCGCCGACATCAGGAAGGCCGGCCAGTAGACGGCGTGGAAGCGCAGGATGTCCTTGCCCACCATGTGCAGCCGGACATCTCCGTCCTCCCAGAACTTCTGGTAGAGCCCGTCGTCCTCCGCCCCGAACCCCAGGGCGCTGATGTAGTTGGTCAAGGCATCCAGCCAGACGTAGACAGCCTGTCCCGGGCGGCCAGGGAACGGGATGCCCCATTCCAGGTTGGCGCGAGAGACCGAGAGGTCTCGCAGGCCGGCCTCGACGAAGGCACGAACCTCGTTCAGGCGGGTCTCCGGGCGCACGAACTCGGGATGCTTCTCATAGAGGTCGAGGAGCGGCTGTTGATATTTCGAGAGACGGAAGAAGACGTTCTCCTCCGACTTCCACTCGACCGGCGTGTCGTGGACGGGGCAGGTCTTCCCGGCCGTAAGCTCCTTTTCCGTATAGAACGTCTCGCAGGGCGGGCAATACCACCCCTCATGGCGCGCCGTGTAGAGGTCCCCGGCGGCCTCGATGCGGCGGATGATCTCCTCGACCCCCCGCTTGTGCCGCTCCTCGGTGGTCCGGATGAAGTCGTCGTAGGAGAACCCCAGCCGGTCGCGCAGCTCGCGGTACTTGGCCACGACCCGGTCGGCCAGGGCGATGGGCTCGATCCCTTCGGCGCGGGCCGCGCGCTCGATGTTCTGCCCGTGCTCGTCGGTCCCGGTCAGAAAGTAGACCTCCTGCCCCGCCATGCGCAGGTAGCGCGCCAACGTATCGTTGACCGTCGTCGTGAAGATGTGCCCGATGTGGGGCAACGCGTTCACGTAATAGATCGGGGTGGTGAGATAGAAGGTGCTCATGGGGACGGGGATTGTAGCCTACACCAGCTCTTCCGGCGTGAACCGGTAGCGCGTGCCGCAGAAGGCGCAGTCGGCCTCGATGGAGCCTTCGTCGTCCTTCAGGTAATCGCGATCCTCAGCCGACAGGAGGACCAGGTGGCGGTGCAGGCGCTCCCGGCTGCAACGGCAACGGTAGCGCAGGGGACGGACCTCCTTGGTCTCCCGCTCGAAGCCCGCGAGGACCTGCTCGACGACGTGCTCGGCGCCCCCCTCTTCGAGCAGGTGGCTGACGCCGCGGATGCCGGCGATGTTGCTCTCCAGGCGCGCCACCGTCTCCTCCGGAGCCTCCGGCAGCACCTCCACCACCATGCCGCCGGCCGCGGCGACGCCGCTCGGCTTGCCGAGCACTCCCAGCAGGACGGCCGACTGGGTCTGCTCGCTCTGGGAGAGGTAATAGGCCACGTCCTCGCCGATCTCGCCGCTCACTAGCTCGACCTGGCTCTGGTAGCTGTTGCCCCTCTCATACTCGCGGAGCACCCGCAGGTAGCCCTTCCCCACGGCCCGGCCCACGCCGAGCTTGCCGCCCGGCCAGTCCGGGACCTGCACCCGGCCGTCCCCCACCATGCCGCGCAGGTTGCCTTCGTCGTCCGCCTCGGCGAGCACCCGCAGAAGCGGACCGTCCCCGCGGACCTCCAGCATCAGGCGGCTGGGGGTCTTGGTGGACAGGCGCTGCAGCAGAGCCGCGCCGGCGAGGCAGCGGCCGAGCGCAGCGGCCGGAACCGGCCACAGGTCGAACCGGTCTCGCACCTCTTCCATGACGTCCGTGATATCGGCGACCGCCCAGCGGAAGGCGCCGTTACCGGCCATGCCCAGCTCGAGCCTCCCCTCCGCGGCGATTGGTGTTTCGTTCAGTGCCATGTCCGAATCTCTCTGCAAAGGAAATTCCTCAAGCGGAGGTCGTCTCATCCGCATAAAAACGCGAGGGCGGGGACGAGGCCCCACCCCACAAACTTCGAAACACTCTAGGGTTCGAGGGCGCCCGCCGCCGTCAGGGCGGCGCGATAGACGTCCCGCCAGGGGACTCCGCTGGCGAGCGCCAGCCGCCGGCAGTCTTCGAACTCGGGCGCTGCGGCGAGCGGCCGGCCGTCCAGGCGGGCGCGCTTGATCCTCACGTTTCCGAACGCGGTTTGGACCTCCAGAATTTCCCGTTCCGCCTCGAGACGGGCCGCGGCATGGTAGCGGCAGCCGAGCGATCCGGACTCGGTCAGGAGGATCCCGCAAAGCTCCTCGAGCTGCCGCCGGCGACAGAGCAGGGTGATGAGCGTACCCGGACGGTTCTTCTTCATCTGCACCGGGGTGAAGTAGACATCGAGGGCGCCGGCTGCGAGCAGGCGCTCCATGAGGAAGCCGAAGCCCTCACCGGGCAGGTCGTCCACCTCGCATTCGACGACCATGACCTCGGCCCTCCCCTCTCCAGCCTGTCCCCGCAGCAGCCGTAGCGCGTTGGGATAGGTGGGGGGGTCCCTCTTCCCCAGGCCGTAACCCACCCCGTCCAGCACCATGGCCGGGAGGTCCACGAATTCGTCCACCAGCTCGGCCAGGAGCACAGCGCCAGTCGGGGTGGTCAGCTCCCCACCCGGTCCACCGTGGATGGGGGCGCCCCGCAGCAGCTCCGCCGTGGCCGGTGCCGGGATGGGCACCTCGCCATGGGCCATCTTCACCCGGCCGCTGCCGACGTTGACGGGGCCGCAGGTGAGCCGCTCGGGCGCCAAGTGCTCGATGGCGGCGGCGGCCCCCACGAGATCGACGATCGAGTCGATGGCTCCCACCTCGTGGAAATGGACCCGCTCGATGGGCATGCTGTGCGCCTTGGCTTCCGCCTCTCCAAGCCGCTGGAAGAGCCGCAGCGCCCGCTCCTTCACCGGGCCAGCGAGGGCGCTCCCCTGGATCATCTCGCGGATCTCGGCGAGCCCCCGGGTATGCCCATGACCATGGGAATGACCATGAGGATGATCGTGGGAATGATCGTGATGATGCCCGTGACCATGATCGGGGTGATGGTGATGCTCGTGATGGTGCTCCTCCGGGTCCGGTCCCTCGATCGGCTTGCCATCCTGGAGGACGCGGAAGCGGGTGCCCACGAATCCGCCCCGGGAGGCCTTGCGGCTCTCGACGGAGACGCCGGCGAGGCCGAGCCGGGCCACCACGTCCGATAACACCTCGACCGGCAGCCCCAGGTCGAGGCAGGCCCCCAGGAACATGTCGCCCGCGATGCCGCTGCTGCAGTCCAGGTGGTAGACCGTCATGCGGCGTAGGCTACCATGCGCCCTTTTCCTTCTCCCGGAGGGAGACCCAGCGCCCGCCGCTGCCCAAGACGACGTGGTCCACCAGCCGGATCCCCACGATCTCCGCCGCCTCGGCCATGCGCCGGGTGAAGAGGACATCCTCGGCGCTGGGCGACGGATCGCCGCTGGGATGGGTATGGAAGAGGTAGACGGCGGCCGCGCCCCGCTGCAAGCACTCGCGGAGGATCTCCCGGGGCTCCACCGAGATACGGCTCATCGTGCCGCGGAAGATCTCCCGCTCGCCGAGCAGGCGATTGCGGACGTCGAGGAAGAGCGCTCCCATGACCTCCTGGTCGCAGGTGTGGTAGCGGAGGGCGAGATAGCGCGCCACGTCCACGGGACGCGAGAGCGGCTCGCGGTCCAGGAGCTGCTCGCGGGCCAGCCGCCGCCCGATCTCCACGGCGGCGAGCAACGCCGCGGCCTTGGCCGGACCAAGGCCGTTCCGCCGCAGGGAGTGGGGCGTCGCGGTGAGGAGACCGGACAGCCCGCCGGTCTCCCGCAGCAGGTCCAGCGCCATCTGAAGGGCGGAGACGCCGGCCCGGCCCGTGCGCAGCAGCACGGCCAGCAGCTCCGAATCGGCCAGCGACCGCCCGCCGTGCTCCAGCAGGCGCTCCCGGGGACGTTCCCCCTGCGGCAGCTCGCGGATCAGGTAGTCGGCCATCGGCACCTTTCCATGGCACGGGTGAGCGCGGGCAGCGCCTCCCCCGCCGGAGCGGCGAGGCGCAGGTCCATGAGGCCCGAGAAGGGCGTGGGCTCCGGGTTGACCTCGATCAGGCAGGCCCCGGCTTGGTGCGCCAGCTCGATCAGGCCGGCCGCCGGATAGACGGTCGCGGACGTGCCCACGGAGAGGAACAGGTCGCAGAACGTGGCTTCCTCGTAGGCCTGGACGAGGGCCTGCTCGGGCAGCGCCTCGCCGAACCAGACCACGGCGGGGCGGAATCTCCCCCCGCAGGAGCAGACCGGCGGCTCTTCGGGCGACTCGGCGATGGCCTCGCCCATATCCCGGTCGCGCCGGCAGCGGTGGCAGAAGGCGCGTGTGATCGTGCCGTGCAGCTCCAGGAGGCTCCGGCTGCCGGCGCGCTGGTGGAGGCCGTCGACGTTCTGCGTCACGACTATATAAGACGGAAAAACGGCCTCTAATCTTGCAATCGCCTGGTGGGCGGGGTTCGGAGAGGCTTCCGCGGCCTTGCCGTACCGCCAGGCGTACCACCGCCAGACCTTGCCTGGATCGGCCCGGAACGCCTCCGGCGTGGCCAGCTCCTCGGGGCGCATCCGCTCCCACAACCCGCCCCCTCCCCGGAAGGTGTCGAGGCCGCTCTCGCGCGACACTCCGGCGCCGGAGAACACCACGACCCGCTGGGCCGAGCGCACCCGCTCGCGAATCTCCTCAGACAACTCCAACGGATCCATTGTCCTCCTTCCCCACCCGTCGCGAATTTCGCCCGGCGGGATCGCGTTGACACCGCGAGAGGCATCCTGCTACAAACGCCCCCGTTTCTGGAAAGCCTTCAACGCCCAAAGATCGGGACGCGAAACCTCCATGCCCTATCTGCCCAACAACTTCGGCCTTCTGGAGCCGGAGTGGTGCAATTACGAGACGAGCCGCGTCGCAGTCCTGCCCGCGCCGTTCGAGCGCACGACCTCCTATGGCAAGGGGACGACCTCCGGTCCGGCAGCCATCCTCCGCGCCTCGCAGGCCATGGAGCTGCACGACGAGGAGCTGGACGCCGAGCCCTACGTCCAGGGCATCGCGACCCTGCCGCCGTTCCTCCCCGAGGCGTTCGACATGGGCGAAGGCCTGACCGAGCTGCAGGAGGCGTGCAGGCTCCACATGGAGCGCGGGAAGTTCCTGGTGACCCTGGGCGGCGAGCACAGCCTGAGCCTGGCGTCGGTCAAGGCCGCCCGCGAGGCCTTCGGCGAGATCGGGGTCGTGCAGTTCGACGCCCATGGCGACCTGCGCGAGGAGTTCGAGGGCACTCCCTACAGCCACGCGAGCGTGATGAAGCGGATCGTGGACGCCGGGATCCCGACCCTGGCGGTGGGTGTCCGCTCGCTCTCGGCGCCCGAGGCCCGGCTCATCCAGGAGCGCAACCTACCGGTGATCTGGGGTCATCAGCTCGACCGCGCCGAGGAGCTGTTCCCGGGGATGCTGGCCCAGCTTCCGGAGAAGGTCTACCTCACCTTCGACATCGACTACTTCGATCCGGCCCTGGTCCCGGCCACCGGCACCCCCGAGCCGGGCGGCGGCCACTGGTATCCCACCCTCCGTCTCCTCCGCCACCTCTTCCAGACCAAGACCGTCGTCGCCATGGACCTGATCGAGTTGGCGCCCATCGGCGGCCACCCGGCGAGCGATTTCCTGGCCGCGAAGCTGATCTACAAGTGCCTGGGGTATCTGTGGGAGAAGGAAAGACGGAGTTCCTGAAACGATTTCTGGTTTCTAACCGATCAGCACGCTCCCGCCGTTCACATTCAGGATCTCGCCCGTGATGTGGCGGGCGAGAGGGGAGGCGAGGAAGACTACGGGACCGGCGATGTCCTCCGGGGTGGCGATGCGGTAGAGGGGGATCGAGGCGAGCACCTGCTCCCGGTACTCGCCGGAGAGGGCCCCGGAGGTCATGTCGGTGTCCACCCAGCCGGGGGCGACGGCGTTGACGCGGATCTCCGGGGCCAGCTCGCTCGACCAGGACTTGGTGGCAGAGATCAGGGCGCCCTTGCTTGCCGCGTAGGCGCTGTAGAAGGCTTCGCCCCGCTGGCCGGCCGTCGAGCTGATGTTGACGATGGAGGCGTCTTCCGAGCCCACCAGGAGGGGGATGGCGCAGCGGGTGCAGAGGAAAGGGCCCACGACGTTGACGGCAAGCGTCGCCTGGAGCTGCTCCGGCCGGAGCTGCGCCAGGGGATCGTGGACCCAGACGCCGGCGTTGTTGACCAGGCAGTCGAGCCCTCCCCAATGGGCTTCGACGTACTCGAAGAGCTTGCCCACCTGAGCGATGTCGGTCACATCGCAGCGGAACTTGGCGTGCGGAGCGTCGGAGAGCCGGGACAACTCCTGGAGGATTGCGCGGGCCCGTTCGTCGCTCGCCAAGTACTGCACGAGCACTGCGGCGCCGGACTTCGCAAACAGGCGGCAGCACGCGGCGCCGATGCCGCGGCTGCCTCCGGTCACGACCACCCGGCGCCCGGCGAGGTCGATCACGCGGCGGCCTCGACCACCATCGCGATGCCCTGCCCGCCGCCGATGCAGGCGGAGGCGACGCCCCGGCCGCCGCCGCGCCGCCGCAGCTCCTTGAGCAGGGTGATGAGCAGGCGCGTGCCGCTCGCCCCCAGCGGGTGGCCCAGAGCGATGGCCCCGCCGTTGACGTTCAGCTTGTCCACGTCGAGGTCCAGCTCCTTGATCACCGCCAGGATCTGCCCGGCGAACGCCTCGTTGATCTCGATGAGGTCGAGATCCTCGAGCTTCAATCCCGCCCTTTCCAGGGCCGCCCGGATGGCCGGTGCCGGGCCGATGCCCATGCGCGAGGGATCGACGCCCACGACAGACCAGGAGAGGATGCGGCCGAGCGACTTCCAGCCGCGCTCCTGAGCGTTCCGGACCGTGGTAAGGACCATCATGGCCGCGCCGTCCACGATGCCCGAGGCGTTGCCGGCGGTGACGAAGCCGTCCTTGTCGAAGGCGGTGGGCAGACCGGCCAGGTCCTCCATCGTGGTCTCCGGACGCAGGTGGTCGTCCCTGTCCACGAGCTTCGCCTTCTTGCCCTTCCCCACCTCGACGGGCACGACCTCCTCGCTCATCCTGCACGTCTTCCAGGCCTCGCCGGCCCGCTGCTGCGAGAGGATGGCGAACCGGTCCTGCTCCTCGCGGCTGATGCCGTAGTCGCGGGCCAGGTTGTTGCTCGTCTGCGCCATGTAGCAGCCGCAGTAGGAGTCGAGCAGGGCCACCATCAGAA
>DASWME010000300.1:0-24238 GCA_036399915.1 Thermoanaerobaculia bacterium
GCGTTGCTGATGCGCGCAGCGCACCCTACAGGCTTCGGCATTTGGAATCTTTCCCCCTCTCCCGTCAGGGAGAGGGGGCCAGGGGGTGAGGCCTCGCAGGGCAGGCCGCGGCGGGACCTCTACTTCTCCAGCGACGCCTTCCCGTAGAGCTCGGTCTGCGGGAAGAAGCCGAACCAGGCGAACCAGAGGGAGAGGTGCCCCGGCAGGCGGTCGAGGCGCGGCGGAGCCTCGGGGCCTTGGGCGTCCGCGAGCAGGGCTTCCTCGGTGATCCGCCAGGCGCGGCCGGTCCCGTCCTGCAGCTCGCGGTCCTGGCGTCCGGGGGCGAAGGTGCGGCCGTCGCGCCGGTAGGCGCGCACGGCGCCGGACTTCGGGTCTCCGACCACGACCACCTCCACCTCGCCGATGCGGTCGTTCACCACCTTCTCCTTGAGGACCCGCTCGATCGGATAGGCCTTGGCGTGCGGCCCCACCCGCAGGGCGTAGACCTCCGCCTTGGGCTCCAGGGCCTTGCTCTTCTGCCAGATGGGGAAGTTCACTCCGGCGCGGCGGCGGTCCGCGGCGCCCGGCCGATAGTCGTAGCCCCAGCGCAGGCCGAAGCTGTCGTCGAGCTTGAGGACGGTGGTGTCGGGATGAGCGGAGCGCCACTCCTCCCAGGTGGTCACCGTCACCGGCAGGATCTGGAGGCGGACCGGGCTCGGCGCCAGCCTGCCGACCACGGGCTCGCCCGTGAGGTTGCTCCACAGCGTGTAGCTCTGCCGGTCCCACATCAACTTGTTGCTGCGGTAGAGCAGGCCGGAGGTGCCGAAGGTGCGGCGCCCGCCCCCGGGGGTCTTTCCGGAGTACACGACCCCGGAGTTGCAGAGCGTTCAGTAGCTGAGCGTGACCGGCTCGCCTCCGATCACGTCGTTGACCATCTCGTGCCAGCTCAGGTAGCGCAGCGGGTAGGCGTGGTGCGCGCCGCCGGCGCTGACGCCGAAGACCAGCTCGCGGTCGGCGAGGAAACGCGCCTGCGCGGCCGGCACGCGGGGCGGGTCCTCCAGGGGCGGAATGCCGTCGAGCCTCACTCCGCCCCAGACGACCTCCTCCAGCCGGATGCGGACGGGAGCGCCCTTGTAGAAGATCTTCTGGTAGGCGGGATCGATGCGGGAGAGCAGCGAGAGCTTCCACTCCATGTACCCGGGCCGGCCGGTGAGGTCGGTGCGGCGGCCGACGAGCTCGACCCAATCGTAGTAATCCTTGCCGGGATCCTCGCCGGCGAGGCCCCGGAGCACCTCCAGCACCTCTCCACGGGCCAGCTTCGGGGTGAAGAACATGGCGTCGACCAGGGCGGGAATGAGCGAGGGGTCCCGGGCTTCGAGGAGCTTCTGCGCCGCCTCCCGGCGCTCGCCGCGCTGGTCGGACATCAACTGCCGCACCAGGGCGTAATCCTCGCCGGACGGCCGCTCCTCGGCCTCGGCGCAGACCAGCGCCGCCGCCAGGGCGGTAGCGGCGAGGAGGAGGCGGGAGACGGGGGAAGCCTGGTTCATCGCGGTCGGCCCTCCACGGGTTGGTACGGGGGAGGACCGGTTTCCGGATCCCCTACCCCGCCTTGGCCGCGGTCAGCACGGCCCGGTCGCGCAGCTTCTCGGCGGCGGGGGAGAGGGGGGCGTGGGTAAGGATCTTGTTGATGCGCTCCATGGCCTTCACGGTGTCGCCCACGCTCTGGTAGAGCACCACCTCACCGTAGAGGTTGTCGGCCAGGACGTTGAGCCGCTCGATGACCGGCACCACGTAGGAGCCCTCGGGGAAGCGGCGCAGGTACTCGGCGCCGTTGGTGAGGTCGTCGTAGGTCTTGGCGATCGCGGCCAGGCGGTCGTTGGCGAGGCGCTTGAGCTCCGGGTCCTTGTCCTGCTCGGCCATCTGCTGCAGGGCGGCAAGCTCCTGGAGGTTGGGGGCGAGGTTGCGCAGTCCGGCGCGGGCGCGCTTGCCCTCGGCGCTCTCCGGGGCGGCTTCCCAGGCCTTGAGGTACTGGGCCACCGCCTCGGTGCGGTTGCCCAGGCGGCTGTAGGCGTCGCCCAGGGCCAGGGCCACCTCGGGCACCTCCGGCGCCTCGGGGAAGTTGCTCAAGAAGCTCTCCAGAAAGGAGGTCTCGTAGACGCCGCCGCCGAGCACCACCGCGGCCCGCGGGTAGAGCTCCTTGCGCTTGGCCTCGAGGTCGGAGATCTCCCCCTCCAGGGCCTTCAGCAGGTCGCTTTTGGCGTCGAGCGAGCGCACCTCGGCCAGCTCCGCGCGGTAGAGCTTGAGGACGGCGCCGTAGTCGCGCGACAGCAGGGGACGGGCCAGCTCGTCGTCGCGCCGCTTGTGGAGCTTCTCGAGGCGGAGGGAGTCGGAGACCCTGCCCTGCGGCCAGGCGGCGAGGAGGGTCTTCTTGAGGAAGGCGGTCACGTCCTCGGCCGGCTTCTTACGGTCCAGGTAGCCGCTCAGGGTGGCCTGGGTGCGCTTCCTGTACTCGTCCGCGGATTTCTTCGCCTGGATGGCCCAGGTGCCCTTGCGGACCTCGGCGGCGCGCATGCGCTCGTCCTGGAAGGGGTGGGTCTGCCAGTAGCCGTACTGCTTGAGCTGGGGAGCGCGGGCGTTCATCTTCTCCCAGAGCCGGCGGGCGCCGTCGGGGTCGTAGCCGGCCGCCGCGGCGAGGCGCTGACCTTCCTTGTCGGCTTCGTCCTCATGCTCGCGGCTGTAGCTGCGCAGCAGCAGCTCGCTGACCACCAGGCTGGCCGCCGCGGCGCCCTGAATGAGGTCGCCTCCCGGGTCGGTGCCGACGCGGGGGTCGTAGGGGGCCTGGCTCGCCGGCCGGCGGTTGTTGGACTCGCCGATGACCACGCCCGCCACCAGCACGGTGCCCAGCACGTTCATCAGCGTGGCCTTGCGCTGCATGCGCAGGTAGTGCTCCAGGGTGACGTGGCCGATCTCGTGGCCGAGGACGTTGGCCAGCATGTCGTCGTCGAGGCCGAGGTCGAGCATGCCGGTGGTGACGAAGATCTGGCCGCCCGGCAGCGCGAAAGCGTTGGGCACCGGCATGTCCACGATGCCGAAGGTGAAGGGGAACTTCTGGAACTCGCACTGCTGGGCCAGCTCGTAGCCGATGCGGTTGACTTGCGCGAGCCGCTGCGGATCGTCGGGGGAGCCGTACTGGGCCGCGGCCTCGGTGGCCGCCTTGAGGCTCTTGTCGAAGAGGTCGGGGTTGGCGATGCCCTGCGCTCCGCCCGGCCCGGCCGTGGCGAAGGCCAGCAGGAGGAGCAGGGTGAAAGCGATGGCGCGTCGGGTTCTCATAGCCGTCCCCTCGAGATCGTTCCAAGGTTACCGCATCGGGCGGGGTCCCTGAGGTGACAACACCGGAGCGGGGCCGAAAAACTCCCCGGAGCCAGTATGGTAGCGTTCGGCCCCATGAGTGATCTGACCATCGAGGTGGAGACCGTCAAGTCGTCCATGGGAGATCTGCGGCCGGCGCTCGACGCCGGTCTGAAGGAAGCCTTTCCCGGCGGCATGCTGAAGTGGCGCTGGGAGGGGGACGTGATGCACCTCTCCGGTCCCGGGGCCACGGCCACCATCGTCCTGGAGGACGGCCGGCTCGTGGGGCGGGCCCATCTCAAGCCGCCGGCGAGCCTGATGAAGCCGGTCATCGAGCAGAAGATCTCCGCGGTGATGAAGAAAGCCGCGGCCTGACGCCGCTGAGCCTCCCCGACGCGCTGCTCCGCCACGCCGAGATCGGCAGCGAGGAGCCCTGGCTCTTCCAGGCCGCGGGCTGGGACTGGCGCTGGCACTCCTGGGGCGAGGTCGCGCGGAGGGTGCTGGAGCGGGCCGAGGGCCTGGCCGGCCGGCCCGCCGGCTCGCGCGTGGCCTTTCGATACATCCCCCGGCCCGAGGATGTCGTCCTCGACCTGGCGATCCAGGCGGCGGGGCTGGTGTCGGCGCCGGGGACCGAGCCCTCACCCCCTGGCCCCCTCACCCATCGCCCTCCCCCCGGCCGGGAGAGGGGGAACGCAGGTGGAGGAGTGGTGGTGATTCAAGATGGGAGGGAGATTGAGATGACGTCGGCGGAGCTGACGGGGATGGCAGAGGGGATCCAGGCGGAGATTCAGTCCTCGGGCCGGAGGGAAATCGTGGTGCTGGGCGGCCCTTTGGAGGACGCGGCAGAGCGGGCGATGCTGGCCTGGGCCACGGTGGCGGGGGCAGCCGTAGTGCTGGAGCCGAACCCTGCGTTTCGGGTCGCCACCGCCGTCTGGGTGCGCCCGACGGTGTTCCACGGCACGGCCGCCGAGCTGGCCGATCTGCGCGCGCGGGTGGAGAAGGAGAGGACGGGGTTCTGGCGGCGCGGTCCGCGCCTGCCGTTCGGGCGGCTGCGGACGGTGCTGGTGGCAGGGGCGCTGGCCGGGGACGACGAGGCGTTCTGGCGGGAGCGGGGGGTAAGGCTCGTCGGACTCCGGCCCTAGGGTCTGTCTGAATCAGGAATTTGTCCTTTGCCGCACAGCGGCATCACCGTGGTATATAACCCCTGAGGAGGATCGAGATGCCCGAGAACGCCGCCATCGCCGAAGCCCAGCCGCCTGCGCCCCTGCGGCCGCCGAACAACGCGTCGGCCTGGGAGGAGGTCACCGCGCGCGCCGACACGGTGTGGACGCGCGACGGCGGCCCACCGGTCAAGGTCCACACGGCGGAGCGCCGCGAGCTCAAAGGGCCGCGGGGCCGCGTCGCCATCATCGACGGCTGCCGCACGCCGTTCATCAAGTCGGGCACCGACTTCGCGAACATGGACGTGATCGACCTCGCGAGCGCCGCCGCCGCCGAGCTGCTGGCGCGGACGGCGATCGATCCGGATGAGATCGACCTGTCGGTCTTCGGCGTGGTGGTGCCGGCGCTGCACGCGCCGAACCTGGGGCGGGAGGTGGTGTTCCGCACCTCGCTGCCGACGCGCATTCCGGGCGTGACGGTGAACCTGGCCTGCGCCTCCTCGACCCGCGCCATGACCTTCGGCGCCGGGGCCATCCTCGCCGGCGAGGCCGAGGTGGTGCTCGCCGGCGGAGCGGAGTCGCTGACCAACGTGCCCATCCAGTTCTCGCGCAAGGCGGCGCGGACGTTCATGGAAGCCAACCGCGCCAAGTCGCTGCCCCAGAAGGTGGCGGCCTTCAGCAAGCTGCGGCCGGCGGACCTGGCGCCGGTGGCGCCCGCCATTGCCGAGTACACGACGGGGATGACCATGGGCGAGTCGGCCGAGAAGATGGCCAAGGAGAACGACATCTCCCGCCGCGCCCAGGACGAGATCGCCCTGCTCTCGCACCAGCGGGCCGCCGAGGCCACCGCGGACGGCCGGCTGACGGCGCAGATCGTCCCGGCCTTCCCGCCGCCGGGCTACGACAAGGCCGTGACCCGCGACAACGGCATCCGCGCCGACAGCTCGCTGGAGGCGCTGGCCAAGCTCAAGCCGGTCTTCGACAAGCGCTACGGCTCGCTCACCGCCGGCAACTCGAGCCCGCTGACCGACGGCGGCTCGGCCGTGCTGCTGATGAGCGAGGAGAAGGCCCGGGCCTTGGGCTACACGCCGCTCGGCTACGTCCGCTCCTACGCCTTTACGGCGCTCAACCCGGGCGACCAGCTCCTGCAGGGGCCGGCCTACGCGGCCCCGGCGGCCCTCGATGCGGCCGGCGCCAAGCTCGCGGACATGGACCTGGTCGAGATGCACGAGGCGTTCGCGGCGCAGATCCTCTCCAACCTGAAGGCGTTCGCCTCGAAGAAGTTCGCCGAGCGGGAGCTGGGCCGCGGCGAGCCCCTGGGCGTCGTCGACTTCGACCGCTTCAACGTCACCGGCGGCTCGATCGCCATCGGCCACCCCTTCGGCGCCACCGGCGCCCGGGTCGTCACGCAGCTCCTCTACGAGCTGCGCCGGCGCGGCAAAAACCTCGGCCTGGTCACCGTCTGCGCGGCGGGCGGCGTCGGGTTCGCCATGGTGGTCGAGCGAGAGTAGGTGGCCGCTCCGCTCGCCGGCACCTTCGTCGTCGACCTCTCGCGCCATCTCCCCGGTCCGCTGGCGGGCAAGCTCCTGGCGGACCTGGGGGCGCGGGTGGTGAAGGTGGAGGAGCCGTCGCTGGGCGATCCCGTGCGGCTGACCCCGCCGGTGCGGGAGGGGACGGGATCGCTCGCCGCCATCCTCCTCTCCGGCGTCGAGAGCCTGGCCCTGGACCTCAAGCAGCCGGCGTCCCGCGAGATCCTGGAGCGGCTGCTCGCCCGGGCCGACGTGCTGCTGGAGAGTTTTCGGCCCGGCACCCTGGCCCGCTTCGGCTTCCCCAGCGAAGAGCTGCGGGAGCGGTATTCCCGCCTGGTGGTCTGCTCGATCTCGGGCTGGGGGCAGGCGGGGCCGTACGCGCCGCGGGCCGGGCACGACCTGACGTATCTGGCGGCGGCGGGAGCGCTCGCCTCGACGGCGGCCATGCCCCCCGTGCAGGCGGCCGACATGATCGGCGCCTGGAGCGCGGTGGCCGCGATCCTGGCGGCGCTGCTGGAACGGGAGCGGACGGGAGAGGGACGCCACATCGACGTCGCCCTCTACGACGCCGGGTTGCACGCCAACCTCATGGGCTGGGCCCAGGAAGCCGGGGGTCCCAGGGGCGTGGGGGACCGGCTCCCGCTGACCGGCGCGCTCCCCTGCTACAACCTCTATGAGACGGCGGACGGCCGGCGCCTGGCGCTCGGCGCCCTGGAGCCGCACTTCTGGCGGCGCTTCTGCACGGCGGCGGGGAGGGAAGACCTGATCCGCCGGCAGTACGACACCTCGCTCCGGACCCATCGCAAGGTGGCGGAGCTAATCCGCGAGCGCACTCTCGCCGGGTGGATGGAGCTCGCGGGCCGCGAGGACGTCCCCGCCGAGCCGGTGCTCTCCGCGGCCGAGGCCCGGGACCATCCCCAGGCCCGGGAGCGCGCCCTCCTCGCCGAAGGGCCGGAGCGCCTGCCACGGCTCGGCTTCCCTGCCCGTTTCGACGGCGACCGGCCGCGGGCCGGCGACCGCGTCCCGGCGTTGGGCGAGCAGACGAAGGCGCTGCTGGCCGAGCTGGGCGTGCCGCGCGAGGTGGCGAAGGCCGCCGGGGTCGGGCGGCGGTTCAGCTTCAAGCGCTGGCTTCGGACGTTCTGGCGCTAGGCAGCGGCGGCAGCCGGGCGATGACGACCAGCGTCAGGTCGTCCCGCAGGGACTCGTCGCCCACGTGGAGATCGAAGCTGCGGAGAAGGGTGTCGTGCACCGTCTGCGGCGAGCCGCCGAGCTGGAGGGCGGCCTGGATCTTCTCGTAGCCGAAGGCCGCCCTCCCCGGGGCGTCGAGGGCCTCGGGCAGGCCGTCGGTATAGAGGAGCAGCAGGTCGCCCGGGTCGAGGCGGACCGTCTGGCGGACGACGTGCAGGGGCTCGCGGATGCCCAGCGGGAAGCCGCCGCAGCCCAGCTCCTCGATCCTGCCGCCGGCGCGCCGCAGCAGGGGGAACGGATGGCCGGCGCAGACGTAGTCCAGCTCGCCGGTCCCGGGGGTCAGGACGGCGTAGAACACGCTCATGAAGGTCCGCTTCGTCCCCGTGCGGCAGAGGGTGCGGTTGAGCAGCTCCAGCACCCGCTCGGGGCTGGGGTCGAGGTCGAGCGCCGTCTTCAGCGTGGCGTTGGCAATGGCCATCACCAGGCCGGCGGCCATGCCGTGGCCGCTGGCGTCCCCCACCATGAGCGACAGGCGGCCGTCGGGCAGCAGCGTCAGGTCGTAGAAGTCGCCCCCCACCTCGTTGGCGGTGCGGTAGGAGTGGGCGAAGAGGTAGCCGGGCACCGGCGGCAGCTCCTGCGGCAGCAGGTCCTCCTGCAGCTCGCGGGCGACCTCCAGCTCGTCGCGTACGCGGACGCGGTCCACCAGCTCCAGGGCGAGGAGAAAGATCAGGCACCCCACGCTGACGCCGAACCACAGGGGGGAGAACTCGACGGCGATCCTCGTCTGCCGCGAGGAGTAGAGGACCTGGGGATCGCCGAGCAGCCCGAGGACGAACGACACGAGCGAGATCCCGAAGAGGAGCCGGCGCGGCGGCGAGAGCTTGTAGGAGAGGCCGAGGAAGGCGAGCTTCGCCCGGAAGAGGAAGCGCTTGAGGCCTTCTTTCGGCTCGGGCACCTGGCTGTGCTCGCGGGTGAGGACCTCGTAGGCGCGGGCGGCGTCGCGGTCGAACAGGCGCTTGACGTCCCGGGAGCTCAGGCCCTCCGTGTACTCGCGGAAGAAGCCCTGGAGGCGGTGGACGGTCCCTGGGGCGCGGCGGCTCATCTCGGCACGTAATACGAAGGGTGGTCCCCGGAGTTTAAGCCGGGTGTGGATCGAGCAGGTGCGCGATCGAGTTCGCGTAGTACCGCAGGACGTGGATCTCCTCCGGCCGGGCGGCGTAGAGGCCGTCCTTCTCCTCGGCGAGGTGGCGCAGGATGAGCATCCGCAGGCCGGCGACGATGGCGTAGTCCTGGTCCCGTCGGGGGATGTAGACGTGGGCGCCCGCGGCGTCCAGGCCGGTCATCAGGCGGTAGGCCCGGGCCTTGAGCTCCAGCTCGGAGAGCGGCTCGCCGGCCTGCATCAGGACCGTGGCGACAAGGGGGACCGGCAGCACGGGGATCACCCGGCCGATGGCCGCCATCAGCTCGGCCCCGAGCGCCGCGAGGTGCGCCGAGCGCTCCTCCTTCGAGAGGTGGCGGAGGTCGAGCCCCCGCTCGCCGAGGTAGCGGCGCATGGAGACCGGGCTGCCGAAGTTCACGCAGGCGTAGCCGAACCGGTGCCAGCGGCTGCGCAGCATCAGCAGGAGGTTGCGCAGCGCGAAGCGCAGGGTGGTGCCCGCGGCGAAGAGGGCGCCCCGCCGCTCCCTGTCCGGCGCCAGGTCGAGCAGCAGGGTGCGGTCCTCCAGCACCCGGTCGTAGTTGATCCCGACGGGGATGAACACGAGGTCGCGCTCGCCGTGCAGGGGGTCGAAGGAGCGGAGCATGTAGTCGAGGATGCCGAGCCTGGGCGGGCGCAGGCGGCCGTCGCGGGAGAGCCCCCCTTCGGGGTAGACGGCCTGGGTCACCCCGGCCGAGGTCGCCATGTGGATGTAGCGCTCGAGGACCCGCCGGTAGAGGGGGTCGCCGGAGCTGCGCCGCACGAAGTAGGCGCCGGTGGAGCGGATCAGGGTCTGGAGCGGCCAGATGCGCGCCCACTCGCCCACGGCATAGGAGAGGGCGGTGCGGTCCGCCGCCAGATAGGCCACCAGGATGTAGTCCATGTTGCTGCGGTGGTTCATCAGGAAGACCACCGTCGAGCCGGGGGCCACGGCGGCGAGGCCGGCCTCGTCGGAGAAGCCCAGGCGCACGCGGTAGAGGGAGCGGGCCACCCGCTTGGAGAGCCAGTAGCCGATGCGGAAGTAGAAGTAGGCGTTGAAGGCCGGCACGATCTCGCGGGCGTAGCGCTTCACCCGGCCGGCCAGCACGGCGCGGGGCACGCCCTGCTCGCGGGCGGCGTCGTCCACCGCCTGCACCACCCTGGGGTCGTAGACCAGGCGGTCGATCAGGACCTGCCGGCGGGTGCGGTGGAACGCCGGGATCTCCAGCTTGAGACGGGTGTTCAGCTCGTCAATGGCGCGGTTGACCCGCCGCCCAAGGTACCAGCGGACGCCGGGCACCAGCAGGCGGTCCAGGGCTGCCCAGGCGGCGAGCAGGAAGAGCACGGCCACCAGCCAGAGGGGAAGGCTGACGAGGCGGGTCATAAGGGCTGGCGGCGATCATAGCAGGCGACAGCCGCCCGGCAGCTCAAGTTTTTGTCAATTTCTTGTCACGGGCAGGCGATCTGCGGCAACTCATCTTCAAAGGCCTTTTCTCACGAAGGAGAAGAAGAGAACGAGAGGGATTCGTCGATGTCAAGAATCCATCCCAAGCCCGCGGCGCGGATCCTCGCCTGGCGTCCGTCGGCCGCCGAGTACGGCCCTGTGATCGACAGCGTGCTGGCGGCGTTCCGGCCGCGGATCCTGGCCGCCGCGCGCGAGCGGGCCGAGGCTCCCTTCCTGCTCTCCGAGCTGTTGCGGCAGGCACCGGAGCGGCGGGAGCTGCTGGTCCGCAACAGCCGGCGATTCCTGAGCTTCGCCCTCTGCGGGCTGCTCCTGGAGAGGAGCTGCCAGGAGAGCGCCGCGGCGCCGCGGCAGGGCGAGCGGCTGGCGGCGCTGGCCCTCGTCGTGGCCGACTCGCTGGACCCCGCGTGGTACGGCGACCGGCTCCTGGCGGACGCGCGGGCGCGATGCTGCGCCCTGATCGCCGACGCGCGGCGGGTCGCGGGTGACCTGCCGGGGGCCGAAGAGGCTCTGCAGGCGGCGGAAAGCCATCTCCGCCAGGGCATGGGAGACCCGCTGGAGAGGGCCCGGCTGCTCGCCTTCAAGGCCGCTCTGCTCCGGGCTCAGCGCCGGTCCGGCGAGGCGGCGAGCCTGTTCCGTCGCGCGGACGCTCGGGTCGATCCGCAGGAGGACCCGAGCGCCGGCGGCTCCTGCGCTTGAGCGGGAGTCACCTCAGCACGAAGGCGTGGCGCCCGGCCGCCGCGGCCACCTGGCGCTCGTACTCCTCGCCCTGCACGCTCTCGCGGAGCCGCTCGCTCACCGGGAAGACCATGGGGACGGGGAGCCACGCAAAGGGTTTCCCCGTGGCGGCGTCCACCACCCGGCCGCCCTCCACCGTCGCGGCCGCCGCTGCCAGGGAGAGGGCCTGGAGCGGCTCCTGGAGAGCGCGGTAGAGCCCCTCGACCGCCGGATCCAGGAAACGCATGGTCTTCCGGCCGTGCGACGCGATGTGGTAGTGCGAGGGCACGAACAGGAGCCCGTCGAGCTGCAGGCGGTCGCAGACGAGGACGAACAGGGCGACGATCTCCTGGAGCATGCCGAGGCCGGGATGCTCCTGTCCCGGCAGCCGCGGGCGCTCCGAGGTGAACTGCGCCCGCGGGTTCTGGAGCAGCAGCCACTCGATGCGCAGCAGGGACATGCCCGGAACCGTGCCGCGGTCGACCCGCAGCCGGGCCTCGATGAGAAGCTCCCGCTTCCAGGGATCGCCGTACAAGCGCACCGTGTCGCCCGTGGGGTTGTCCAGGTCCATCTCCAGGACAGGGCGCTCGAACCCCAGGGCGCGTACGCGGTCGAGGAGGCCGGCCCGCTCCAGGGCGAGCTCCAGCCCCTGCCGCGAGTAGAAGCCGAGGAAGCGCCGGGGGCGACGCGGCTCGCCGAGGGCGGAGGCGATGTCCTCGGCGGAGAGCCCCCAGTCGTCATCCCGCGGGGGCTCGCCGGTGAGCTCGTGCTCCTCGAGCTCCCGGGCCATCAGCCGGTAGCGGCTCAGCAGCAGCTCCTCCGTGCCGGGCGGCTCGACGGCCCGCCCCCGGTTGAGCAGGGAGGAGAGGAAGCGGGCGCTGTAGCGCCAGGCGTTCGGGCCGTAGCCTCCGGCGAGCGCGATCACCAGGGGGAGCTTCCGGGGGCCGTCGCAGGCGCAGGAGAGGACGAAGCGGTCGCGCTCCAGCATCGCCCCGGCGGTGACTTTCCAGTCGCCGATCTGGTCGTCCGCCGCCGGATCGCTCCCGGCGAGGTAGAAGACCAGCTCGGGCTGGAACTCCTCGAAGACCGGTGGCAGGGAGGAGCGCACCGCCTCGAGGTAGGGCCCATCGCCGACCCCGTCCCCCAGCGCGATGACGGTGGAGGCTGACGCCGCCACGGCGGTGGAGTGGTTGTGCACCGAAAAGGTATGGACGGCGGTGTCGCCGGCGAAGATCGAGCGCGTGCCGTCGCCGTCATGGAGGTCGAGGTCCACCACCAGGACCCGGGACTGGACGCCGCGGGAGCGCAGCTCGGCGATGGCCGCGGCCACGTCGTTGTAGACGCAGAAGCGCTCCCCCCGGTCCGCGAAGGCGTGGTGCAGCCCGCCCCCCAGGTTCACAGCGATACCCTGGGAGTCGAGTGCCAGGCGGGTGGCGGCGAGGGTGCCCCCGACCATGGCGCGCTGCGCGTCCAGCACCCGGTCGGCCAGATCCTCGGAGAGCTGCTGGCCCACGATCCGGGTGAGGGTCTCCGGCCGGCTCAGCGAGTCCAAGTAGTCGTCGGTGTGGACGCGGCGCAGGTGGCGGACGGCGGCGGGCTCGGCCGGGTGGACGGCGGCGCGGTCGAGCAGGCCGGCGGCGTCCAGGGTCGCCAGGATGCGCTCGCCGCGCCGGGGGTCGTGGGCCACTCCGGACAGCTCGAGCTGGTAACGCCGGCTGTAGACGAAATGAACCCGGGGCGGCCCGGCGAGACGGGCGAGCCGGCGGCGGCCCCGGCGGAAGGCTTGGGCGAGCGTTCTCTTCGGGAGGGCCAACGGGCCGGACCTCTACGAGGAGCGCAGCTTCACCCAGGTGGCGCCCCAGCCGCCCGCCTCCAGGGGAGCGTCGCCGAAGGCTTCCACTCGGCGGTCGCGGGCGAGCAGCGTGCGCACCGTCTGCCGCTGCACCCCGATCCCCTTGCCGTGGACGATGCGCAGTTCGCGGAACCCCTTCTCCCAGGCCGCGTCGAGCCAGTCGCGCACCACGTCCGGCACCTCGGCCGGCTGGAAGCTGTGGAGGTCCAGGATGTCGGTGATCGGCAGCTCGACGGGCTCGGGCCCCGGGAACTCCTCGTCGCCGTCCTCTGCGTCGTCCCGCATGTCTACCGCTGGGCGATGGGCCGGCCGCCCGCCGCCTCGCGCACGGTGGCGATCAGGCCGTCCTTGCTCGGCAGCTCGCTGAAGACGTGCGGCTCCTGGCCAGGGCGGTAGAGGAGATAGAACGGGATGCCGTAGCGGCCGTGCTCGGCGAGGAAGGCGGCGATCCGGTCGTCGCGGTTGGTCCAGTCGGCCTTCATGGGCACGACGCCGTGCTCATCGAAAGCCCGGGCCACCTCCGGCGTGTCCAGCACCAGCCGCTCGTTGACCTTGCAGGTGAAGCACCAGTCGGCGGTCACGTCCACGAACACGAGCTGCCCGCCGGCGGCGAGGGATTCCGCCCGGGCGCGGTCGAACTCCACCCAGGGGATCAGTCCGGCCGGCTTCGCAGCTGCCGTCCGCGGGGGCGCCTCGCCCGGCGAGATGGACGCGGCCGCGAGGGTGATGACCACGGCCGCGAAGACCCCCGCCATCGCGACCCCCCGCATGGCTCTGCCCGCCGCCACCCGGTGCTGGATCCAGGTGAAGAGCGCGATCGCCAGAAGCCCGAGCTGGATGGCCGCGAGCTGCTCGGGCGCCACCTGGGAGGAGAGGACGTAGAACAGCCACACCGCCGCCGCGGCGAGCAGGAAGCCCATGACGCCGCGCACCGTCTCCATCCAGGCGCCGGGCCGGGGGAGCAGCTTGGCGATGCCGGGCGCCGCCGCAACCAGCAGGTAGGGCAGGGCCATGCCGAGTCCCAAAGCGGTGAAGACGGCGAGGACGACCGGCGCGGTCTGGGCCAGGGCGAAGCTGATGGCGGTCCCCAGGAACGGCGCCGAGCAGGGGGTGGCCATCAGGGTGGCGAACAGGCCGGAGGCGAAGTGGCCGGCGACCCCCTCGCGCGGTCCGGCGCCGCCGAGGCGGGCCAGCCGCTGCGGCAGGGGGATCTCGAACAGGCCCCAGAGGTTCAGGCAGAACAGCACCACCACCACGGCGAGGAAGGCCACGAAGCCCGGCCGCTGGAACTGGATGCCCCAGCCCACCGCGGCTCCCGCCGAGCGGGCGGCGACCGCCGCCAGCCCCAAGGCCCAGAAGGAAGCCAGGATGCCCGCCGAGGTGGCGAGAGTCCCGCGCACCACCTCGGCGTGGCCGTGCCCGGCGCTGCGCACCAGGCCGAAGATCTTGAGGGAGAGGACGGGAAGGACGCACGGCATGGCGTTGAGGATGAGGCCGCCGAACAGGGCGAGGAGCAGCGTCAGGGCGAGGCTGCCACCCGGCTTAGGGGGGGCGGGGGCCGCCGGGCCGTTCCCCGCCCCCGCGGCCGTGCCGCTCTCGCCGCCGCTTCCCCCGGTTCCGGCCGCTGCGGCGGCGGCCTTGGAGAACAGGTCCGCGTGCTGCGGCTGGCCGCCCGGCCCCACCCTGAGCTGGATCTCGGCCTCGGCGGTCACCGGCGGCAGGCACTGCTCATGGTTGCAAGCCTGGTAGCGCAGCGACGCCTTGACGGGGTAGCTGCCCGCCGGCGTGCCGGCCGGGATCTCGAGGCCGGTCAGGATCACCACGTCGCCGTCGTAGACCGCCAGCGGCTGGTTCTCGAAGGCGAAGGTCTGCATCTCGGCCTGCGGGTATTGGGGCTCCCCGTGCTTCCACCCTTCCGGCAGCTCCAGGCTCAGCACCGTCGGGATCAGGTACTCGAAAGTGGGCTGGTGGCTGTTGACGTGCCACCCGGGCTCGATGCTCACCAGGGCGGCGATGCGGGCGGGAGTCCCGGGGTCGTAGGCGGTGCGGTCCGCGCTGAGCACGAAGGAGGCTTTCTGCTCCAGCTTGAGCTGCGCCTCCGCCGCTCCGGGCAGGGCCAGAGAGGCGAAGACACAGAGAAGTTGCTTCAGAAAACGGGTCCTTGGGTGCCGTTTCGCCATGAGAGATCGCCCTCGCGGTCTGTGACCCGGAACAGGGGCGAACCGATTTTTATTCGCGGGCTGACCTTTCAGCCTCCTGGCCGATGATACGATCCCTCGCCGTGAAGCTCTCCCATCGCGCTGCCTCGATCGAGGAGTCCGCAACGCTCCGGGTGACGCGCCGCGCCGCCGAGCTGCGGGCCCGCGGCGTCTCCGTGGTGGACCTTGGAGCCGGCGAGCCCGACTTCCCGTCTCCCGAAGTGGCGGTGGAGGCGGCCCGGCGCGCCTTGGCCGAGGGGTTCACCCGCTATACCCCGGGCAGCGGCCTGCCCGAGCTGCGGGCGGCCCTGGCCGAGTCCTGCCGGAGCCGTTACGGCGCCCCATGGCAGACCCCCCAATCCGTCATTACCGTGGGCGGCAAGGCGGCCCTCTTCCAGCTCGCCCTGGCCCTGTTCGAGGAGGGGCAGGAGGTCGTCCTGCCGTCGCCCTGCTGGGTCAGCTTCCCGGAGCAGATCCGCTTCGCCGGCGCCCGGCCGGTGACCGTGCCCACCTGCGGGGAGGACGGCTTCCGCATCCACGCCGGCCCCCTGCTCGACGCGGTGACGGACCGCACCCGCGCCATCCTCCTCAACTCGCCCTGCAACCCTACCGGAGGTGTGGTGGGTGCGGAGGACCTGCGGGAGATCGTGAGCTTCGCTGCCGGGCGCGGGCTGCTGGTGATCTCCGATGAGACCTACGAGCGGTTCGTCTACAGCGGCGAGCACGCCAGCGCCGCCGCTCTCGCCGCCGAGTTCCCGGACACGGTGGTCCTGGTGGGCTCCTTCTCCAAGACCTACGCCATGACCGGCTGGCGGATCGGCTACCTGCTGGGACCGGTCGAGGTCGTGCGCGCGGTGGAAAACATCCAGAGCCACGCCACATCCAATCCCACCTCTTTCGCCATGGTGGGCGCCCTCGCGGCCCTGCGCTGCGCCGAGCCGGCGGTGGAGGAGATGCTGGCTGAGTACCGGGCCCGGCGCGAGATGCTGGTGCCCCTCTTCAAGGGCGTCCCCGGCTTCCGCTGCCGCCCGCCGGACGGTGCCTTCTACGCCTTCCCCGAGGTCTCCGCCTGCTTCGGCCCGGGACGCGAGGACTCGGTGGCGCTGGCCGAGTTCCTGCTCGAGGAGGCGGGGGTCGCCGTCGTGCCGGGCGCCGCCTTCGGGGCCGACCGGCACCTCCGCATCTCCTTCGCCTGCTCGCGCGCCAACCTCACGGAGGGGCTCGAGCGGATCGCGGCGGCGCTCTCGCGGTAGGCCAGGGCGGCGGCCAGGCAGGGCCCCCGGCGCTGTCCGCTATACTCGCAACGCGATGCGATATTAACCGCTCTTCGCGGAGGATTTATGAAGAGTTCGCTGAAAATTTTCTACCTCCCCGCCGCGATCCTGGCGGGCGCGGGCCTCTTGCTGTCGCTCGCGGGCGCGCCCTCTCCCGTCTCCGCCCAGGCGGCCAGGAAAACCGTCAAGGCGGGAGCCAGGCCGACCGTCGAGGACGCCCGCAAGTTCCTCGACGACGCGCAGAAGCGCCTGTTCGACCTCGTGGTCGAGGCCGGCCGGGCCCAGTGGGTCCAGTCCACCTTCATCACCTACGACACCGAGATCCTGGCCGCCAAGCGCAACGAGGTCCTGCTCGGCGCCGGCGTCGAGCTGGCCAAGCAGGCCAGCCGGTTCGACGGCGTGCAGCTCCCGCCCGACCTGCGGCGACAGGTGAACCTGCTCAAGCTCGCGCTCACCCTGCCGGCGCCCAGCAATCCCGCCAAGACCGCCGAGCTGACCCGCCTGGCCGCCTCCCTCGAATCCCGGTACGGCTCCGGCAAATACTGCCCCCAGGGCGGAGAGTGCAAGACCCTGCCGGACCTCGAGGACGTCATGCGCGACAGCCGCGACCCCAGGGAGCTCCTCGACGCCTGGGTGGGCTGGCACGCCATCGCGCCGCCGATGCGCAACGAGTACCAGCGTCTGGTCGAGATCGCCAACGAGGGGGCGCGCGAGCTGGGCTACAAGGATACCGGGGCCCTCTGGCGCGCCAAGTACGACATGCCGCCGGACGCCTTCTCAGCCGAGCTCGACCGTCTCTGGGGGCAGGTCAAGCCCCTCTACGACTCCCTCCACTGCTACGTCCGGGCGAAGCTCAACGAGAAGTACGGCGACGCCGTCGTGCCCCCGGACAAGCCGATCCCGGCCCACCTGCTGGGCAACATGTGGGCCCAGAGCTGGGACAACCTCTACGACGAGATGGCGCCGCCCAACGCCGACCCCGGCTACGACCTGACGGAGCTGCTCGAGGCCAAGAAGCTGGATGAGAAGGGGATGGTCAAGTACGGCGAGGCCTTCTTCACCTCGCTGGGCTTTGCGCCCCTGCCGGAGACCTTCTGGGAGCGCTCCCTGTTCAAGCAGCCGCAGGACCGCGACGTCGTCTGCCACGCCAGCGCGTGGGACATCGACTACAAGGACGACCTGCGGATCAAGATGTGCATCAAGATCAAGGACGAGGACTTCCGGACGATCCATCACGAGCTGGGGCACAACTTCTACCAGCGCGCCTACAACCAGCAGCCCTTGCTCTACCAGGACAGCGCCAACGACGGCTTCCACGAGGCCGTGGGCGACACCATCGCCCTGTCGGTCACGCCGGAGTACCTCAAGAAGGTCGGCATCCTCGACCAGGTGCCGGACCCGTCGAAGGACCTGGGCCTCCTGATGAACTCGGCGCTCGACAAGGTGGCCTTCCTCCCCTTCGGTCTCGTCATCGACCAGTGGCGCTGGAAGGTGTTCTCGGGGGAGATCAAGCCCGCCGACTACAACAAGGCCTGGTGGCAGCTGCGCGAGAAGTACCAGGGCGTCATGGCCCCGGTGCCGCGCAGCGAGAAGGACTTCGATCCGGGCGCGAAGTACCACGTGCCGGGCAACACGCCGTACATGCGGTATTTCCTCGCCGATATCCTGCAGTTCCAGCTCCACCGCGGGCTCTGCCAGGCGGCGGGCGCCAAGGGCCCCCTGCACCGCTGCTCGATCTACGGCAACAAGGAGGCGGGCGCCCGCCTGGCGAAGATGCTGGAGATGGGAGCGAGCCGTCCCTGGCCGGAAGCCCTCGAAGTCGTCACCGGCCAGAAGCAGATGGACGCCACCGCCATCCTCGACTACTACGCCCCCTTGAAGACCTGGCTCGACCAGCAGAACCAGGGCAGGAAGTGCGGGTGGTAGGCGGCGCGTCGCCCTGTGCGCCTGTGGTAATTTCAGTAACCCAACGAAGAGATCCCATGGAGAATCGGAATGGCCCACGACGGCGAGCGCGACGATCCCCCCGGCGGCGGCATCTCCCGCCGTGACTTCCTGCGCGGCGGCGCCGTGGCCGGAGCCCTGGGATCGGCGGGGCTGCTGGCCGGCGAGCTGGTGGAGGCGGCCAGGGACGCTCCCCGCACCGAGGCCGGCGTCGAGATCTGGGGGCCGGGGCCGGTCCCCGTCCGGCTCCGCATCAACGGCAAGTCCCACGACCTCAGGGTCGAGCCCCGGACCACCCTGCTGGACGCCCTGCGCGAAGACCTGGAGCTGACCGGCGCCAAGCGGGTCTGCGACCGCGGCACCTGCGGCGCCTGCACCGTGCTCCTCGGCGGCAAGGCCGTCTACGCCTGCAGCGTCCTGGCGGTCGACGCCCAGCGCCAGCCCATCCAGACCATCGAGGGGCTCGGCGGCCCTGAACGGCTGCACCCGCTCCAGGCCGCCTTCGTCGAGAACGACGCCCAGCAGTGCGGCTTCTGCACCCCCGGCTTCGTCATGGCCGCCAAGGCCCTCCTCGACCGCAATCCCAATCCCTCCCTCAAGGACATCCACCGCGGCCTCTCCGGCAACTTCTGCCGCTGCGGCACCTACGCCGGCCTGCGCAAGGCCGTGCTCGCCGCCGCGCCCTTGATTGCGGGCGGGGAGGAGAAGGGAGGCGGCCACCATGGTTGACTACTCCTGGCCGGACGCGAAGAGCCGGCGCCTGATCGGCCAGCGGATCTCCCGCCTCGACGGACCCGCCAAGGCCAGCGGCCGGGCCAAGTACACTTATGACGTCAAGCGCCCGGGCATGCTCTACGCCCGGGTATTGCGCTGCCCGCACGCCCACGCGCGCGTCACCAAGCTCGACGTGTCCGCCGCCGAATCCATGCCCGGCGTCAAGGCGGTGCGGGTCATCCAGGGGCCGGGCACCGAGATCCAATGGGCTCTGGACGACGTCGCCGCGGTGGCGGCGGTGAGCGAGGCGGCGGCCGAAGACGCCGTGCGGGCCATCAAGGTCGAGTACGAAGTGCTGCCCCACTTCGTCAACGAGGAGCGGATCGCCGATGCTCCTGAGGTCAAGCCCGGAGCGGAGGAGACCGTGGGCGATCCCGACGCGGCCCTGGCCGCCTCGCCCGTCCGCGTCAAGGGCACCTACGGGCTGCCGATCGCGGCCCACAACTGCCTGGAAGCCCACGGCCAGATCGTCGAGTGGACCGGCCCCGACAGCTTGACCACCTGGTGCTCGACGCAGGCGGTCGCCGGCGTCGCCAGCCAGTTCGCCGAGGGGCTCGACATCCCCGCCACCAACGTCCACGTGATCACCGAATACATGGGCGGCGGCTACGGCAGCAAGTTCAGCGTCGACCGCTGGGGCATCGAGTGCGCCCGGCTGGCCAGGCAGGCCGGCGCTCCGGTCAAGTGGATGCTGGACCGGCGGGCCGAGCTGGCCGCCGCCGGCGACCGTCCGTCGGCCTATGGCGAGGTGGAGGTGGGGGTGAAGGAGGACGGCACGATCACCGCCTGGGCCTCGAAGTCCTGGGCCACGGGCGGGCTCGGCAGCGCAGGGAACCCGCCGATCCCCTATCTCTTCCAGGTCCCCAACCGGCGGCACCAGCACTCCTCGGTGACCACCAACAAGGCGAGCTCCCGCGCCTGGCGGGCCCCCAACCATCCCCAGGCGGCCTTCATCACCCTGAGCGCCCTCGAAGACGCGGCCGCCGCGCTGGGGATGAACCCCCTCGACTTCGTCCTCCACAACCTGCCGCTGACCGGCGAGCGCGAGAAGGTCTACCGCGAGGAGCTCGCGATCGCCGACCAGCTCATGGGCTGGCGCCGGCGCTGGCATCCGCGGGGGGACAAGGCGAAAGGAGCGGTCAAGCAGGGCCTCGGCCTCTCGCTCCATACCTGGGGCGGCCGGGGCCACCGCAGCAACTGCGAGGTCACGATTCATCCGGACGGCCTGGCCGAGGCCAAGATCGCCAGCCAGGACATCGGCACCGGCACCCGCACGGTGATCGCCATCGTCCTCGCCGAGACCCTCGGCCTGCCCCTCGGCGCCGTCAAGGTCAGCCTCGGCGACAGCCGCTATCCGGCCTCGGGCGGCTCGGGCGGCAGCACCACCGTGGGCGGCGTCTCCTCCGCCACCCGGCGGGCGGCGAAGAACCTCCTCGCCCTGGTCTTCGCCAAGGTGGCGCCCCAGCTCGAGACGACTCCCGACGAGCTGGAAGCCGCCGGGGGCGTGATCCGGGTCCAGGCCGATCCCTCCCGCCGCATGACCTGGCGCCAGGCCGCGGCCCTCTTCGGCCAGACCCCGGTCACAGCCACCGGCGCCAACCCCGCCGGTCAGGGCGAGCCCGAGCTGACGAGCAGCGGCGTGGGAGGCGTGCAGATGGCGGACGTCTCGGTGGACGTCGAGACCGGGGTCGTCAAGCTCAACAAGCTGGTGGCCGTGCAGGACTGCGGCCTGATCATCGACATGAAAACCGCTGAGAGCCAAGTCTACGGCGGCGTCATCATGGGCATCTCCTCCGCCCTCTCGGAGGAGAAGGTGCTCGATCCGGTGACGGGCATGACCCTCAACCACGACTTCGAGACCTACAAGATGGCGGGCATCGCCGACGTGGGCGAGCTGGTGGTCCACCTGATGACCGGTCCAGGCTACGACGAGCGCGGCGTCATCGGCCTGGGCGAGCCGCCGGTGGTCTCGCCGGGCGCGGCCATCGCCAACGCCGTCGCCAACGCCATCGGCGTGCGCGTGCCCTACCTGCCGCTGACCCCCCGGCGGGTGCTCGACGCGCTGGACGCGAGGAAGGAGAAGGCCTGATGCAATCCTTCGAGTACGCGAGCCCCAGGACCCGCGAGCAGGCCGTCAAGCTCCTCTCCACGCCGGGCGCCACCGTCCTCGCCGGCGGCAGCGACCTGCTCGCTCTGATGAAGGATGGCGTCGAGACCCCGAAGCGCCTGGTCAACCTGAAGTCGGTCGAGGGCCTGACCGGCGTCCGCACCGAGAAGGGGAGGGGCCTGCGCATCGGCGCTCTGACCACCCTCGACGCCCTGGCGGCCGATGCCGCCCTGGGCCGGGAGTACCCGGCCGTCGCCGCCTCGGCGGGCCGTTTGGCCGGACCGCAGATCCGCAACGTCGCGACCGTCGGCGGCAACCTCTGCCAGCGCCCCCGCTGCTGGTACTTCAGGAGCGGCTTCGGCCTGCTCGCCCAGCGCGACGGCAAGCCCATGGTGCCCGACGGCGACAACCGCTACCACGCCATCCTCGGCAACGACGGCCCCGCCTGGTTCGTGCAGCCCTCGACGCTGGTGCCGCTGCTGGTGGCCGTGGGAGCCCAGGTGACTCTGTTCGGGCCGGAAGGGGAGCGGCGCGTCGAGCTGGAGAAGTTCTACCGTATCCCCCAGAAGGAGGGTGAGCGCGAGTACGACCTGCGGCCGGGGGAGATCCTCACCGAGCTGCTCCTGCCCCCCGCCGCCGGCCGCAAGATCGCCAGCTACGAGGTGCGCCAGCGCGAGACCCTCGACTGGTCCCTTGCCACCGCCGCAATCGCCTTGGAAATGAACGGCGGACGGGTGGGCCGGGCGCGGGTGGTGCTGGGCCAGGTGGCGCCGATTCCCTGGATCGCCACCGAAGCCGAGGAGTTCCTGCGCGGCAAGGCGGTCGACGCCGCCGTGGCGGAGGCGGCGGGGCAGGCCGCGGTCCAGCGCGCCAGGGCCCTTTCCCAGAACCGCTACAAGATCCAACTGACCCGGGTCGCGGTGAAGCGGGCGCTGCTCGCCGCGGCGGGGATCAAGGAAGGGGAGGCTTGAGATGGACCTCATCCCGAAGACCGGACCGGCGTCGCCCCGGGCCCTCTGCTCGCGCCTGCGCTGGAAAGGCCTCTACGTGGACGTCGAACCCGATCCGTCGGTCCCCAACCCCAGGGACGGCTTCTTCTGGTGCAGCTACACCATGACCTGCCTCGGCCCCGACGGCCGGGTCTGCGACGAGGGGAGCTGCGACCCCGGCCGGCCGTGCTTCGAGGCGTTGTAAGATGGGGCTGGAAGGAACGGAGGCAGGACCATGAAACGACATCGGATCGCACTCTTGACGCTGTTGCTCTTGGCTCTCCTCGCCGGATCGGCGCCCCTCTGCCTCGCCGGCCCCTCGGTGACCGGCGACTACCTGGAGGCGCGGACCTCCGACGTCTACACCGGCTCCTGCTTCGCCAACTCCGAGATCAACCTCCAGGGCCAGGAGGCGGTCTTCGCCTGGCGCGTGCGCCAGGGGGCCTGGCGGGGCGTGCCCATGGAGGGCCTGTCGGTGGTGGCCGTCGTGCGCGCCGCCGCCACCCTGGGCGACCCCACGAGGAGCCCGCTGCCGGCCCACTCCGTCGTCTTGGTCGATGAGAGGGCTGACGCCGCCCAGCGCGACGCCTTGGTCGGCTTCGCCCGCGAGATGGCGGGCGACCTGCTCGCCGACGTGGTGGCGATCGAAAGCGTGCCCATCGACTTCTCGGTGAGCAGCGGTGCGGACCACGCCGGTCACCACGCTGCCGTCGGCCTCTCCGCCTCGGCCAGCCTCAAGGCGGGCGAGGACGTCGAGCTCAGCACGCGGGCCATGAATCACAACGACCACATCTGCGGCAATGAGGAGGTTTATTATCCGCCCCTCACCGCTACGACCGAGGCCGTGCCGGCGGTGACGTTGACTCACGCCTTCCGGGGCCAGGAGCTGGGCAAGACCTGGAGCAGCCCCGGCAAGCGCAGCGCCTTCGTGGGCCGGTTCGCGCGCTGAGAAAAAAGAGCCCTCTGTCCTCTGGAGAGGGCGTTTTTTCTCCGGAGAAGGGTCCCCACGCGCGGGGGAGCCTCCTCAGCCGCGGAGGAGGCTCCCCACGTTTTGAGGAGGGTCCCCACGTCCTGAGGAGGGTCCCCACGCGCGGGGGGAGGGTCTTCCGGGCGTGGGGAGCCTCCCCAGCCGCGGGGGAGGGTCTCCCGGCTCCGGAGAGGGTCTTCCTGATCTGAGGCGCCACGTCGCCGGCAACGCCTGGAGCGGCGGCATTCAGGACGTTCCCAGCGGACAAATCCCCTCCTCTCGTACAAAGTTGTCGTTCAGTGGCACGCTTTGAGGGAAGAAGTGTCACTCTTCAGGGTAGGTGGAAGATGGCGGCCATGGAGGCTGCCGGGAAAGAGTCCGCCAAGGAGGGTCCCCTTCATGTTCCGTAGATTCCGCTCAATTGCTCTCGTTCTTGTCCTCCTCATCCTTGCCTCCGCCGCCGCCTACGCCCGTCCCCTGACCGGGCAGTTTGCGCCGGAGAATCTCCTCTCGGGCTTCTGGAACCGGCTCGTCTCGGTATTCCTGCCGGTCCCTCCCGCCGACCCAGGTGCCAGCCCCCACTCTCGTTGGGAGAAGGAGGGGAGCAGCATGGACCCGAACGGTCAGCCCCAGAACGGCACCGTTTCAGGGGACCCCACGTCCGATGCTGGCAGTCAGATGGACCCGAACGGCTAGAAGTAGCTGATTCAAACAACGGGCGCCGGCACGGTTCGGCTGGCGCCTGAATTTTCCCTTCTTGAGGTTGTCACATTTTGCCGGCCTGCGGTAACTAGTTTCTTTAGAGCGGGTATTCAGGCGGATCGCCTGGTCTTTTGAAAAGGAGGGATCTTGAAAATCCACCCCAACGACTTCTCGCTGGAGGAGTTCCTGCTGTCCCTATCGAAGGAGCACCTCGGTGTGGTGGAGCATCTCACGCGCTGCGCGACCTGCCGCCGCCGGTTCCTGGGATTCCTGCGCCACCGCCCGGGGCCGCTGGCCAAGAAGATCGCCGATGTGCTGCCTTGGCGCGGCAGGCCTGCCGATTACAGTCCCGTCTTCCAGGAGAGCCAGCAGAACCTCCAAGATCGGGAGAGCGCCATGCTCAAAGAACGGATGGAAGCCCCTGGCCTTTTCGTCGAGTTGACAGGCTATCCTCCCGAGCAGCGAGACTTCGCTTTGAAAAACTCTCCACGTTTCCATGCCTGGGGAGTTTTCGAGTTGCTGGTTGAGCGGACCCTCGAGACGAGCATCCAGAATCCGACCTATGCGGAGGAGTTGGGGTCCCTCGCCTTGCGGCTTTCGGAGTTCCTGGATGCGGATTATTATGGGGCTGCTTTGATCGAAGATCTGCGGGCGCGTGCTTGGGCCTATATTGGGAACTCATGTCGCGTCAGATCCGATCTGCAAGGGGCGGAGGAAGCATTCAGCAGCGGCTATGCCCACCTTCGGAAAGGAACTCGGGACTCTCTGGAACGCGCCGTTCTCTTGGATCTCGAAGCCTCGCTACGGCGAGATCAGCGCCGTTTCGACGAAGCTTCCAGGCTCCTGAAGCGTGCCATTTCCATTTTTCTCCAGA
>DASWME010000301.1:0-21606 GCA_036399915.1 Thermoanaerobaculia bacterium
CTCGTCGAGCACGACCAGTCCGAGGGTGACGGCCCGGAGGGCGGCAGCGAGGCGTTCGCCGTCCGCATCGCGAGGGAGGACTGCCCAGGCGCCGGCGGCCAAGGCGTCGCGGGCGTCCATCTCGTCGGCCACGACGGCCACCACCGGCAGCCCTTCTGGCCCCAGGCCGCGGAGGCGCTCGAGGCCGGAGCGCAGGCCCAGCCCCAGGTCCCACACCGCGACGTCGGGCGCGCTGTCCTCGCCGGGTTCGGGCCAGTCCTCATCGATCCCGACCTGCCCGGCGACGGTCAACCCTTCCTGCCCTGCCAGCAGCAGGGCGAGCCCGGTCCGCGCCAGGGGATCGTCGCTCACCACCAGCACCCGCAGATCCTCCATTGCGGGACAGGATACGGTACAGTAAAGGAGCCATGAACCTGGAACCTTCGGGACGACCCGTCCTACAGATCCTCGACGACGCCGTGGCCGGCCGCCGCATCTCGGCCAGCGATGCCCATACCCTGCTCCTCGCAGGCGACCTGCTCGATCTGGGGCTCGCGGCCAACGAGGTGCGCAACCGCTTCAACGACCCCGAGGTCGCCACCTACAACATCGACCGCAACATCAACTACACGAACGTCTGCGTCTACAAGTGCCGGTTCTGCGCCTTCTACCGCGAGCCGGGGGACCCCGAGGGCTACCTGCTGCCCTTCGAGGAGATCGGCCGCAAGGTGGAGGAGACGCTGGCGCTCAACGGCACGGGCATCCTCATGCAGGGCGGCGTTCACCCCGACCTGCCGCTCTCCTATTACGAGGACCTGCTCCGCTACCTGCGCTCGAACTACCCGACGCTCCACGTCCACGCCTTCTCGCCGCCCGAGGTCAAGTTCATCGCCAGGAAGGAGCGGATGAGCTTCTACGACGTGATCGCCCGGCTCAAGGCGGCGGGGCTCATGTCCATCCCCGGCGGCGGCGCCGAGATCCTGTCGGACCCGATCCGCAAGGACGTGCTGGCCTACCCCAAGTGCTCGGCCGAGGAGTGGATCGACATCATGCGGCAGGCCCACCGCAACGGCCTGCGCACCTCGGCCACCATGATGTACGGCATGGGCGAGCCGGTCGCCGCCCGCGTCGAGCACTTCCAGCGGGTGCGCGACCTCCAGGACGAGACCGGCGGCTTCACTGCCTTCATCTCCTGGACCTTCCAGCACGAGCACACCGATATGCCGGACGTGCCCGAGACCTACGCCGAGGAGTACCTGCGGACCTTGGCCGTCTCGCGGCTCTTCCTCGACAACGTCGTCCACTTCCAGACGAGCTGGGTCACCCAGGGCAAGAAGATCGGCCAGGCCGCCTTGGCCTTCGGGGCGGACGACATGGGCTCGATCATGATCGAGGAGAACGTCGTGGCCTCGGCCGGCACCCACTATCGGATGAGCCAGGACGAGATGGAGCACCTCATCGCCTCGGCCGGCTACATCCCGAAGCAGCGGACGAACCTCTACGAGCGGCTGGTCACCCGCGAGGACACCGCCGAGACGGCGCGCGAGTACCGCCACGCCCTGACGCCGCAGAACCGGGACCTGGTGTCGAGCGCGCTGCTGCCGGTCGTGGGGTAGGAGTTCACTCCCACGGGATGTCCGGCATCCGCAGCCGCTCGACCTCTTGGCCGTTCCCGATCACCGTCCGCTGGAGGATCTCCTCGACATCGTCCAGGGTCACCCCCCGGTACCAGAGGTTGTAGGGCCAGACGGCAACGGTGATCCCCTGGCTGCAGTGCTTGAGGCAGCCGGTGCGGTTCACCATGACCTGGTCGCGCAGCCCCAGCTCCTTCACCCGGTCCTTGAAGCGGTGATAGACCGCCATCGAGCCCCGCGGGCCACAGCTCGGCTTGAGACTGCCAGGAGGGCGCTCGTTGGTGCAGACGAGGATCTGGATCTGGGGCCTGGGCATGCGCGGATCATAGCCGAGCCCCGGGCGCCGTCGGCTAGAATGGCCCGGCTTCCCGAGGAGCCCTTTTGGCCCGACGCCTCGCTCTCATCCTGCTGGCGCTCGCCGCGCCGGCCGCGTTGCTCGCCTTCTGCTTCGATGCCGCCGCGGGTTCCTGGATCGCGGCGCTGGCGGGAGGCGCGGCGTTTCCCGTCGCCCTGATCGCGTTGGGGGCGGCCCGCAATGGGCGGCTGGGACGGCTGAGCGGACCGCTCCTGTTCCTCGGCCTCTTCCTCGCGGCCGGGCTCCTCACCGTCCTCGGTCTGCCGGAGGGGGGGCCGGACGTGCTGGGCCTGCCGGCGGGCACGGCGATCATGATCTTCGTGCTCGTCCCCGTGCCGCTCCTCCTCCTGGGCGGGATCTACGCCGCCACCTTCGACCGGTCGGTCCTGCGGCCGGAGGACCTTGAACGGATCCGTTCGGCGAAGCGCTCCGGCGAGGAGGGCTGAGTGCCGATCCTCGACCGGCCGGTCATCATCCTCTTCTCGCTGGTCTACTTCCTGGCAGTCACAGCGCTCGGCCTCTGGGCCCTGCGTCGCACCCGGAGCGCTCGCGACTTCTGGGTGGCCGGGCAGGATCTGGGCGTCTTCGTCACCGGCCTCGCCACCATGGCGGCGGCGTTCAGCGGCTTCGTCTTCCTGGGAGGCCCGGGACTGACGTACCGGATCGGCCTCTCGTCGCTGTTCGTCAACCTGTCGATCGGGTTCACGCCCACTCTCCTCGCATGGACGCTCGCCAAGCGCCTGCGTCTGCTCGCCGAGGTGCGGGAGGTCTACACGATTCCGGACGCCGTCCTGGCCCGCTACGGGAGCCGGACCGCCTCCGGCGCGGCCGCGGTGGCGATCCTGGTCGGGACCATCGGCTACCTGGGGGCGCAGCTCCTGGCCTTGGGCACCCTGATCGAGGCCGTGCTCGGCCTGCGCGCTTCGCTGGGGGAGTGGGGCCTCGCCGCGGCGGTGGCGATCGGGCTCGCCGTCCTGCTCTTCTACAGCGTGGCGGGGGGCATGGTGGCCGGCATCTATACGGACGTGTTCCAGGGCGCCCTGATGGTGCTCGCCGCCGTGGCGGTGTTCGCGTACGCCATAGCCGCAGGGGGCGGCTGGGGAGCGGTCGTCCACAGCATCGCGGCCTCGCCGCGGTTCGGCCGGCAGTTCCTGGAGCCGCTGGGCGACACACCGGCCCCGACGGCCCTCGGGTTCTTCTTCGTCTTCGGCATCGGCGTGCTCGGCCAGCCTCATATGCTCCACAAGTTCTACATGATCCGCGACCCGCGCCGTCTGAAGTGGCTGCCGCTGATCCTCGGCTCCTCGCAAGTGCTCTGCCTGCTGATCTGGCTGGGGCTCGGCCTCGCCGTGCCGGCGCTGGTGGCGCAGGGCAAGCTCGCGCCGCTCGCCAGACCGGACGACGCCGCGCCGGCCTTCCTTCTCGGCTTCGCCCCCGAGCCGCTGGCCGGCTTCGCAGTGGCGGCGATCCTGGCGGCGATCATGTCCACGGCTGACTCCTTCATGAGCCTGGGGGCGGCCGTGCTGGTGCGCGACCTTCCCCGTGCCTTCGGCCGGAAGGTCTCGGACGAGCTGCTCTGGGGGCGCATCGCGACGATCGGCGTCACCCTCGCCGCGGCGGTCCTCGCCCTGCTCTATGACGATCTGATCGCGCTCCTGGGGACCTTCGCCTTCGGCACCTTCGGGGCCGCCCTGGCGCCGGCCCTGGCGGTGGGCCTGAACTGGAAACGGGTGACCGCGGCGGCGGCCACGGCCTCGATCGCGATCGGCACGGGGCTCAACCTCGCCCTGGAGTTCCTCGCCCGGCAGACCTTCTTCCCCAGCCTGCCGAAGCCACCCCTCCCTCCCGGAGCGTTGCCGACGGCCGTCTCGCTCGCCGCGTCGTTCACGGTGCTGCTCGCGGTGACGGCCTGGACGGGGCGGCGGGAGCCGGTTCTGGAAGACGACATCCTCGCGGTGATGGAGGTCTGACGTGGCGGAATCCGGAGGCGTCCGTTTCCTGGTCAACCCGGCCGCGGGGCGCGGCACCGGCAAGTCCCATCTCGACCGCATCCGCGTGCTGGCGTCGCGATACGGAGCGGGGCTGGTGGTGAGCCGGAAGGTGTCCGATCTCGCGGAGCAGGCCCGGCGTGCCGCCGAGGATGGAATCGAGCGCCTCCTGGTGGCCGGAGGGGACGGCACGATGCATCACGCGGCCCAGGGGCTGGCCGGCACCGCGTGCGCGCTCGGGGTGATCCCCCTCGGCAGCGGCAACGACCTTGCCGGCACGCTGGGGATCCCTCCCGACCTGGAGGCGGCCGTCGAGAGGGCCCTCCGAGGCAAGGTCCGCCGGATCGATCTCGCCCGGGTGGGGGAGACCTGCTGCATCGGCTATGCGGGTGTGGGCTTCGACTCCGAGGTCACCCGCTTCGCCAACGAGGTGAAGGTCCTGCGTGGACCGCTGATCTACGTCTATGCCGTCATCCACACGCTGATCACCTTCGAGCCGCCGCGGATGAGAGTCGTCCACGACGGCGGCACGTTCGAGGGCAAGGTGATGTTCACCGTGGTCAACAACCTGCCGCGCTTCGGCGGCGGGATGCGGATCGCTCCCGACGCGCGGATCGACGACGGCCTGCTCGATCTGGTGATCGTGCGCGAGGTCCCCAAGAGCCTGCTCCTCTCCATCTTCCCCAAAGTCTACAGCGGCCGGCACGTGGGGCATCCGGCGGTCACGATGGTCCGCACCCGTCGGGCGGAGATCACGATCGACCGGGCGATGACGATGTACGGGGGTGGCGAGCCGGTGCGGCCGGTTGAGGCCGGGGAGCCGGTGGCGGTGGAGGTGGTGCCGGGGGGGTTGGCGGTGGTCGGATGATGTCGGAGGCGTTGCCCCGCACCAGCAGCAGGTAGCCCTCTTTGAAATCCTGGTCCCGCGCCACCTCGATGAGAGGCGGGAGACCCTTCAGCCGGGCCAAGTCGTCCCGCTGAGCCAGGAGCCACACGCGTCCGGGCCGGGCGAGGAAGGCCCGGAGCTTCGCCTCGCTGTCGAGGTCCACGCAGAAGCGCTGCGTATAGAAAAGGAAGGTGGAGTCGAGGCGCGGGTAGATCCCGTACGCCTCGCCCGGCGCCATGCGGGCGAGGAGCTCCCGGGAGAGGCCGCGGGCGGACTTGTAGACGTCGAACCGGGGCAGCGCCCAGAGCGAGATCCCGAGCGCGGTCAGGGCCATGCCCGCCGCGAGCGCGGCCACGGCGCGGGAGACTGCGCCGGTGCGGGAGGACCACCACGCCAGGGCGGCCCCCACCGCGAACGGCAGGAGCACGGCCGTCAGGCCCCCGATGAAGCGGTCGCCGCCCAGGGGGACCGCCTCCGGCCGGCCGCGGCCCGCGAGGGGCAGGGCCGCCACCATCAGGAGGGCCAGGCCAGCCACAAAGCCCAGGGGGATCACCAGCCAGCGGCGGTCCCGGGGCCACTCGGCAGCCAGCCGGTCAAGGGCCGCTCCCACCATCAGGGCCATGCCCGGATACATCGTCAGGACATAGACCTCCCGCTTCGCCGGCGACAGGCTGAAGAAGATCAGGGTGACGACCACCCAGCAGAGGGAGAAGAGAAAGCCGTCCCTCGCGAGGCCCCCCTCCTGGCCTTCCCCCGGCTCCGCCCCGCCCCCTCCCCGGGGGGAGGGACGCAGCTTCCCCACGATCCGCTTCCAGCCAACCACGACGGCCGTGGGCAGCAGGAACGACCACGGGAAGAACTCGGCCGGAAGGCGTTCGAGGAAGTAGTATGGGGGCGCGAAGTGGTGCCAGGGGTTGGCGTACCGGGTGACGTTCTGCCTGAAGACGATCTGCCGCAGGTACTCCGGTCCCGCCGAGAGCCCGGCCGGGACGAGCCAGGCGAGGACGACCGCGGCCCAGATCAGCAGACCCAGGCCGATCCGCATCCGTCGGATCTCGCCGCCGTTGCGGGTGATCGCGAGGAAGGCCAGGATCGAGAGCAGCGGCGGCAGCAGCCCGACCGGCCCCTTGGCCAGGGTCGCGAGGCCGGCGCAGAGGAAGAAGAGGAGATGGAGCCGGGGGCGCCCCTCGGTATGGCCGCGCATCCAGAACCATACGCCTAGCGTGACCAGGAAGGTGAGCAGCATGTCGATCTGACCGAACCGTCCTTGCCAGAGGAGCCGAAAGCAGGTGATGTAGGCCGCGGCGGCCATCCAGGCGGCCCGCCGGCCGAAGAAGCGCTCGCCGATGTGGTAGACGAGGAGCAGGGCGCCGACGGCCGCGAGGGCCGAGGGCAGGCGGGCCGCGGTCTCGTCGACTCCGCCCCGCAGCCAGCCGAAGAGGGCGATGCTCCAGAACAGGAGCGGAGGTTTCTGGGTGTAGACCTCGCCGTTCAGGTGCGGCACGGCCCATGCCCCAAGGAGCCGCATCTCTCGCGCCACCTCGGCGTAGCGCGCCTCGTCCGGGTTCCAGATGTCGCGCCATCCGAGCCCCGGCAGGTACAGCAGGGCCCCGAGTAGGGCGAGCGTCAGGAGGTCGCGCCGGCGCGGATCGCTCAACTCAGTCGGCGTCCGCGATGTCCGTGACATCGGTGTCGCTGGGGCGGTGGAGGAACCAGAGGTTGCGGGTGTAGATCAGGAATCCGGTGGCCTGCCCGACGATGAACACCGGGTCCCGGCGGTGGATGGCGTAAGCGAGCAGCACCGCGCCCCCCGCGAGGCTCAGGTACCAGAACGACCGCGGGACTACGCTCTGCTTGCGCCGCTCGGAGGCGATCCACTGGACGAAGAAACGGCCGAAGAAGAGGGCCTGGCCGATGAAGCCGATGGCGATCCAGACGGGGTTGTGTTCCAAGCGTCGATCTCCTCGGACAGGCGCCGGTCGATCCAGCGCTTCTGCATCCAGCGCACCGCGAGCAGGTCCGCCAGCGCCCGCCAGAGCCGGTTGCCGATGGTGTACTTGGGTTGGCCGTGCAGCCGCGGCCGGTGGTTGACGGGGATCTCGGTCGTGCGCGCCCCCGCCATCTTCAGCAGGGTGGGGAGGAAGCGGTGCATGCCGGTGAACATGGGGATGCGCCGCAGGTACTCGGCGCGGCAGGCCCGCAGAGTGCAGCCCACGTCGGTGACGTCGTCGCGGGTGGCCCGGTTGCGCACGCCGTTGGCGATGCGGGAGGAGACCTTCCGCACCCAGGTGTCCTGCCGCTTCGTGCGCACGCCGCTGACCACGTCGTAGGCGTCCATGCGCGCGAGCAGCCGGGGGATGTCCGCCGGATCGTTCTGAAGGTCGGCGTCGAGGGTGACGACGATGCCGCCACGGGCGAAGCGGAAGCCGGCGTCGAGGGCCGCCGACTGCCCGGCGTTGCGCCGCTGGCGGACCACCCGCACAGCGGGATCCTCCCGGGCCAGCCGCCGCAGGACCTCGGGGCCGCCGTCGTCGCTGCCGTCGTCGACATAGACCACCTCGTACGGGCGCCCGAGGCCCTGCATCACCTCGCGGATCTCGGCCGCCAACAGGGGGAGATTCTCCTCCTCGTTGTAGACCGGAATGACGAGCGAGATCTCGGGGGAGGTCACGGCGGTATCTTAATCGAGCCAGGGGTCCCCATCCCTCGGCTAAGATAACGCCCACCATGGAACCCGGCTCCACCGTTGCTCGCGCCACGCCCGGCTGGGGGGGTATCCTCGCCGCCTGGGCCCTGCTCGCCGGCCTCTCGCTCGCGCTCCGCCCGCTGCTGCCCGTCGACGAGACCCGCTATGCCGCGGTGGCCTGGGAGATGTGGACCCGCGGCGATCTGCTCGTGCCGCACCTCAACGGCCGGCCGTACAGCGACAAGCCCCCCCTGCTCTTCTGGCTGATCCACCTCGGCTGGCGGATCTTCGGCGTCAACGAGGTGTGGCCCCGCCTGGTGCCCGCCCTCTTCTCGCTGGCGAACCTCTTCCTGACCGGGGCCCTGGCCCGGCGGCTTTGGCCGGACCGGCCGGCTCTCGCCCGCGCGGCGCCCGCCGTGCTGGTAGGCCTGCTGCTGTGGAGCGTCTTCACCGGCATGCTGATGTTCGACATGCTGGTGGCCTTCTGCGTGCTGCTGGCGCTGCTGGGCCTGCATGGAGCCTGGAGCCGCGGCGGCGCCCTCGCCTGGCTGCAGGTGGGGGCCGCGCTGGGCCTGGGCGTCCTCGCCAAGGGGCCGGTGGTCTTCCTGGCGCCGCTGTTCGTGGCCGTGCTGGCCCCCTGGTGGGGCGGCCGGCGGCCGGGCTGGCGGTGGTGGCTGGGGATCGCCGCCGCCATGGTCGTGGCCGCCGCCATCGCCCTCGCATGGGCCCTGCCGGCGATGCGCGCGGGAGGGGCGACATACGCCAACGCCATCCTCTTCTCCCAGACCGAGGAACGGATGGTCTACTCCTTCGCCCACCGGCGGCCCTGGTGGTGGTACCTAGCCCTGTTGCCCGCCTTTCTCTATCCCTACGCCTTCTGGCCGCCCCTGTGGAGGGCCCTGGCGCGCCTGCGCCCGCTTTCGGCCGACCCCGGGACGCGGTTCTGCCTGTCGTGGATGCTCCCCACCCTGGCCGCCTTCTCGCTGATCAGCGGCAAGCAGCCGCACTACCTGCTCCCGCTGATCCCCGCCTTCGCGCTGCTCGCCGCCCGGCTGCTGGATGCTCCGGCGCCCGCGCCCCGGCGGTGGACCCTGCTTCCCGCCCTCTCCGGCGTGCTGCTGGTGGCCGCGGCCCTGGCCACCGCGCCGTTCGTGGTGGACCGGTACCGACTGCCGCGCTGGGCCGGGCAGGTCTCTCCCGTCGCCGGCCTGCTGCTCGGACTGGCGGCCCTGGCCTGCATCCCCCTCTTCGACCGGATCTTCGTCCGCCGGACCGCGGCGCCGACCCTGCTCACCCTCCTTGGAATGACGGCGCTCTACGCCGGCTGCGCCGGCGCGATCCGCCGGAACTACGACGTGGCGCCCATCGCGCGCTACCTCGCCGTGGCCGAGCGGGAGGGGCGGCCCATCGGCTACGTGGGGATATACCATGGCGAGTTCCACTTCGCAGGCCGGCTCAAGCGCCCGTTCGAGCAGATCCCACCAGGGGCGGAATGGCGCTGGATCGAGGAGCATCCCCGGGGCAGAGTGGTCCAGGACATGGATTCGCTGCCGTACTGGATGCCCCGCGCCGCTTTCACCCATCCCTACCGCACCGACGTGCTGGCGGTCTGGGGGCGGGAGTCCCTCCCGCCGGCTCCCTCTGGATAGCCGTCGGAGTTCTTGAGCCCGGGCTCATCCGGTGCTATATCCCCGCACGTAGTTTCAAGAAGCGTCCGCACCGGACGTGGAAAGACGATCCAGACCATCATGAGATTGCGCAGGGTTGGAACCCTGGGGGCCGTTCTGTCGTCTCTCGCGGCCTGGCTGCTCGCCGGAGCGCCTGCGCGCGGGGAGCCGCCCGTGGCCGTCACCGCGAGCGCCGGCCAGTTCAATGCACTGAACGTGGACGCGACCTACGAGACCGGCTGGGAGGTCTGCTTCGCTCCCCGGCGGTTCCGCTGGCTCCCCCGCTTCGTGCCGGACGTGCACCCCACGGCCGGAGCGATGGCGACCTCTCAGGGCACGCTCTACGTCTACGGTGGGGTTCGTTTCCTCCTGCCCATGGGGGAGTCGTGGCGGTTGAGCCCGCAATGGGCGGCCGGCCTGTACTACCACGAGGCCGGCCGGAGCCTCGGTGGGACGCTGGAGTTCCGGTCGGGGATCGAGCTGTCCCGCCGCCTGGGGTCGCATTCCTGGCTCGGGCTGACCCTCTACCACCTCTCGAACGCCGGTTTCTACGAGCGCAATCCCGGGAGCGAGTCGCTGGTGCTGACCTACACCACCCGGCCGTGAGCCCGGTAGCCGCGGATGAGCCGGAATCGATTATCATGCACCGGCCATGTCCAGCCACGATTTGCCGATGGAGGCGACGGATAGCCGCCATCGTTTGTTTTGTAGCAGATCCTTCCGCTGGATCGCCCGCCGGCGGGGGGCGCTGACCGTGGCCCTTGCCTTGGTGGCCCTGGCGTCCGCCCTGTGGGGGAGGAGGGGGCCGGTCGACCTCTTCGGGCCTGGCGCCTCGCCGTTCGGAGGCCTGCTCTGGGCGTTGACGATCCTGGGGACCTTGGTCCGGATCTGGGGGGCGGGCAACCTCCGCAAGAACAAGGAGGTCACCCGGACGGGGATCTATCGCATGGTGAGGCATCCGCTCTACCTGGGCAACTGCCTCATCTACCTGGCGTTCCTCCTGTCGCTGGCGGGTCCAGTGGTGGGATCCTCGTTGTTCCTCCTCCTCTATGCTCTCCATTACCCGCTGATGCTCCAGGAGGAGGAGCGGCTGGCGCGAGAGTACCCCGAGCAGTTCGAGACCTGGCAGGGCACGCCCCGACTCCTTCCCGACCTTTCGGCCTTTGGGGAAGCGCTCGCCAACGACTGCTTCTGCTTCCGCCGGGCCTGGCAGAACCGCGCCTACCGTACCCTCTGGGCGCCGGTCCTCCTGCCGGCCGTCACCGAGGCTCTGTCGGTGCTCCGCGGATACGTCTGACCCAGGATGCCTGTGCTATCCTCGCCGGTCGTGGAGCATGACAATGGCTGTTGATCCGGAACTGCTCGAGATCCTGGTCTGCCCGAAGTCCAAGGGGGAGCTGGAGCTCGTCGAGCTGCCGCAGGAGATCCGTGGCACCCTGGTCGAAAAGTACCGCGAGCACTTCCGGGACGAAGAGCCGGTGGTCGAGCAGGGGCTCTACTGCGCCGCATCGGGCCTCGTCTATCCGATCGTCTCGGACATCCCGATCATGCTGATCGAGGAGGCGCTCCCTGCCTCCGTCCTCGGGCGCTGAGAGGAGCCCGGCCGCTGCGGTGGAGCCGGCTCCGGCCCTCTCCGCCCCTGCCGAGCCGCCGGTGCCCTCCTCGGGAATCGCGCGAGTGGGCTACCGGCTGTTCGCGTCGCACCTGCTGGCGGTCTTCAGCATCGCCGCCTCCAACATCCTGTTGGGCTTTACGCTGCTGTCGCTGCCGTGGACGGTCCGCGGCCGCGCGGTCCGCTGGGCCGCCCTGGCGCCGCTCCTGGTGCCCTTGGGCTTCTACGTCCTGCTGCTGGCCGGGGCGATCCTCGCCTCCTACGATCCCTGGACCAGCGCGGGAGCGCTGCGCGAGCTCTTCACGCTCTCGGCCCTGCCGCTCGCGCCCCTTCTGGTGCGCGGCGAGCGGCAGGTGCGCCGGCTGGTGGACGGTCTGACCGTGGTCGCCGCCCTGCTCGCCTGTGCCGGGCTCTCCCAGTACCTCGTCGGGTACGGCGACATCGACCGGCGGATCCGCGGCCCCTTCTCTCATTACATGACCTTCTCCGGGTTCCTGCTGATCGCCGACCTGCTGCTGCTCGCCGCCATGATCTACGCCAGCCGCTGGCGCAGCCCCTGGCGATGGGGGGCGCTCGCCGCCATCAACGTGGCGCTGCTCGGCAGCTATACCCGCAACGCCTGGGTGGCCCTCGCCCTCACGCTCACCGTCCTGGTGGTGGTGCGCGCCCCGCGGCTGCTGCTGGCCTACGTACCGGCGGCGGTGCTGTTCGTGACCCTGGCGCCGGTGCCGCTCCTGCACCGGGTGGTCTCCATCGCCGACCTGCGGGACCCCTCGAGCTACGACCGTCTGTGCATGCTGGAAGCCGGCCTCGCCATGGTCCGGGAGCGTCCCCTCTTCGGCCTCGGCCCGGAGCTGGTGGAGCGGCGCTACCCCCTCTACCGCTCCCCGGCGGCGCCGCGCTACGACGTGCCCCACCTCCACAACAGCCTGCTGCAGATCGCGGCCGAGCGGGGGCTACCCGCCCTCGCCGCCTACCTGGGGCTGACCATGGCTTCCGCCGCGGTGGCCTGGCGGCGGTTCGTCCGCGAAGGCGGGAGGAGGGGACCCCGGGCCGACCTCTACGTGGGCGTCCTGCTGGCCCTGCTCGCCTTCAACCTGGCGGGCCTGTTCGAGAACAACTGGGGGGACACCGAGGTGCAGCGGCCGGTGCTGTTCGTGCTAGCCCTCCCCTTCTGCCTGCTGGCGGGAGAGTGGGAGGAGACCGCGAACGATCCCGCCGGCCGGTGATATACAGGGGCGCGGGCATACCCGTTGCAGGGCTCGCGGACGAAACGGGATCGCCCCTGGGAGCCGGTGTCTTTTTGACGCGAATCAACGGACTCAGAAAAGGACGGGAGCCGGCCGGCGTGCGCCTCGATCAGCTGCTGGTGGAGCGCGGGCTCTTCCCCAGCCGCGAGCAGGCGCGCCGCGCCGTCATGGCGGGCACGGTGGAGGTGGAGGGGAAGCGGGTGGACAAGCCTGGCACCGCGGTGAAGGAGGCGGCCCGCGTGGCGGTGCTGGCGCCGAAGGAGCCGTTCGTCTCCCGGGCCGGCCGCAAGCTGGCCCATGCCCTGGACCACTTCGGCGTCGATCCCGCCGGCCGGGTCTGCCTCGACGTAGGGGCGTCCACGGGCGGGTTCACCGACTGCCTGCTGCAGCGGGGGGCGGCCCGGGTCTACGCCCTCGACGTGGGCTACGGCCAGCTCGACCAGCGGCTGCGCAACGATCCCCGGGTAGTGGTGATGGAGCGGCTCAACGCCCGCCACCTCGCGCCGGATGCGCTGCCGGAGCCGTGCGGCCTGATTACCATTGACGTCTCCTTCATCTCCCTGCTCAAGGTGGTGCCGGCCCTGCTGCCGCACCTGGCGCCGGGCGGCTTCCTGCTGCCCATGATCAAGCCCCAGTTCGAGGCCGGCCGGGGGGCGGTGGGCAAGGGGGGCATCCTGCGCGACGAGGAGGTCCGCGCCCGCGTCGTACGCGCGTGCGCCGAGGGGATCGCCGCCCTGGGCCTCGAGCCCCTTGGCGTCTTCGACTCGCCGGTCGCCGGCAGCGGCGGCAACCGCGAGGCCTTCGCCCTCTTCCAGCGGAGCGGGCCATGAGCCGCAAGCGCGCCAGCCGGAAGCCCCGGCAGCGCGTCGGCATCGTCGCCAAGGTGGCGAGCCGGGACGCCGTCCACACCGCCCACGAGCTGGCGGAGTGGCTGCGCCGCCGCGGCCTGGAGGCGTTCCTCGACGAGGCCACCCTGCGCGCCCGCGGCGTCGAGGGCGAGTGTCCGTTCAACGCCCGGGAGACCTATGATCTGGTGGTGGTCCTGGGGGGCGACGGCACCCTGCTCGCGGTGGCGCGGAGCGTCGCGCCCGGGGTGCCCATCCTCGGGGTCAACCTGGGCAACCTGGGGTTCCTCACCGAGATCAACCGTGGTGAGATGTATCCGGCCTTGGTGCAGGTGCTCTCGGGCAGCTTCCAGGCCGAGGAGCGCTCGCTGTTCGACGTGGAGCTGCGGCGCAACGGCGGCCCGCCGGTCTCCTACCGGGTGCTCAACGACGCCGTGGTCACCAAGAGCGCCCTCGCCCGCATCATCGAGCTGACGCTCAAGGTGGACGGCCATCTGATCGCCCGTTTCCGCTCGGACGGCCTGATCATCTCGACCCCCACCGGCTCGACGGCCTACAACCTCTCGGCCGGCGGACCCATCCTCAACCCTCTGCTGCCGGTGGCCGTGCTCACCCCCATCTGTCCGCACGCCCTGTCGATGCGCCCCATCGTGGTGCCCGACGCCGGCCCGATCGAGGTGACCCTGGAGACGCAGCGCGAGGAGGTCTACCTCACGCTGGATGGCCAGGAGGGCACCTCCCTGGGCTACCGCGACACCGTGCGCATCACCCGCAGCGGCCTCGCCGTGCGCCTCGCCAAGGTGGGCGGCCGCAGCTTTTACGACAGCCTCCGCGGCAAGCTCCGCTGGGGCGGGCTGACGGGCGAGCCGGAAGGGTCTGGCGGCGTGCCCGGGCACGGAGGGATGCCCCTTTGAGCGAGGAGACCCGCAAGCCCGCGCCCTCTGGCGCTATGGGCGTTGACCTGGAGGTAGGGGAGGGCCATATCCCCACCCCGGCGACGGATCCCGCTTCGGCCTCGGCACCCTCTGCGCCTCCTCCGCCGTCCGGGAGGAGAGCAGCGGACCGGCGCCGGCCGGGCAGGGTGCGGCGGTGGGTGGTCCGGCCCTTCGTCTGGGGGCTCCTGCTGATCGCCGTCCTGGTCGTGGGCAGCCTCTTCTTCCTCCAGAGCCAGTACGCGCAGAGGAAGGCCCTGCACCGCATCGTGGCGCAGGTCTCCGAGTTCCTGGGCCGCACGATCCACGTGAGCCGGATCGAGTACTCCTTCCTGCCCCCCGCTCTGGAGCTCTACGACGTGACGGTCCCCGGCCCCCGGCCGACCGATCCGCCGGTGGCGCGGGCGCCGCTCGTCCGCATCCAGATCGACCTCAAGGACCTCGAGGGCCGGGTGGTCGACATCGAGCAGGTCGACATCGTGCGCCCCGAGGTCTACTTCCAGTTCAATCCGGACGGCACCAACAACCTCCCCCAGTTCCGGTTCCACAGGGGCGGCCGCAAGCGCTTCGACTTCCGGATCGGGCACATCCTGGTGCAGAACGGCACGTTCCGGCTCAATGAGCGCAAGCTGCCGCTCGCGCTCGATGCCAAGGGCGTCTGGGGGCGGGTGACCGGCCGCGCCGACCGCGCGGGCGAGGGCGGCAGCCGCCTGGATGCTCTGCTCGTCGCCCAGGACATCGTCACCGCCCTGCCGCGGGCGCGGCCCTATGCCTTCACCGCGTCGGTGCGGGGGAGCATCCTGCCGGACCGCGGCCAGGTCCGGATCGCCAACGCCCGCATCGCCGGGCCGGACCTCCGCGGCCGGGCGACCGGCCTCGTGAACTACCGCTCGGAGAACCGCCGGGTGGAGGTGACCATCGACGCCGATGGCCAGGCCCGGCTCGTCAACCGGTTGGGCTACATGGAGAAGCCCGTCGAGGGGCCGGCCTCGGTGCGCGCCCGCGTCGAGTGGACGCCGCAAGCCTGGAGCTACTCCGGCGACGCCTCCTCGCCGCGCCTCGCCACCTTCGACCGGGTCATCCAGGACATCCAGGCGTCCTTCACCGGCGGGCGCGAGCGCCTGGACGTCGAGGTCGAGAGGTCCCGCTACGCCCAGGGCACCGTCTCCGGGCTGATCGCGATCGACACCCGTCACGAAGGGCCCGGCACGCCGGTCGCCCTCGACCTCGACTACGCGGACCTCGCGATCCACCAGGTGATCTCCGACCAGTTCCCGGGCGAGGAGCTGCCGATCGTGAGCGGCATCTCCGGCCGCGCCCGGGGCACCTTCGAGTACCGGTTCAACAGCGAGGCGCCGCTCGCCGGCACCGGCCGCACGGAGGTCCACGTCCGGGGGACGAGCGAGACCGGGCTGCCCATCGCCGGGACGCTCCCCATCACCCTCGACCGCGGCGTGGTCTCCGGCCGCAACCTCCACCTCACCGCGCCCGGGCAGGACATCACCTCCACTGGCTTCACCTACGACCTCGAGCGCGGCACCGGCCGGCTCGACTTCCGCCTGGCGAGCCAGGACGTGGGCCCGCTGGGCCCGGTCCTGCTGGGACCCCCAAAACGGGGGGAGGAGCCCGCCTTCTGGCTGCCGACGAGCGGGCGCGGCGTGGCCGAGGGGACGATGACTTTCGTCCGCAAGGACTACGACCTGCGCCTGCGGCTCGATCTCGAGAACGCCGTGGCGCCGGTCACGACCGCGGACACGGTCCACGGCTTCCTGACCTTGAACCCGCGGGCGGTGGAGGACCTGCGGCTGGAGCTGACCCGCGGCGGCGGCGCCCTGATGGTGACCGGCCGCGTCCCGCTGCCGCCGGAGGGGCGGAAGGTGGCCACCCAGCCGCTCGCTCTCGCGATCGACGCCGCGCAATGGCCGGCCCAGGGGCTCGCGTACCTGCTGGGGCCGGATCTCGCGCGAGAGTTCCAGGGGGAGCTCTCCGGCCGCGTCGACCTCGCGGGCTTCCCGGACCGCCTGAACGGCCGCGTGGACGCCCAGGCCCGGAACCTGGTGGCCTTCGGCGTCCCGCTGGGGCAGGCGCGCGCGGCCCTGGCCTTCGACGGCGGCCGCATCACCGTCGAGCAGGGGCAGGTCGACATGCCCGCCGGCACGGTCTACGCCCAGGGGAGCTTCGACCAGGCGAGCGAGGCGATGAACTTCACCGTCATGGCCCCGTCGCTCGCGCTGGCCGCCGAGCCCTTCCGGCGCTACCTGGGCGGCGAGCTGACCGGGCGGATGACGGTGGAAGCCGCGGCTTCCGGGACCTTGCAGCAGCCGCAGGCCACCGTCTCCGTGCGCGGGGAGGACCTGACGCTGCGGGGGCGCCCCCTCGGCCAGCAGGGGGACACCAGCGCCGTGGCCACCTGGGACGGCCGGCGCGTGAACGTGCAGGGCGGGCTCCTCGGCCTCGCCTCCTTCCAGGGGGGCGGTCGCCTGGACCGCCAGGGCGCCGATCTGGCCATCGACCTGCGCAGCGACAGCCTCGGCACCCTGGCCCGCGTCTTCTCCCCCCGGCCTCTCCCCGAGTTCACCGGCTCGCTCCTGGGCACGGCCGCCCTCGCCGCCGACTTCGGCGCTGGGAGCTGGCGCGGCGTCCTCCGCGTCCCCGACCTGCGGCTCCAGTACCGGGGTCGCACGATCGCCAGCCGCGAGCCCGTCGTGGTGGAGGCGGGCCCCGGGCGCATCACGGTCCAGTCGTTCTACCTGGGCGAGCCGGACACCGAGAACGAGCTGATCGCCTTCGGCACCATCGGCCTCGGCGAGGGCCTGCCGCTCGACCTGCGCTTCCAGAGCACCATCGCGGCCACCTGGGCGGAGCTGTTCCTGCCGGACTACCGCATCGAGGGCGCCGTCGACCTGCTGGGGGCGGTGCGCGGCACGGCGGACAACCCGCGGCTGAGCGGCCAGGGGGTGGTGCGCGACGGGCAGGTCATCGTCCCTGCCTTCGCGCAGGCGTTCGAGGACGTGCACGGCTACCTCTTCTTCGATCGCGACCAGATCAAGCTCGAGCCACTGGAGGCGCGCCTGGGCAACGGCTCCCTGCGGGCGACCGGGAGCGTCCTCCTGCCGGGGCCGGAGCGGCCGTTCTCCTACCGGCTGGATCTCGCCGCCCGGGGCATCACCCTGCGCTTCCCGGAGTTCCTGATCAACCGCGGGGACGCCGACATCTCGCTGGTCCCCGCCGACGGCGGCCGGCTGATCCGCGGCACGGTGAGCCTCGACCGCTCGCTCTACGTCGAGGACGTGCCGGTGGACCTGCTGCAGTTCATCCGCGCCCTCTTCCAGCGCCAGCCCGTGGAGCTCGCCGAGACCAACGACTTCCAGGCTACCACCCAGCTCGCCCTCAGCATCTCCGGGCCCGGCGCGCTGCGCGTCCGCAACAACGTCGCCAACCTGCAGGGGGACGTCGCCCTCAACGTCCGCGGCACCCTGGCGCGGCCGGTCGTCTTCGGCGACGTGAACATCGATCCGGGCGGCACGCTCGTCTTCAGCGACAACGAGTACGAGCTCCAGCGGGGCACCCTCACGTTCAGCAACCCCAACCGGATCGATCCGGCCCTCGACCTCGTGGCCACCACCGAGATCCAGAGGTTCAACATCAGCGTCCACATCGGCGGCACCCTGGAGCGGCCGGACGTCAACTTCTCCTCCGACGCCAACCTGGCGGACCTGGAGATCGTGTCGCTGATCGCCAGCGGGCAGCGGCCCACCGAGGGGTTCGTGCCGCCCAGCCTGGTCGATCCGCAGAACCCCGGGACGCGAGCGGCGCAGGAGTTCCTCTACGGGCAGGCCGCCTCGGCCCTCTCCTCGCGGGTCAACACCCTCTTCCGCTTCGACCGCTTCCGCATCAATCCCCCCACCGAGGCCGGGCAGCCCATCGCCGGCGTCGGCGTCACGGTGGGCAAGCGCCTGTCCAAGGACGTCTTCGTCACCTACTCCACCGAGCCCACGAGCAGCCGCCAGTACATCGTCCAGGTGGAGTGGCAGGTGCGCCGGGACGTCACCCTGGTCCTCACCCAGGCGGGCGACGAGACCTACGCCATCGACGCCCAGTGGCAGCGGCGCTTCTGAGGAGACTCCGTTGAGGGGACCGCGCAACCCGGCGCTCTGGCTCGCCCTCGCCCTGCTGGCCGCCGGTCCGCTCCGCGCCCAGGAGGCGCCTCCGCAGCCACTCCCGGAAGCGCCGGCATCGGCGGAGACCGCCACGCCGGACCAGCCGCCGCCCGGACCCGTCGTCACCGCCATCGAGGTCCGCAGCGACGCTCCGCTCGCCGACTCCCTGGACCTCGAGACCCTGATCGAGACCGAGGTCGGCAAGCCGCTCGACCCGGAGGACGTCCGCCACACGCTGCGCAACCTGCAGGCGAGCGGCACCGCGGCCGAGACGGAGCTCTACACGCGGGACGATCCCGCGGGCGGTGGCGTCGTGGCGGTGATCGTCTTCCGGTCCGTGGTGCAGGTGGAGGAGATCCGCCTCGAAGGCCGCCTGGGGCTCGGGCGCGAGGCCCTGCTCCGGGCGCTCCCCCAGAAGGAGCACGAGCCCCTCTCCGAGGAGGAGGTGGTGCGCGGCGTCTACGCGCTGAAGGACCTCTACGAGGGCAGCGGCTACTTCAAGGCCCAGGCGCGCGTCTCCGTGCAGACCGACGAGGCGCGCCGGCGGGCGGTGGTCACCTACACCGTCGACAGCGGCGAGCGGGCCGTCGTGCGCACCGTCGCCTTCGACAAGCCCGTGGCGCCGTTCGCGCCGGCCGTCCTGGTCCGGCAGCTCCGCATCCGTCTCGGCGAGCCCTACAGCCGGCGGCTGATCCGCGAGGACGCCGAGCGCCTGCGGGACTGGCTCGTCCGCCAGCGCTACGGCGCCGCGCGCGTCGAGCCGGCGCAGGAGGAGTACGATCCGGCGAGCAACTCGGTCAAGCTCACCTACCCGATCGAGATCGGTCCCAAGATCTCCCTTCTCGTCGTCGGCGCCGACGAGAAGGCCCTGCGCCGCAAGGGCCTGCTGCCCTTCCTCGGCGAGGCGGGCTACGACGAGGCCCTGGTCCTCCAGGCGCAGAACCGCATCAAGAGCTACTACCAGGAGCAGGGCCATTACGACGTCCAGGTCGCCTCCGACGAGCAGCGGACCAACGGCGAGCTGGTGCTGACCTTCCGGATCGAGCTGGGCCCCGAGTACACGCTGCGGGAGATCGACTTTGAGGGCAACCAGGAGGTCCCGGACTCCTAGCTGCGCGAGCGGATGGCGACCTCCGAGGGCAGCTTCCTGCGGCCCGGCCGGCTCGTCCAGGCCAGGCTGGACCAGGACGTCGAGAACCTCCAGGGCTACTACGCCCTCCAGGGCTATGCCAAGGCCGAGGTCGGACCGCCCCAGGTCGAGAAGCAGGGGCAGGACCTGCGGCTCGTCATCCCCATCCGCGAAGGGCCGCGCCAGCGGGTGGTCAACCTCCGTTTCGAGGGCATCGAGCACCTCGACCTCGGCGAGCTGCGCGCCAACCTTCCTCTCAAGGAAGGAGGGGGGTTCCACCCCGTCCTCCTCGAGAACTCCCTCGACGCCATCCGGTCCGAGTACGCCGTCCGCGGGTACACGCAGGCTCAGGTGTCCGCCCATCAGGACTGGAACCCGGACCACACCCTGGTGGACGTCACCCTCCAGGCGCTCGAGGGGCCGCAGCAGGTGGTGGACCGCGTCATCGTCCGCGGCAACGAGCGCACCACGGGGGAGGTGATCCGCCGCACCCTCGACCTCGACCGCGGCGAGCCGATCAGCGACGTCAAGCTCCTCGAGACCGAGCGCAGCCTCTACCAGCTCGGCATCTTCTCCCGGGTCGACGTCGGCCTCGTCCGCGCCGGGCTGGAAACCACCGAGCGCGACGTGCTGGTGCGGGTCGAGGAGGGCAAGCCGCGCACCCTCACCTACGGCATCGGCTGGGACTCGGAGGAGAGGGTGCGCGGGCTCCTCGGCTTCACCCACAACAACGTCGCCGGCCGCGCCTACAGCCTGCGCTCGGACCTGCGCTGGAGCCAGCGCGACCAGCGCTTCCGCTTCACCTTCAACCAGCCGTACCTGGGCGAGCAGCCCATCTCGCTCACCTCCAGCGTCTTCTACGAGAACGAGGCCCGCAGCACCCGTCCCTTCGAGACGACCCGCGGCGCCCGCACCGAGGCCGTGCGCGTCTTCACCAATCGCCGCGTGAGCCTCGGCCTCGACTACCGCACGGTCGACCTGCAGATCGACTCCGCCGTCGCCGGCAACGAGATCGAGCGGCTGGACCGCTCCTACCAGGTCACCAGCCTGGTGCCGAGCTTCTTCTGGGACCGCCGCGACGACCCGATCTCCACCACCCGCGGGTGGAGCGCGTTGGCCCAGCTCCAGTACGCCTTCACCGCCTTCCAGTCGGACCCCGAGTTCCTCAAGCTCTTCCTCCAGCAGACCCAGTACTTCGACCTCGGCCGGCAGCACGTGCTGGCGGCCAGCCTGCGGGTGGGCGGCATCGAGCCCCTCCGGGCGCTGCCCGCCCGGGCGGACAGCCCGCTGCGGCCGTTCCCGAGCCGCGACGTGCCGCTCGGTGAGCGCTTCTTCGCCGGCGGCGACGCCAGCCACCGGGCCTACCGGCGCGACGAGCTCGGCATCCGCAACGAGACCCTCCTCCCCGATTCGAAGGGGAGCTTCGAGCCGGTGGGCGGCGACGGGCTGCTCCTGTTCAACCTGGAGTACCGCTTCCCGCTCTTCGGCGACTTCGGCGGCGCGCTGTTCTGGGACGCGGGCAACGTCTGGGGCGACTGGCGCTCCATCGACCCCGGCCAGGTGAAGAACGGCGTCGGCATCGGCGCCCGCTACCGCTCGCCGATCGGCCCCATCCGCGCCGGCATCGCCTGGAAGCTCGACCGCGAGGCGGGGGAGAAGGGCTACGCGCTGTTCGTGAACATCGGGAATCCGTTCTAGGTAGCTCGCAAAGTACGTCAAGGTTGTGACGTACGTTAAAATCGTCGTACAAGAGCATGCTCGTCCTCGCCGCAGCCCTCAGCTTCGCCATCGCGCTCCTGCACCTCGTCATCATCTTCCTGGGGCCTGAAGCCTACACGTACTTTGGCGCCGCCGAGCTGGGCGCTCTGGAGGCGCAGGGCTCCCGGATGCCGGACCTGCTGACCCTGGTGCTGGTGGCGGTGTTCACGGTCTTCGGCCTGTACGCGCTCTCGGGCGCGAGCGTGATCCGGCGCCTGCCGCTGCTGAGGACCGGACTGATCGCCATCGGCTCGATCTACACCTTGCGGGGGCTCGTGGTCATCCCCGACCTCATCCGGCTCGTCCAGGGAGCGGGGTACCCGATCCGGCAGGCGGTGTTCTCGGCGGTGTCGCTCGCCATCGGCCTCGCTTACCTATTCGGGACGGCGCGCCACTGGCCGTTCATCCGCCGCCCCGCAGTTGACCGCCACGCTGCGGCAACGTAGACTGAACAGGGTCGCCAACCGCGTCCAGCTTGTCTCCCTGCATCCCCGCGAGCGGCCCCGGGCCGCCGCGAGCGAGAAAGTCCACGTCATGATCAGCAAGAACCCCTTCGCCCCCATCGAGGTGGCGATCGAGCGCTTCCGCCAGGGCGGGATCGTCATCATCTGCGACGACGAGGACCGCGAGAACGAGGGCGACTTCGCCATCGCGGCCGAGAAGGTCACCCCGGCCGCCATCAACTTCATGGCCAAGCACGGCCGCGGCCTGATCTGCCTGGCCTT
>DASWME010000302.1:0-61424 GCA_036399915.1 Thermoanaerobaculia bacterium
CCCCACCCCTCCGAAGACCGTGCCCTGGCGAACGGGCTTGGTGGTCCGGACCGGGACGTTCGATGCCAACCTCATCGAGCGCTCAGAGGAGGTATACGCTTGACATCTCTTTCTATGGACGGGCATTGATGCCCGGGCGGGTCGCGAGCGTTACTGGAGAGGGTTGGTGAACGTCGGCGAGGGCTGGCGGGTGCCGTCGGGGAAGACCGCCTCGACCTGCCAGAGGAGCTTCGCGCCGGGCGCCAGATTCGCCAGCGCGCTCTCGGGGATCCGGTACTCCGTCGCGGTCAGGCCCTGCGCCGTAGCCACGGCCTGAAGGTCCTCCGTGCTGACCCGCACGTCGTAGGAGGCAGCGCCGGGGACCGGCGACCAGCGCAGCACGGCCCCCTGCCGCGGCAGGGCCTGGTCCGGGGCAAGGAGCGAGCGGACGGCGGCACTCTCGGCCTCGCGGTAGGTGGGCTCCTGCGGACCCAGGCCGCCCGTGCGGTAGACGCCGACCGCGATCAGCAGCCCGGCGGCCAGCGCGGCGGCTGCGGCCAGCGGGCGCCACTGCCCGAAGCGGCCCTGGAGCACCTTGCCGGGAGCCGTGGCCGCCGCCGCGGACGACTGCCGGTCGAGCTCGGCGGCCAGCCGCCAGTCCTCGGCGCAGGCCGCGCAGACGGCGGTATGCTCCACCACCTCGCGCAGCTCGCGGGGCGGCAGCTCGCCGCGCACCGCGGCCCAGATCGTCTCCGGCGCCGGGCAGCTCTCCGGATCGGGAGCGGCGTCCGCCGGGGCGGTGAAGGCGGCCCTGAGTCTCGCAAGCTCCTGGGCGTCCTGGTCGATCATCTCTGCACCTCTCTTCCGTTCCTCTCGCCTCGGAAGATGGAACGAATCGGGGGCCGCTTTCCCCTCACTCCCAGGCGACCGCTCCGCCTCAATGCTGGATGCCCTTCTCGCTCAGGCAGCCGCGCAGGTCGGCCATCCCGCGGTAGACGAGGTTCTCCGCCTTCTTGCCGGTCCAGCCCAGGAGCTTGCCGATCTCCGGCACGCTGTGCCCCTGGAGGTTCAGGGTGACGGCGTGGCGGCGGGGGGGCACCATGCGGCCGAGGCAGTCGCGGATGGCGCGGCCGACCTCGCGCCCGGCCGAGGCCCGCTCGGGATCCGGAGCGGGCGCCGGGGGATCGTAGGCGGCCGGCTCCTCCTCGTCGCCGCCCCCTTCGAGCGAGACCTCCTGGCGCCGCCGCAGCCGCCGGATCTCATCGATCAGGGCGCTGTAGGCCGCCTTCTTGAGGTAGAACGGGGAGAACTCGGCCGTCCCCTCCTTTTTCCGCTGGATCTCCATCACCCGCATCAGCGCCACCTGCACGAGGTCGTCCGCCCGGTCCGCCATCCAGCGCGGGCAGACGCGGTCCACGGCCTTCACCAGGTCCCGGTGGAGCTGGGCGTAGTCCATCGCGGGCTCGGGCTTCTTCGGGGTCTCCGTAATCAAGATCGCGCTCCCACCGACCAGGCGGGCCTAGCGTACTACGGCGGGCGGGGAAACCGGCGCCTGCTCGCCGGTTCGGCTCATCCCTTGGCCATGCTGGAAGCATCTGTGACGCAGATGCCAAGGTCACGCAGCAGCCCATCTCGAATGTCATAGATCCAGCCGTGCACCGCCAGTTCCTGGCCCCGCGCCCAAGCGTCCCTTACGGTGGTCGTGCGGCTGACGTTCATCACCTGCTCGATGACATTTAATTCGCTCAGACGGTTGTGGCGGTGCGCCTCGGTGTCCAACGCGTCGAGTTCCGCCGAATGCTTCCAATGGACGTTCTGGACGTGGCGCAGCCAGTTGTCAATCAGCCCGAGGCTGTCGTCACGCAGAGCGGCGAGCACGCCACCGCAGCCGTAGTGCCCGCAGACGATGATGTGGCCTACGCGGAGGACCTCCACCGCGAACTGGATGACCGAGAGGCAGTTCAGGTCGGTGGGGTCCACCACATTGGCGACGTTGCGATGAACGAACATCTCGCCCGGCAGAAGGCCCACGATCTGGTTCGCCGGTACTCGGCTGTCGGAGCACCCGATCCAGAGGTACTGTGGCGCCTGCTGGCGGGACAGGCGTTGAAAGAAGTCGGGGTCCTGCCGGATCATCTCGGCGGCCCACGCGCGGTTGTTCGCAAACAGGTGGCTCAGAGCACGCATGTCGAGATGGGACGGTCAGCCATGAGTTGGAATCCTTTTCATCTTCATCGGCGGCTCGCCAACGCCGGACGCAGCCGGGCGGCAACTTCCTCGGCGGCGACCCGGTGTCCTTCCTTCGTCCAGTGGATGTCGGTCGCGAAGTAGAGCCTGGTCCCGTTCGCATGCTCCCGGACGAACCGGGGCAGCAACGCGACGCACGTCAACGCTTTCTCGGCGCAGAACCGGACGATCGGCGTCTGGGTGGGCGAGGAGCCGCTCGCGACGTCCACCGCCGTCGGGATGAGGACCAGCGCGAACGTCTTCCCCCTGACCCGCAGGAGGTCCGCCATGCGAGTGACCAGGCCGAAGAAGATCGGGTACCGGCCGCAGCCGTCCGTGCGCTTGAAATCGGCTTGCGACCACCGGCGCATTCGCTGGGCCGCGAGCTTCTGGTAGATGCGGGAGTTCACGAGGTTGAACAGATAACTGTGGCGGTCGAGCTCGAGCCGGAAGGGCACCGGGAGCGTGAACTTCGCGTAGTCCGAGCCGTCTATCGTGTCCACGATCTGCACGCGGCCGTCCCGCCAAACCGCGTACGGTCGCGGACCGAGGCCCGGCGCATAGGAGAGACAGTTGTCGACGAGGTCGTTGTCGTAGAACATCAGCACCACGACGTCCGGATCGTGCGCGAGGCCCTCGTTGCGGAGGTACAGGTACTCCTGCACCGTTCCGTACCCGCCCACGCCGGCGTTCAACACCTCGCTCCCCGGCAGCGTCCTCTCCAAGCGGGCGGCAAAGACCTCGTCCTCGGCGACGTGAACGCCTTCCGTGAACGAATCGCCGAGGACCAGGACCCTGACGCCCGCGCGGCGCCGCCCACCCTCGCCGTCCCGGCCGCGCAGACCGCGGGAGTTCTGGACGACCAGAAACCGCTCTCCCCACTCGTTGGTGAACATCCGTTGAGCGCTGGGCCGGTGCCGCCATCCGAGCTGCAGATCGAACTCCATCATCTTGGGGTGGAAGAAAGCGGAGGCGACGCGCACGGCTCCCTCGAGGAGCACGAGGCAGGCAGCCGTGGAGACGACTGCCACGACCAGGCCGGCCAGGATCCGGCGCGGCTTCGGAGAGGGGAGCGGACGTTCAGCCATGCTTCGTCATCCTTCTTCGTAGATCAGCTCCACCGCGTCCAGGCTCCGCGAAACTTGAGCCGCCGCAGGGCCTCGGGGTCCATCCAGTCCTTCAGGGACGGCGCGTCCTGGGTCTTTCACGTCCAGCATCGGCCGGGGCATTGTATAAGGAATGGGGCGCAAGACGAGCCCGCCGGGTAGGGGCGCGGCCTTCACCCGTGCTACACTCGGTCCACTCCGCAGGCGGCTCCATGATCGTAGAAAAGCGGCACATGGATGGGTTCACCCTTCTCAATGTGGAAGGGGTCATCAAGCTGGGGGAGAGCGCGCAGTTCTTCGCCCAGACGCTGGAGCGCACCCTGTCGGACGACCGCGGCCACGTCATCATCGACTTCTCCAAGATCAACTTCATCGACTCCACCGGCATCGGCGAGCTCGTCGGCTACCTGGGCCGCTTCCGCAACTCCAGGCGCGAGCTGATCCTGGTCAATCCCACCGACCGCATCCGCAAGCTGCTGCACGTGGCCCGCCTGGACGAGCTGTTCCCCACCTACGACTCGGTGGAAGCGGCGATTTCCGCCGAACGCGCGGAGCGCTAGACCCCCTGTTCGCCCCGCTTGCCACGGTCGTTCGCAACGGCCAGCCGGAGTCCTGGCACTGCGGAGCGGTGGCCGCCGCCACGCCCGAGGGGCGTCTGGTGGCCTTTCAGGGGGACCCCGAGGCGGCGACCTTCCTGCGCTCGGCCGCCAAGCCCTTCCAGTGCCTGCCCCTGCTCTTAGCCGGCGTTGCGGAGCGTTTCGGCCTGGAGGCGGCGGACATCGCCCTGATCTGCGCCTCCCACGGCGGCACGGCCGAGCACGTCCGGCGGGCCGCGGACCTGCTCGCCCGCGGCGGCTTCGGCGCCGGGCACCTGCTCTGCGGCCCCCACTGGCCCCTGGACGAGGAGGCGGCCCTCCGCCTGCGGGAAGAGGGACGCCAGCCGGCGCCGCTGCACAACAACTGCTCGGGCAAGCACGCCGGCATGCTCCTCGCCTGCCGGACGCTGGACCTGCCGGTTGCGGACTACGTGGCGCCGGACCATCCGTGGCAGCGGCGCATCCTCGGCCACGTCGTGGACCTCTTCGGGCTGCCGGAGGAGCGGATCGGCCTCGCCGTGGACGGCTGCAGCGTGCCGACCTACCGCGTGCCGCTGGCGGCTGCGGCCCGGGCCTACGCCGCCCTGGCCGATCCGCGAGCGGCGGGGCTCGCCCCTGACGTCTCGCAGGCGGTGGACCGGATCGTCCGCGCCATGACCGGCGAGCCGGGCATGGTGGCCGGCCCGGGGCGCTTCACCACGCGGTTGATGGAGGCGACCGGCGGGCGGGTGCTGGGCAAGGAGGGGGCCGAGGGGTTCTACGGCCTGGCGGTGCGGGGGCCGGTGGCGCTCGGCATCGCCGTCAAGATCGCCGACGGCGGCGAGCGGTGCCGGGACGGCGTGGTGCTCGACGTGCTGCGGCAGTTGGGCTCGCTCTCCGGCGCCGAGTTCGCGGCGCTGGCCGGCTTCTACCGGCGCCCCCTCCACAACCACCGCGGCCTGCGGGTGGGGGAGGTCCTCCCCGAGGTGGACCTCGAAGAGGTGTAGACTTGCGGCCTGCCATGAACGCCTCCGTTGTCCGCCGCCCCCTGCGCTGGGCCGCGCCGCTCCTCATCCTCGCTCTGCTGCTCGGGGGGTGCGCGCACTTCCGCCGGTCCGGGAAGCGCCCCCCCTACCGCAAGCTCAGCCCGCCGGTCGCCTTCGAGATGGTCCGGGACAACCCGGAGATGCTGATCCTCGACCTGCGCCCGCCGCAGGAGTACAACGGTGAGACCGGCCACCTCCGACGGGCCCGCAACATCCCGCTGGCCCGCCTGCCCTTCCGCCTGCTCGAGATCAGCCCGTTCCGCGACGACACCCTGCTGGTCTACTGCGACTCCGGCGACTGCGGGGAGAAGGGCATGGCCATCCTGCAGGCGAGCGGCTTCGAGAACGCCGTGCTGATGGACGGCGGCATCGACGCCTGGATCCGCGAGGGCTTCAAGACCGTGCTGCCCACCACGGCCATGGGCAAGGCCGGCCAGCCTGCGGACGGCAAGGGGCCCGTCATGCCCGCCAGGCCGGGGGAGCCCCAGAAGGAGACGCCGGTGGAGCCGCCACCGCCGCCGCCCGGCGGCGCCCCGGTTGCCGCGCCGCGACAAATCGGCTAAAAAGGCGAAGTCATTCTCCAGGAGACCCTATGACCGTCCATACCGCGATTTCGACCGCCGGCGCCCTGCGCGAGCTGAAGGAGGTCCTCGGCGACCGCATCCTGCTCGACGAAGAAGTGCGCGATCTCTACCGCTCCGACTTCGGCCGCACCGTGGACCGGCTGCCCGGCGCCGTGGTCCGCTGCACCTCGGCCGAGGAGGTGGCCGAGGTGATCCGCTTCTGCCGTGACCGCCGGATCCCCGTCACCCCGCGCGGCCAGGCCCACACCCAGAGCGGCCAGGCCACGACCCAGGGCGGAGTGCTGCTCGACACGACCACGATGAACGCCATCCACGAGATCGACGGGGCGGGCGAGACCGCGACCGTGGACTGCGGCGTCGTCTGGCGCGACCTGGTCGATGCCACCCTGGAGAAGGGGATGATCCCCCGCGTGCTGACCAACAACCTGGGGGTGCAGATCTCGGGCACCCTGTCGATGGCCGGCCTCGGCGTGGCGAGCTTCCGCTACGGCGCCCAGGCGGACAACGCCGTCGAGCTCGAGGTGGTCACCGGCGTGGGCGAGATCGTCACCTGCTCGCGCGAGCAGAACCGGGAGCTCTTCGACGTGGTGCGCTGCGGCCTCGGCCAGTTCGGCGTCATCACCCGCGCCAAGGTCCGCCTGCGCAAGTGCAAGAGCGTCGTCCGCAAGTACTTCCTGGTCTACGACGACCTCGGGGCGGCGATGGAGGACGCGAAGAGGGTGATGGACCCGGACAATCCCACCTTCTCCTCGCTCGAGTCCTGGTGCACGCCGTGCCTCCAGGGGATGAAGAAGATCGGCGAGGGCATGGAGCTGGGCGAGGGGATGCAGACCTTCGCCTACTGGCTCTACCCGTTCCACGCCACGGTCGAGTTCGATCCCGGCGAGGAGCCGGACGATGAGGCCGTGCTCGCGGCGCTCCGCCCCTACCGCCACGTCCACACCGAGGACTTCACCCAGCACGAGTTCGCCAACCGCATGGACCCGGTCTTCGAGCTGTGGCGCAGAAGCGGCTACTGGGACATGGCCCACCCGTGGATGGAGACGGTGCTGCCCTGGGACACCGCCCGCGACTACATCGAGTTCGTGCTCGCCCAGACGCCGCCGCAGGCCCTGGGGCCGGGCGGCCACATCCTCCTCTGGCCGGCCTATACCCGCACGTCGGACGCGCCGCTGTTCATGCATCCGGAAGGGGACTACGTGATGGGCTGGGGCATCCTGCCCGGCGTGCCGTTCAAGTACCTCGACCAGGCCCTGGCGCGGCTCGACATGGCGAGCGAGCTGTCGATCGGCTACGGCGGCAAGCGCTACCTCTCCGGCTACATCACCTTCGACACCGCCGAGAAGTGGGCCGCCCACTTCGGCGACCGCTGGCCGATGATCCTGGACGCCAAGAGGAGGTTCGATCCCGACGGGATCATGGCGCCGGGGTTCATCCAGTACGAGTAGCGCCGGCGAGCGGCGGAAAGGGAAAGGGCGGCCGGGAGGCCGCCCTTTCTATATGGAAGGTGCAGGGGCGACGGCGGTCGTCCCTACCCGGAACCCGGCGTTACCGTCCCCGGATCTCCTCGACCTCGATCGTGCGCGCGCCGCACAGCGAGCGGCCGCCGAGGAAGCCGATCACCCGCACGCGGTCGCCGTCGCGGTAGTCCTGCAGGTCGCCGGACAGCGCGTAGCGGTCGCCGTTGTCCGCGTCGATCGAGGTGCAGGCCAGGCCCCGGTCGAGGTGGCCGGTCACCGAGATCAGCCGGTCGTCGTCGCGGTCGTCATAGCGGTCGTCGTACCGGTCATCGCCGTACCGGTCGTCGTAGCGATCGTCGTACCGGTCCCGGTTGTACCGGTCGTTGTAGCGCTCGCTACGGTAGTCGCCGTCGTAGCGGCTGTCGAACAGGACCCGGCGGTGGTTGGCGTCGGCCCAGATCGTGTCCACGTTGTAGACCCGGAAGGCGCTGCCGCAGACCGAGCTGTTCTGCACGCGGCCGGAGAGCAGGACGTGCTCCCCCTTACGCAGGTCGCCGGGGTTGCCGAGCAGCGGGATCACCTGGCCCTGGTGGTCCTGCACCAGCGCGCAGCCGTACTGCTGGCCGATGTAGGTGCCGTCGAGCTGGAACTGTCCACTGCCATACCGGCTGTACCCGCGGCGGTTGTTCCAGCCGTACCACGGGCGGGTGCGGGCGGCGTACCGGCCCTGGTCGGCGTAGCGGTCGCGGTAGACCGGTGCCGCGGCGCGATTGCGATCGCGGTAGACCGGCGCCGGCGCCGGGGCGCGATAGGCGGAGCGGTCAGACCGCTTCTGGAGCTGCGCCTGGCGCTTGAGCTCGGCCTGCTGCTGGAGCCGGAGTTGCCGCTGGACCTCAGCCTGTCGCCGCACCTCGGACTTGCGCTGGGCCTCGAGCTGGCGCTGCTGGCGCGCCTGCAGCGCGGCCTGCCGGCGAGTCTCGGCCCGCTGCTGGGCCTCGAACCGCTGCTGTTGCTGGCTCTGGCTCTGCCGCTGCTGGTGCTGGCTCTGCCACTCCTGCTGGCGCTGCTGCTTGCGCGTAGCCTTGCCGCCCTGGTTCTGCCAGGCGTCCTTCTGACGCCGGTTCTGGTGCTTGTCGCCCTTGTTCGCCTTTTCGGTGGCGTGGGCCTTATCCTTGGGCGAAGGCGCGGCCAGGCTCACGGCAGGCAGGGACAGCGTGGCCGTGAGCAGCAGGACCGGCCAGCAGACCTTCGCGATCGTTCGGTTCGTGTGAGTCGTCATTGCTGTGCCTCCTTGTTGGGTAGAGTGGGGCGAAACCTCGCTGGCATCTCCCTCTCTCTGGCAGTCCTTTTATACAAGCGGCGTGCCAGGGGTGAAAATGCTGGAAAATAAGGATTTATTCGCGACGGCCGGAGATCCGTCCAGGAAATCGTCCCCTTGGGGGGACGGCCTGGGGACGCCTCCCCAGGGGCGCGGGCGTCCTCGATTCTGATACCCTGCCGCGCCATGGCCGACGCCCCCAGGACCACCATCCGCATCGCCCACAGCCCGGACTCGGACGATGCCTTCATGTTCTACGCCCTGACCCAGGGGCTGCTCGACACGGAGGGGCTGGAGATCCAGCACGTCCTCGCGGACATCGAGGCCCTGAACCAGGCGGCTTTCCAGGGGACCTACGAGATCACGGCCCTCTCCTTCCACGCCTACGCCTATCTCGCCGGCCGCTACCAGCTCATGCCGTCCGGGGCGAGCTTCGGCGACGGCTACGGCCCGGTCGTGGTGGCCCGCCAGGCGCTCGGGCGCGCCGACCTGCCGGGGCTCAAGGTGGCGGTCCCCGGCAAGCTGACCACGGCCCACCTCGCCCTGCGGCTCTGGCAGCCGCAGGTGACCACCGAGGTCGTCCCCTTCGACCGCATCCTCGACGCCGTGCTCGCCGGCGAGGCGGACGCCGGCGTGGTGATCCACGAGGGGCAGCTCACCTACGGCGACCTCGGGCTGCGCGCCGTGGTGGACCTCGGCGCCTGGTGGAAGGAGGAGACGGACGGGCCGCTGCCGCTCGGGGGCAACGGCATCCGGCGCGACCTCGATCCGGAGCTCAAGCGGCGGCTCTGCCGGCTGCTGACCGAGAGCATCGAGTACGGTCTCGATCACCGGCGCGAGGCCCTGGGGTACGCCGTGCGCTACGCCCGCGGCCTGGAGGACGACCCCGAGCGCTCGGACCGCTTCGTGAGCATGTACGTCAACGACTGGACCCGCGGCTACGGCGAGGCCGGCCGCCGCGCCGTGCAGCTCCTGCTCGACCGCGGCCACGAGGCGGGCGTGCTGCCGGCCCGGGTCGAGGCCGAGTTCGTCGAGACCTGACCGGGATGGCCCCTCCCGCCGCCCTGGTGTTCGACCTCGACGGGACCCTCATCGACTCCCGCCGCGACATCACGACCGCCGTCAACCGCATGCGCTCCGGGCTGGGGCTGCCGCCGCTCGCTCTGGAGGCTGTGGTGACGATGGTGGGGGAGGGCGCGCGCCGGCTGATGGAGCGGGCCCTGCCCGAGCGCCCGGACCGGATCGACCAGGCCCTGGCCCGCTATCTCGAGCACTACTGGGAGGTCTGCCTGGAGACGACCCGTCCCTATCCGAGGGTCGAGGGGATGCTGTCGGCGCTCGCCGGCCGCTATCCCCTGGCCCTGCTGAGCAACAAGGGCGAGGCGCTCTCGCGCAAGATCCTGGATGGCCTGGGCCTCCTCCGCCACTTTCGTGAGATCCTGGGCGGCGACAGCGCTCCCACCCGCAAGCCGGACCCCGCCGGTCTGCGCCTCCTGGCCGAGCGCCTGGGGATCCCCGTGGAGCGCCTGCTCCTGGTGGGGGACACCTGGATCGACGCCGAGACGGCCAAGAACGCCGGCTGCGCCTTCGCGCTGGTGGAGTGGGGTTTTCCGAGATCCCCGAAGCTGGACGGCGTGAAGGCGGACCTCAGGGCGGCCACGGCGGAGGAGCTGACGGCGGCGCTGATGACTCGCCTGCCGGACGCGGACAACCATTGCCTCCCACTCATTGGACAATAGGAGGTTTGTCAAGTAGGATCTTCTTCCTGGGTTTGGCCTGACTTCTTTGGAGTCTCTATGCCACTCAAAAAGCGTCGATCCGTCGTTATACCGTCAGATCTGGAGCGGGTGATCGAGGAGTCGAAGTCAATTCTCGATCTGCCAGACGACTGGGACGAGGAAGGTAGTCCCGCCGTCACGGAGGAGACCTGGAATAGGGCAGTGGGGCTGCTGCGCACCCAGACGGATCTAGTGCTGGCGCGGTTCGGCTTGGCATTACCGGTACCGCGAATCCTCCCTGGCCCCGATGGAAGTGTCGATCTACACTGGAAGACAGGGAAGCGCGAATTGCTTCTGAACGTCCCCGCGGACCCCAGCGAAGCCGTTAGCTATTATGGAGATGATTTTGGTTCTGACCGAAGAAGGGGAACCATAAATCCAGGAGCTTTAGATGCGGATTTGTTCTTGTGGCTAGCGGTGACAGACTGACAGAATGGCCAGTAGAAGATATTCCCAATAGCGACACGCTGTACCTGAGAGTTCATCGTAACCACCTCAGGGGTGGCGAGCCCGATTTTGCCGCTTTTCGAGATCAAGAGCCGCCGCCGGGAGTTCCAGGGAAAAAGGGAATGTCTACGCACTGGTCGAAGTACGCTAACCCGGAATGGATTATCCAGCACAGGGCACGTTCTCCCCAGGATACCGGGATTCTGCAAATGAACGTCGGCGCAGTTAGGGCTATCCCTCGGCTTTCGGTCGAGCATTCCCCCTGGCCCGACGATCGGTCACATACTGACGTTCTTGGGCCGAAGGACACAGAGTCGCGGTTGTTGCTGATGCGGGCCAGTACGTGGGTGATTCCGGTACCACCAAGGCAGTAGGGCCGCTCGATCCAAACCCATGAGACAGGTGCTGTCGACGACGGCAGGCTCCTTCAAGAATCCACCTCGCGGCGCAACTCCTCCGGGCTGTAATTGAAGACCGGCACCCCGTAGCGCCCGAGGATCTCCATGAAAGCGCGCTTCGAAAGCTCGGCCATCTTCGCCGCCTGGCCCAGCGTCACCTTCCCGACCTCGAAGAGCTTGACCGCCAAGAGGAGCCTGGCTTCATCCTCGGAGAGGCTCGGGGGAAGTTCGATCCTGAGCTCGGTCGTGGCCATCATGGGTCTCCTATCCTTCGCCAGCATGGTACACGATCCCTTCTCTCAGTCTCATCGCGGATTCGCGACCAGCCCGGAGAAAAAGTCCTCCCGCCTGCCGGAATTTGCGACCAATTTACACAGGCAGGTCGAGAAGCGGAAGCAACTGGTCGCGAAGCTGGACAGGCAGGTCGGGAAAACGAGCAGGCCGGTCGCGAAACTGGACAGTCAGGTCGCCAAACTACACAGTCTGGTCGAGAAAGGGGGGAGGCAGGTCACCAAGCGGAGCAGGCAGGCCGCCAGTCGCCCCAGGCAGGTCGAGAAGCCGCGTCGGTTGGCGACCTGCCTGGAGAGGCCGGTCGACGATCCGGGGCGGTTCGCGACCAACCTTTGCGATCTCTAACCGATCGGCCGGTCGAAGTCCTGACCCAGATCACGGTGTAGCTCACCGAGTTCCAGCCGCGACCTCAAGATCCCGACCGATCACGCCGGGGCTGAAGGGGAGTGGACCGGGGCCAGAGAATCAATCGCCTGGTGCGAACCTGTCTTCAAGACGCTCAGCGAGGTGAACGGGGAGGATCCACTCCACGTCTGGGAGAGGGCCGACTGCGGCTCCTGGAGGATCCCCCAGGCGAAGCGGGCTCCGGCCCCGTCGGCGCGGCGGGTGAGGGCGATCAGGGCGGCGAGCTGCGCGATATGCGGCGCGCCGAGCTGGCCGGGGCCGGCGTCGAAGAGGGCGAAAGAGGTCTTGCCGGCCGCGGCAGCGGGCAGCGGGCCCAGGAGAGAGGCGAGCCGCTCGATCAGGGGGCTGAGCGCCGGGACGATCTCGGGCGGGATCGCCTCCAGGTACGGCGCCACCGACAGCAGGCCGGCTGACTCCATGAGTCCCCCTCGGGCCGCCAGGTGCGGCCGAAGCGCAGTAAAAAAGCAGATGATTCGCTGGATTATACGTGCAGAGAGGGCGCAATGGGGGGAGACAGGGACCTACCCTGGCAGCGAAAACGGATGCGGGAACAGCTCAGAGAGGCTCGTCTCCTCCCGTTCGCCCTGGGGATTGACCACCAGGATGGGGAGGTCGTCCGCGAACTCCGAGAGCGTCTGCCGGCAGAGGCCGCACGGGCGGGCGGGCGGGCTGGACCCGGTGACCACGGCGATGGCCGTGGGCTTGCGCAGGCCCGCCGAGGCCGCGGCGGCGATGGCGTTGCGCTCGGCGCAGACGGACAGGGCCGGGATGCAGTTCTCCACGTTGGCCGCGGCGTAGATCGAGCCGTCCTCCATGAGGACGGCGGCGCCGACGGCATAGCCGCTATAGGGCGCGTAGGCGTTGGCGCGGGCCGCGGCGGCGGCGGCGATCAGGGGCTCCCAGTCCATGCGGCGGGAATGTAGCACGCCCGCTGTGATACCGTACCGGCCGCGTCCGGACCCCTGCATCCGAGTGCTCCGGCGTGCCTTTTTCCCCTTTCATCCTTTGAGGAGGAGCATGGCCTTGGCCACGACATTCAACGACCCGGCTCCCCCCGCCGACGGCCAGGAGATCCGCTGGCACGCGGCGGAACAGCGCCTGGAGGTGCCGGAGCGGCCGATCATCCCCTTCATCGAGGGGGACGGCACGGGCCCGGACATCTGGCGGGCCACCCGCCGGGTGCTCGACGGCGCGGTGGAGAAGACCTACGGCGGCTCGCGCGCCATCGCCTGGTTCGAGGTGCTGGCCGGGGAGAAGGCCTTCAGCCAGACGGGGGAGTGGCTCCCCCAGGCCACCCTGGACGCCATCGAGCGCTGCCGCGTCGCCATCAAGGGGCCGCTCACGACGCCGGTGGGCAGCGGCATCCGCAGCCTGAACGTCACGCTGCGCCAGGTCCTCGACCTCTACGCCTGCGTGCGCCCGGTGCGCTACTACGAGGGGGTGCCCTCGCCGGTCAGGGAGCCGCAGAAGGTGGACATGATCGTCTTCCGCGAGAACACCGAGGACGTCTACGCCGGCATCGAGTGGCGGTCCGGCTCGGGGGAAGCGCAGAAGATCATCGAGTTCCTCGCCGGCCTGGGCACGAAGGTGCGGCCGGACAGCGGCATCGGCATCAAGCCCGTGTCGGCGACCGCCAGCAAGCGGCTCGTCCGCAAGGCGATCCAGTACGCCATCGCCACCCGCCGCCGGAGCGTCACCCTGGTCCACAAGGGCAACATCATGAAGTTCACCGAGGGGGCCTTCAAGGACTGGGGCTACGAGGTGGCGCGCGAGGAGTTCGGCGGCTTCACCCTCACCGAGCAGGAGGTCTGGGACCAGCACGGCGGCAAGGCGCCCGAGGGGAAGATCCTCATCAAGGACCGCATCGCAGACTCCACCTTCCAGCAGGTCCTGCTGCGCCCGGACGAGTACGACATCCTCGCCACGACGAACCTCAACGGCGACTACCTCTCCGACGCCCTGGCCGCTCAGGTGGGCGGCCTCGGCATGGCGCCCGGCAGCAACGAGGGCGACGGCTTCGCCGTCTTCGAGGCGACCCACGGCACCGCTCCCAAGTACGCCAACCAGGACAAGGTCAACCCCGGCTCGCTGATCCTCTCCGGCGTCATGATGCTGCGCTGGCTGGGCTGGCGCGAGGCCGGCGACGCCATCGAGGCCGCCCTCGCCCGCACCATCGCCGAGAAGCGGGTGACCTACGACCTGGAGCGGCAGATGGCGGGGGCGACGCTGCTGAAGACCTCGGAGTTCGCCGGCGCGATCCTCGAGAACCTGTAGACCCTTTCGATCATCCGAGGGAGATGTCCCATGCGATACAAAGTCACCGTGGTGGGCGCCGGCAACGTGGGCGCCACCTGCGCGCAACTGATCGCCCAGGCCGATCTGGCCGACGTGGTGATGGTGGACGTGGCCGCCGAGCTCGCCACCGGCAAGGCCCTGGACATGATGGAGTCCGCTCCGGTCCTCGGCTTCAACGCCCGCATCACGGGCGGCGGCGACTACGGCCCGACCGCGGGCTCGCAGGTCTGCGTGGTCACCGCCGGCCTCGCCCGCAAGCCCGGCATGAGCCGCGACGACCTGCTGGCCAAGAACACGGAGATCGTCTCCGAGGTGGTGCGCCAGCTCGTTCAGCGCTCGCCGGAGACCATCCTCATCGTCGTCACCAACCCGCTCGACGCCATGTGCGAGGTGGCCCGCCGGGTCTCCGGCTTCCCCCGCGAGCGGGTGATCGGCATGGCCGGCGTGCTCGACGCGGCCCGCATGCGCTGGTTCATCGCCGAGACGCTGAACGTCTCGGTGGAGGACGTCGACGCCTTCGTGCTGGGCGGCCACGGCGACACCATGGTGCCGTTGCCGCGCTTCGCCACGGTGAACGGCATCCCGCTGCCGCAGCTCCTCGACGCCGGGACCATCGAGACGATCAACGACCGCACCCGCAACGGCGGCATCGAGATCGTCAACTACTACAAGACCGGCTCGGCCTACTACGCGCCGGGGGCGTCCTCCTACGAGATGGTGGCGGCGATCCTCGAGGACAAGAAGAAGATCCTGCCCTGCGCCGTCTACCTCCAGGGCGAGTACGGCTACGAGGACCTCTTCATCGGCGTGCCGTGCGTGCTCGGCCGCGGCGGCATGGAGAAGGTCATCGAGCTGAGCTTGACGACCGAGGAGAAGGCCATGCTCAACAAGTCGGCGCAGGCCGTGCGCGGGCTGGTGGAGGCGCTGCCGAAGGGGTGAGGTCGCACGGCAATCCGGCCCCTAAACTACGATCTTCTCTCTCCGTATTTCCATCATGCGGCACGCGCGCTCCCTCGCCCTCTGGCTCCTCGCGGGCGCCGCCGGGCTGGTCCTGCTGATCTGGGCCTATCCGCGCGCTTTCCCCTTCCTTCCCCAGAGCTGGTCGGTCTCGCGCGACGAGGCGGTCGGCATCGCCCTCGAGCGCCTCCGGGACTTGGGCGAGCCGGTCAAGAATCCCTACGTGGTGGCGCGGCTCGATTGGGACCCGTTGCTCGAGCGCCGTCTCCAACTCGCCCGGCGCCGTCAGGATGCCGAGAGCCTGCGCCGGACGGGGCTGCCCGAGAGCGTGAGCGTCTGGGAAGCGCTGGTCTACCCGCGGGGCGCGCTGGCCCAGGACTGGACCTACCTGGCCCACGTCTCCCTGTCCGGACAGGTGCTCTCGCTCCGGCTGCGCCTCGATCCGCGCGACAAGGGAGCGCCGATCTCCCAGCAGGAGGCGCGCAACCGGGCCGACGCCTTCCTGGCCGGGCAGGGGATCGACCTTTCCCGCTACGGCGAGCCGGAGTTCCGGAGCCAGCAGCTCGCCGGGCGCACCGACCTCTCCGTCCGCTACCGCGACCGCCAGGGCCTTGCGCTGCCGGGGATCTCGCACGGCATCCAGGTGCACTTCGCGGGCGACCGTCTGGCGGGCTTTTCCCCCTGGCTGGACGATCCCCAGGAGAAGGCCGTCCAGCGCTCGCTCCAGAGTGTCGACTTGCTGGGGGTGGTCCGCCTCGTCGCGGTCTTCCTGCTCGCCGGACTGCTGGCTTATCCCTTCCTCAAGCGCTACCACGAGGGGGAGATCGGAGTGCGCCGCGCCGCCCAGATCTTCCTTCTCGTAGCCGGCATGGGTCTCCTGGGGTTGCTGATCGCCGGCCGCCCGGACTCCCAGCAGCTCAGCTTCGGCCTGGCCACCCGCGAGCAGACGACCTGGCTCTTCATCCTGTTCGGGATGGTCTTCTTCATCCTCCCCGCCGCGGTGCTCGCCTTCTTCGCGTGGTCGGTGGGGGAGTCGATCTGCCGGGAGCGCTGGGGGCGCAAGCTGGCGGCCTTCGACGCTCTCTTCCAGAGGGACCTGGCGAATGAGACCGTGGCGCGGGCGTCGCTCCGCGGCTGGATGTCGGGTCTCGCGATCGCCGGTGGGATGGCGGCTCTCCTGCTCGCGGTGCGGTCCGCAGGAGGATGGCCGTTCTCCTCGCTCCTGCTGGGAACCAATAGCCGGTGGCCGGGCCTGGAGCTGGTCGCGGAAGCGATCTGCTCCTCGCTCCCCTTCTACCTCGCAATGGTCCTCTGGTTCCTCCCGCTCGTGGCCCGGCGCCTGGGGAGGGTGGCGGGCGCTCTGGCCGCCGTGCTGGTGGCGGCCATCGTCATTCCCCCCGCGGCCATGGTCCTGCCCATGGGGTGGACGTTTGCCATCGCGCTGGTCTTTGCCGCCGCGCTGGTCGTCCTCTTCCTCTCTACCGACCTGCTGACGGTGCTCCTCGCCGGGTTCGTGGCCCAGACCCTCTTTGCGGCCTATCCGCTGCTGACCGCCGCGGACCCGACGCTGCAGGCCCACGGCTGGATCGCCCTGGGGCTGCTGGCGCTACCGCTGATCGTCAGCCTCCGCTTCCTCGGTAGCGGCCAGGAGTTCGTCTACCGCTACGCGGACGTGCCGCCGCACGTGCGGCGCATCGCCGAGCGCGAGCGCCAGCGGGTGGAGCTGGAGACCGCCCGGCGCATCCAGAGCTCGATCCTCCCCGAGCTGCCGCCGCGGCTCGCCGGCGTGGACATCGCCCACGCCTACCTGCCCGCCTCCGAGGTGGGCGGGGACTTCTACGACGTGCTGGCCCTCGAGGACGGCCGCCTCGCCGTGGCCGTGGGCGACGTGGCCGGCCATGGCGTCTCCTCCGGCCTCATCATGTCGATGGCGAAGTCGGCGCTGGCGGTCCAGGTGACCTTCGATCCCGACGTGGCGGCGGTCTTCAGGACCCTCAACCGCACCGTCTACCAGACCGCCCGCAAGCGGCTGCTCGCCACCCTCTGCTACGCCCTGATCGATCCGCGGCGGCTGGAGATGGTCTACGCCAGCGCCGGGCACCTCTACCCGTACCGCGTCACCACCGCCGGCCGGGTGGAGGCGCTGGAGTCCACCGCCTATCCGCTCGGGGTCCGCGGCGAGCTGCAGGTCGAGTCGCGCACCGCCCGCCTCGCCCCCGGGGACACGCTCTTTCTCTTCAGCGACGGCCTGGTGGAAGCCCGCCGCGAGGGCAACGACGAGTTGTTCGGCTTCGAGCGTCTGGAAGCCAGCCTCGCCCGTCACGCCGGCCGCGGCGTGGAAGGGCTGCGCGACGGCATCCTGGCCGACGTGGCCAGGTTCACCGGCGACGCGCCGCGGGAGGACGACCAGACGATCCTCGTGCTGCGGCTGCCGTAGCTTTGACCGGGAATAATTACTGGCGCCAGACTACGCCAGCCCGGAGGGCATCCGCGTCTCGCCCGTCTCGGTGTTCCTGGCCGGGCTCGTCTGAGGCCGCGCCGGCGCCACCGTGCCGCTCATCAGCACGGCGAGCGGCCGGAGGGACTCGACGTTCTCGCAGACGATCTTGATCATGGAGGTGATCGGCACGGCCAGCACCATGCCCCAGGGCCCCCACAGCCAGCCCCAGAAGATCAGCGAGAGCAGCACCAGCAGGGGGCTCAGGTTGAGGCTCGTCCCCATCACCCGCGGCTCCACAGCGTTGCCCATGACGAACTGCAGGGCCGCGTTCAGCGCCGCGACGAGCAGCGCCCTGCCCGGTGAGAACTGGAGGAAGAAGAAGACCGCCGGCAGCCCTGCCGAGATCAGGGCGCCGACGTTCGGGATGTAGTGGGCGAGGAAGGTGAGGAAGCCCCAGAGCAGGGCGAAGTCCACGTCGAAGGCCGCCAGCAGGGCCGCCACGAGAGCGCCGTGGACGAGGTTGAACAGGGTCTTGGTCAGCAGGTACTTCCGGATCTCCGTCTCGATGTTGCGCCTCACCGCGCCCACCCGCGCGGCGTAGCGGCGCGCCAGCGCCCGCTCCAGCTTCTCGGGGAAGGCTTCGCTGCCCGCCAGCAGGAAGACGAGGAACAGGAGGACGAGGAACGCGTCGCTGAAGAAGACCAGGAACGAGCCGACCGTCGCCGCCACGAAGCCGGTCACCGACGAGACCTCCACCGCCTGCTCCCACTTCCACTGCCGGACCTGCGACTGGAGCCGCGGGAAGGAGGCGGCGAGCCAGTCCGAGACCTCCGCGATCATCTCCTGGAGCCGCGCCTGGTACTTCGGCAGGGATTCCGTGAGCGACTGGGCGCTGGAGTAGAGCACCCACGAGAAGATCAGGATGGCGATCGACACCACCACCAGCACGAGGAGGATCGACAGCGCCGCCGGCACCCGCCGCCGGCGCAGGGCCGCGTTCAGAGGGGCGAAGATCTGGGCGAGGAAGACGGCGATGACGAACGGCAGCAGGATGGGCTGGAGGAGCCGGAGCGTGAAGCCGACGGTGAAGAAGACCAGGACGCCTAGAAGGAGGAGGATCAGCTTCGTGTCGCGCATGGCGGACCTCGGACCGGAGCTTTGCCGAGAGCGTAGCACATCAAGACGAGGGATCGTCGGGCGGCCCCGGATCCCGGGTGACCCAGGCGATGACCAGCGCCTGCGCGAGGGGGACCGCGACGAGGAGCAAGAGCGCGGCCCGTCCCTGGACGGCGCGCTGGAAGAGCAGGGCCGAGACCACGGCCCGCGTGAGCCAGAAGGCGCCGAGGAGGGTCAGCCAGAGGGTGAGGAGCCGCTTCATGACCAGCCTTATATATGAAGGATGGGGAGGCGAGGGGGAACGCCCCACCCTTTCGCGCGCACTCATAGGGATAGGGTCCCTGCGCGCTCCCGCGCTGCGACGATCGGAGATTGGAGGAGTCCACATGCGAAAGACGCTGTCCCTGCTGGCCCTGTCCGCCGTCCTCGCCCTTCCCGCCCAGGCCAAGGTCACCCGCTACCTGACGGGCAACGCCGCCGACGTGGTCGTCCCACTCGCCGGGCCGGCCCACGACTTCGGGGGCGGCAGCACCGACGTGGATGCGGCCCTGCAGTGGATCATCGACCAGGTCCGCGGCTGCACGAGCTGCTCGACCCGGATCGACGTGGTGATCCTGCGCTCCTCGGGCTCCAACGGCTACAACGACTACATCTACGCCATGAACGGGGTGGACTCGGTCGAGACCCTGGTCATCACCAGCGCCCGGGACGCCAACACGGCCGCCGTCGAGACGACGATCCAGAACGCCGAGGTGGTTTTCTTCGCCGGCGGCGACCAGTGCGACTACGTCACCAACTTCAAGGGCACCCGGGTCGAGACGGCCGTCGAGTCCGTCTACGCCAAGGGCGGCGGCGTGGGCGGCACCAGCGCCGGGCTCGCCATCCAGGGGGAGTTCACCTACGACGGCTGCCGGGGCAGCGCTCTCTCCAGCGAGGCCCTCGCCAACCCCTACCACCGGCACGTCACCTTCACCTACGACTTCTTCCACTGGGCCAACCTGCAGAACACCATCACCGACTCCCACTTCGTGGCCCGCGACCGCATGGGGCGGACCATGGCCTTCGTCGCCCGCCAGATCCAGGACGGCAAAGCGGCGAGCGCCCTGGCGGTGGCCGTCAACGAAGTGACCTCGGTGGTGGTGGACAAGAACGGCCTCGCCACGGTGATGGGGGACGGACCGGCCTACTTCGTCCTCGCCGACCACGCGCCGGAGGTCTGCCAGCCGGGCGTGCCGCTCACCTACTCGAACTACAAGATCTGGAAGGTCCCCGCCGGCGGCACCTTCGACCTCAAGAACCGGCCGACGACCGGGTACTACCTGCGCAGCGTCAACAACGGAGTGATCAGCGCCGATCCGTACTAGGGGCGCTGACCGTGTTCCATTTTTTTGAAGCGCTGGAATCCGGAAGGGGCTCGTTGCATAATTCAGAGGCAGGTTCGACTTTGAAAGGGGGATCAGCATGGGCAAAAGCAGCTTCGCGCGTCTTGCGTTCGCCGCGGCGGTCGCCCTGCTGCTGGCGTCGGCTCTCCCGGCCTTCGCGCAGTTGCAGACGGGCGACCTCTACGGCACGGTAACCGATGAGCAGGGCCAGCCGCTCCCGGGAGTGACCGTCACCCTCTCCGGCGTGGGCGCGCCCCAGGTGCAGGTGACCGACGAGGAGGGGAACTTCCGCTTCCTCAACCTGTATCCGGGGACCTACGGAGTGAAGGCGGAGCTCGAGGGCTTCTCCGAGATCGCCTACCCGGACATCAACATCCGGGTCGGCGGCAAGGCCGACCTGCGGATCACCCTGAGCGCCGCCGTCCGGGACGTGATCACGGTCACCGGCGAGAGCCCGCTGATCGACGAGCGCAAGCTCACCCAGGGCTCCAACGTCTCCACCGTGGAGCTCGACAAGATCCCCACGGCACGCGATCCCTGGTCGCTGCTGAGCCAGGCGCCCGGCGTGCTGGTGGACCGCATCAACGTCGGCGGCAACGAGAGCGGCCAGCAGTCGAACTTCCTCGGTACGGGCGCGGGCTCGCGCGAGAACACCTTCGCCGTGGACGGCGTCATCCTCACCGACATGAATGCGGTGGGCGCCTCGGCGACCTACTTCGACTTCGGCGCCTTCGAGGAGGTGCAGTTCACGGTCTCCTCCACCGACGTGACCGTGGCCACCGCCGGAGTCACCATCAACCAGGTGACCAAGCGCGGCACCAACGAGTGGCGGGGCTCGGGCCGCTTCCTGCGCACCGACGGCGAGTACCAGGCCGATCCCTTCCTGCCGAACGGCAACCGCATCGACCAGGTCGACGAGTACGGCCTCGACGTCGGCGGCCCGCTCTGGAGAGATCACCTCTGGTTCTGGGGCGCCTACGGCGAGAGCGACATCGGCAACCTCACCCCGAGCCCGGCCGCGAGTCCGGACGAGCCGGCGAGCCAGCTCGACCGCACGGTGCTGCGCGACTCCAATTTCAAACTCAACTTCCAGGCCGGGCCGAGCAACTCCGGCGTGCTCCACTATTGGACGAACAACAAGCTGAAGTTCGGCCGCGGCGCCAGCCTGCGCCGGTCTCCGGAGACCACCTGGGATCAGACGACGCCCCAGGACATCTACAAGGTCGAGGACACCTGGATCGTCAACCCGGACCTCGTGCTGACCGCTCTGGCGTCGCGCGACGACGGCATCTTCACCCTGGCCCCCCAGGGCGGTCTGGACGCCGACATCTTCGTGACCCCCGACAACGTGCGCCGCGGCACCTGGCTCGACTTCGCCCAGGACGCGATCATCGACCAGGTGCGGGCCGACGCCAACTATTTCTTCGACGCCGCCTCCGCCGACCACCAGCTCAAATTCGGCGGCAGCTACCGCGAGCAGGAGAACCACTCCGGCACCGTCTGGCCGGGCGGCAAGCTCGTCTGGGCGGGCAACCTGTTCGGCCTTGACGAGGGAATGGCGGCGGTCGGCTTCCAGCGCAACCGGAGCGTGGCCATCACGTCCACCTACGAGTCGGCCTGGTTGCAGGACACCATCACCCGCGACCGCTGGACGATCAACGCCGGCCTGCGCTACGACCGGCAGTACCTGGAGAACGGGGCCAGCTCCGACGCGGGCAACCCGGAAGCCCCCGGCGTCGAGCCCGGCGCGCCGCCGCTCATCCCGTCGATCAACTTCCCGGGCAACGACGCCGGCGGCTTCACCTGGAGCACGATCCAACCCCGCGTCGGCGTGACCTACGCGCTCGGCCAGGACCGCAAGTCCCTGCTGCGCGCCACCTTCTCGCGCTACGCCGAGCAGCTCGGCCAGCTCCCGCTCGCCAGCCGGGCCAGCCCGCTCGGCTACAGCTATGCCTACTTCTATTTCGTCGACGCCAATGGCAACCTGAGGCTCGACGACGCCGAGCGCGGCACCCTCCAGTTCGGCTACTCGGTCGGCATCAACGAGGCCGATCCGTCGTCCCTCTCCTCGTCCAACGTCAACGACCCGGACCTCGGGCCGACGCTCACCGACGAGGTCACCCTGGGCTACGAGCGCGCCTTCGGCGCCAACCTCGCCGGCGGGCTCACCCTGACCCTGCGCAACATCCATGACATTCCCGAGACCCGGCTCCTGGTGACCGACGAGACCGGCCAGGTCCGGGTGGCCACGCGCGAGGACTGGGTGCAGACGGGATTCATCTGCACCGCCGCCGAGCCCTGCCCGCTGCCGAACGGAGGCCAGGCCTCGCCGCGGCCCGTCTACGACCTGCGCGAGGGCCTGGACCCGACGGGCGGACGCTTCTACACCAACGGCGACCGGGAGCAGGACTACCGGGGAGTGACGCTCTTCCTCGCCCGGCGGCTGGCCAACCGGTGGAGCCTGCGCGGCCACCTCACCTACGCCGACTGGGACTGGAAGATCGGGGATGAGTTCAAACGCTTCGACGATCCCACGGACGAGGTCGCGGACGGACTCGGCTTCTCCGACAGCGACGAAGTGTTCGCCGAACAGTCCGGGGGCAACAAGACGGACATCTTCACGGGCAGCCGCTGGTCGTTCAACATCAACGGCCTGTACCAGATCGCGCCCGACCGGCCGTGGGGCTTCAACGTGGGAGCCAGTGTCAGCGGCCGCGAAGGGTTCATCAACCCGCCCTTCTTGAGCGTCGGCTCGGACGCCGGCGTCGGCCAGCGCGCCGTCCAGCTCACGGACGACCTCGACACGTTCCGCAACGACGACGTAACCGTCTTCGACGCGCGGATCGACAAGGACTTCCAGTTTGGCGCCGTGAACCTGAACCTGAGCCTCGACGGCTTCAACCTCACCAACGAGCACTACGTGCTCCAGCGGGACCGCGACACCTCGGTCGAGGACGAAGCGCGCTACCAGATCCTCGAGGTGCTCTCCCCGCGGGTCTTCCGTCTGGGGGCCACGATCCGGTTCCGGTAGGCCCTCACCCCCTGGCCCCCTCTCCCGCGGAGCGGGAGAGGGGGAACGCAGTCTTCACCGCATTGCCTGATGTAGGGGGCGCCCTATGTGGGCGCCCTGGATCCGAGGGGCGGCCACGTAGGGCCCGCCCCTACGGGCTCCGGGGCGTGCCGCCCGCCTCCGCGGGCGTGGCGAGCGCCGTGTCGTACTTCACCGCTCCGGGGGCCGGCGGCCAGGGGATCAGCAGCCCGTGGCCGATGCCCTGCGCGGCCTGGGTGCCGTAGAGCCGGTCCACCAGGTGCATGGCCACGTCGTAGCTCCGCGCGCCTCCCTGGGAGGTGAGGACCTTGCCGGCGTCGACGAAGCTGACGTTGATGCGGAGGTCCACCTTCGGGAACATCTGGGCGAAGCGCTTGTAGTCGTCCGGGAAGGTGGTGGCGGGCAGGCCGTCCAGCAGCCCGGCCTGGGCCAGCACGAAGGCGCCGTCGCAGAGCGAGACCACGTGCCGCGCGCCGCCGCCCACGCGTCGCACCCAGTCGATCATCGCCTGGTTCTGGAGGTCCTTGTCCATGCTGCCGCTGGCGCTCGGCACCACCAGGATATCGATCGGAGGAGCGTTCTGGAAGCCGTAGGCCGGGGTGACGCGGATCCCCTCGAAGGTGGTGACCGGCTGGCCGTCCGGCGAGACCGTGAACACCTCCATGCCCGGCTGGGTGTGGAACCGCGTGTGCTGGAACACGTCAAAGGGAGCCATCAGCTCGGTGTTGTAGACGCCGTCCACCACCAGGAAGGCGGCGCGCAGCGGCCGGTCCCCGGGAAGGTCGGCGGCCGGACCGGTCGCGGGCGCCAGGTCCGAGGTGGCCATGTCGCTCGTGCCGACAGCCGCCTCCTCCGGTGGGGCCGGAGAGGGCGTGGGAGCCGGCGAGGGAGCGGGGGAGGCGGTGGTGGTCTCGGGCTGGGCTCCACCTTCGGGCTCCCTGGGCCGGCACCCGGCGAGGACCGGAAGGACGAGCGCCAGCAGCGCGGCGGCGGTCAACGGCGCAACCTGGGGTCGGAAACAATGCATGGGGAAAACCCTCCGTGTTCGGGATCCCGATTCCGGGAGGACCCGCGTTCCTCAAGCAAGAAGGCGGCCAGAGCCGGCCGGGAATCCCAACCCTGCGTCCCACGTTTCAAGACTTGACATAGAATAGATCCCCGATGCGCCCCAGGCGCCACAAGGAGGTGCGACAGTGCCCTACAGCGAGCTTCTGGTCCGTCCGATGCGCGAGGAGCTGACGAGCATTGGCGTGAAAGAGCTGCGGACGCCCGAAGAGGTGGACGCCTTCATGAACGAGAAGAACGGCACGGCGATGCTGGTGGTCAACTCCGTCTGCGGCTGCGCCGCCGGCATGGCGCGCCCCGGCATCCGGCTGGCCCTCCAGGGCGACCGCCGCCCCGACCGTGTCGCCAGCGTGTTCGCCGGGCAGGACCTCGAGGCCACGGCCAGGGCCCGGTCCTACTTCCCGGACATCCCGCCGAGCAGCCCGTCCATCGCCTTCCTGAAGGATGGCGAGCTGGTCTACTTCATGCCCCGCCACCGCATCGAGGGGCGCGACGCCCACTCGGTGGCCTACGACCTGGCGCAGGTCTTCGCCGAGCACTGCCCGGTGCCCGCCTAGATGGGCACCTTCCACCAGGGCAGGAGCGAGCTGCACGGCATCACCGTGGTCGTCGACACCACCGGCCCCGAGATCTTCGTGGGCCGGTGCGACGACATGGACGACCGCGGCATCCTGCTCAACGACGCGGACGTGCACCGCGACGGCGAGGGAGGCCGCTCCAAGGACGACTACGTCCGGCGCGCCGCCCGGTTCGGCGTCTGGAAGAAGCACGACCGGCTGTTCATCCCCAGCGACAAGATCGCCTCCGTCCGCCGGCTCGGCGAAGTCTAAGGACTCCGGCAAGACCCTCGCCAGCTCCGGAAAACCTTCCCCAGATCGTGGGGAGCCTCCCCCGCGCCGGAGGACCCTCCCCAACGGATGGGGACCCTCCCCAGCATCTGAGGACCCTCCTCAAATCGTGGGGACCCTCCCCAGGCCGTGGGGACCCTCCCTGGCGCCTGGGGACCCTCCTCCGGAGAAAAAACGCCCTCTCCAGAGGACATGGAGGCTCCGCGGAGGCGGGTCTACTTCTCTTCCAGCAGCGCACGGATCAGGTTGCGGTGGGAGAAATCCCCCAAGCTGAGCCGCTCGTTCGGCACCTTGACCCCGTCTCCGGTGGGTATTACTCTTGGATCAGGAGGTAATACGGACGATGAGGACATTAACAGTGAAGCTGCCGGATTCCCTCGACAAGGAGTTGGAAGCCCAGGCCAGCCGAAAGGGGGTGACCAAGTCGGTCGTGATTCGCGAGGCCCTCTCGGGATATCTTGTCAGAACCGGTGCTTCTTCTCGGATGTCCTTCACGGCCCTCGCCGGTGATCTCGCCGGCTGCGTCGAAGGACCTGACGACCTTTCCACCAGCAAGAATCACCTCGCGGGTTACGGACGGTGAAACGAACGTCGCTCCTGGACACGGGACCGCTGGTCGCCTTCCTCAACCGCAGGGATCAATATCACGCCTGGGCGGTCGAGCGCCTTTCCGAAATCGAGCCGCCCCTCACCACCTGCGAGGCCGTCATTTCGGAAGCCTGCTTCCTCCTCCGTCCCCAACGAGGAGGTGCGGAGGCCGTGCTGGATCTCGTCGATCGGGGATTGATCGTGGTCTCCTTCGACCTTCAGAAAGAAGCCGCCCCACTGAAGAGGCTTATGGCGCGCTATGCCGAAGTGCCGATGGCGCTGGCGGACGCTTGCCTCGTGCGGTTGACCGAACTCCACTCCAATGCCGTTCTGCTGACGCTGGACTCTGACTTCAGGATCTACCGCAGAAATAGGCGGTCCGTGATTCCTACGTTGATGCCGGAAGAGCTCTGACGAGATTTCTTCAGACCGAGCTGGCAGGCGATTCGCAAACTGCGCGGGGAGCATGGAGAAGAGAGGCTCGATGTGGCCCTATTGACCGATAAATCGACCGACGGAGCGGAGACGAGGACGGGGCCGGCCCCGGACGAGGAGCTGAAGCGCCGGGAGGAGCGCAGGGCGGGCGATCCCCTCTGGTACAAGGACGCCATCATCTACGAGGTCCACGTGCGGGCCTTCTACGACTCCGACGGTGACGGCCGCGGCGACTTCCAGGGACTCACCGCCAAGCTGGACTACCTGCGCGACCTCGGGGTCACGGCCATCTGGCTCCTGCCGTTCTACCCCTCGCCCTGGCGCGACGACGGCTACGACATCTCCGACTACACCGGCGTGCATCCGGCCTACGGCACGCTGGAGGATTTCCAGACCTTCCTCGACGGGGCCCACAAGCGGGGCTTGAAGGTCATCACCGAGCTGGTGATCAACCACACGTCGGACCAGCACCCGTGGTTCCAGCGCGCCCGCCGGTCGCCCCCCGGCAGCCCGGAGCGGGACTTCTACGTCTGGAGCGACACGGACAAGAAGTACGCCGGCACGCGCATCATCTTCACCGACGCCGAGACCTCGAACTGGACCAAGGACCCGGTGGCCGACGCCTATTACTGGCACCGGTTCTTCTCGCACCAGCCGGACCTCAACTTCGACAACCCGCGGGTGCAGGAGGAGGTCTTCAAGGCCCTCGACTTCTGGATGGAGATGGGGGTGGACGGCCTGCGCCTCGACGCCGTGCCCTACCTCTACGAGCGCGAAGGGACGAACAACGAGAACCTGCCGGAGACGCACGAGTTCCTGAGGAAGCTGCGCGCCCACGTGGACGCGAGGTTCCCCAACCGCCTGCTCCTCGCCGAGGCCAACCAGTGGCCGGAGGACTCGATCGCCTACTTCGGCGACCCGGCCACGGGCGGCGACGAGTGCCACATGGCCTTCCACTTTCCGCTCATGCCGCGCCTGTTCATGGCCGCGCGCATGGAAGACCGCTACCCGGTCATCGACATCCTGCAGCAGACGCCGCCCATCCCGGAGAAGGCGCAGTGGGCCATCTTCCTGCGCAACCACGACGAGCTGACGCTGGAGATGGTGACCGACGAGGAGCGGGACTACATGTACCGGGTCTACGCGGCGGACCGCGAGCAGCGGATCAATGTCGGCATCCGCCGGCGCCTGGCGCCGCTGCTCGGCAACGACCGGCGGCGGATCGAGCTGCTCAACGGTCTGCTCTTCTCGCTGCCCGGCACGCCCGTGCTCTACTACGGCGACGAGATCGGCATGGGGGACAACTTCTACCTGGGCGACAGGAACGGCGTGCGCACGCCCATGCAGTGGAGCGCGGACAAGAACGCCGGCTTCTCCCGCGCCAACCCGCAGCGGCTTTACCTGCCGGTGATCGTCGATCCCGAGTACCACTACGAGGCGGTCAACGTCGAGGCGCAGCAGGCGAACCCGCACTCGCTGCTCTGGTGGACGCGGCGGATCATCGCCCTGCGCAAGCGCCACCCGGCGTTCAGCCGCGGCGCGATCGAGTTCCTCCACCCCGAGAACCACCGGGTGCTGGCCTTCCTGCGCCGCTACGAGGGCGAGATCCTGCTCGTGGTGGTGAACCTTTCGCGCTTCTCCCAGTACGCCGAGCTGGACCTGTCGGCCTACGCCGGCATGACGCCCGTCGAGCTGTTCGGACGCTCGCCTTTCCCCAGGATCGAACCCGTAGGCTACAGGCTCACGCTCGGGCCCCACTCGTTCATCTGGTTCTCGCTGGTGCAGGACCCGGCGCAGTTCGGCCGGGCGCGGCAGGCGGCCCCGGCCGAGTCCACGGCTGGAGCGCGAGTGCCGGTGCTCGCTATCGAGGGCCCATGGTGGAGCTGCCTGGAAGGCAAGGCGCGGCGGGACCTCGAAAGCGTGCTGCTCGACGTGCTGCCGTCGCGTCGCTGGTTCGCCGGCAAGGCGCGGACGCTGCGCAGCGTCGAGATCGCCGAGACGATCCCCTTCGGCTCCGGCGCGGTCCTCGCCCTGCTCCAGGTGGACTACGCGGAAGCCGAGCCGGAGGTCTACGCCCTGCCGCTCGCCTTTGCGCCGGACTCCGGCTCCGCGCCGGCCGCGGACCCTGCGGCGGTGGCGCGGCTCGAGTCGGACAGCCCCGAAGGCACGGGGCTGCTCTACGATCCCTTCGGCGATCCCGTGGTCTCGCGCGAGCTGCTCGCGGCCGTCGAGCGCGGCGAGCGCTTCCGCGGGCAGCGCTACGAGCTGGCCGCCACCGCCTCGCCGGTCTTCCGCGAGATCCGCGGCGAGGGCGATCTGGAGCCCGCGCCGCTCAAGGCCGAGCAGAGCAACACCTCGGTGCGCTACGGCGACCGGCTGGTGCTGAAGCTCTTCCGGAAGCTCGAGCCGGGAGTCAATCCCGAGCTCGAGATCGGCCGCTTCCTGACCGAGCAGACCGACGTTCGGCACGTCCCGCGGGTGGCCGGCGCGTTCGAGGTCCGCGACCGGCGCCACGAGCCGATGACGCTCGGCATCCTGCAGGAGTTCGTGCCCAACGAGGGGGACGCCTGGAGCTACACCCTCGACGCCCTGGGCCGCTACTTCGACCGCGTCCTGACGTCGAGCGCCGGTGCCGGGACCGTCCTCGCGCCGGTGCCCCCCGAGCCGCTGATCGAGCTTACCGCACGGGAGATGACGGCCGACGACTTCGAGCGCCTCGGCACCTACGTGCCGACGGTGCGGCTGCTGGGCCAGCGCACCGCCGAGCTGCACCTCGCCCTGGCTTCCGGCCAGGGGAAGGAGTTCGAGCCGGAGCCCTTCTCCGAGCTCTACCAGCGGTCGCTCTACGATTCGATGCGCACGCTCACCAAGAAGAACTTCCGGCTCCTGCGCCAGCGCCTCGGGGACCTTCCTGAGGCGGTGCGCGCGACCGCCGAGCGGGTGCTCGCGGCCGAGGACCGGATCGTCGAGCGGTTCCACCGCCTGACCTCGCGCAAGCTCGCGGCCGAGCGCATCCGCGTCCACGGAGACTATGATCTGGGACAGGTGCTCTTCACCGGCCGCGACTTCGTGATCCTCGACTTCGAGGGGGAGCTGTCGCGGTCGCTCTCCGAGCGGCGCCTGAAGCGCTCGCCGTTCCGGGACGTGGCCGGCATGCTGCGCTCCTTCCAGTACGCGGCCTACGTGAAGTTCTTCGAGGAAGCCGCGGACGGCGTCGCGTCGGCGGAGTCGTTGCCGGCCCTGGAGAGCTGGGCCCTGTACTGGGAGCGCTGGGTCTCGGCGGCCTTCCTCCAGGCCTATCTCGACCGGGCGCGGGGAGCGTCGTTCCTGCCGCCATTATCCGAGGAGAGGGAGGTCCTGCTCGACTCCTATCTGCTGGAGAAGGCGGTCCACGAGCTGGGCGATGAGCTGAACAACCGTCCCGACTGGGTCCGCATCCCCCTGCAGGGGATCGGGCAGATCCTGGGGGACGTTCGACCGGAGTGACGATTTTGCCGACTGGACGCGAAGACCTCCTCACGCTGGCCCGGCTCTACGGGATCCAGACCTCCTACTGGGACGCCCTGGGCCACTACGTCGAGCCGGGGCCGGACTCCCTGCTCGGAGTGCTCCGGGCCCTGCAGGCCCCGGTCGACGGTATCGAGGACGTGCCCGATGCCTTGCAGGAGCGGCGCGAGGATCTGGCCCGGCGGCTCGCCGAGCCGGTCGTTGTCGCCTGGGACGGGCACGCGCCCGCGATCGAGCTGCGGCCCGCCGCGGGTGGCGGTTCGCTCGCTTACCACCTCGACCTCGAGGGAGGGGAGCGGCAGGCGCAGATCGTGGATCTGGAGAGCCTGCCGGCGGTCGCCCCCGTGGAAGGCTCGTCACATCCGGGCCGGCGGCTCTCGTTGCCGGATCCGCTCCCTTTCGGCTATCACTTCCTCACCGTCGAGCATGGCGGCCGCGGCGCGGACACCCTGGTGATCTCGGCCCCGAGCCGCTGCCATACCGGCGACGGCAAGCCCCTCTGGGGTGTCTTCCTGCCGCTCTACGCCCTGCGCACGGCGCGGAGCTGGGGCGCCGGAGACTTCTCGGACCTGGAGGCGCTCGCCGAGTGGGCCGCGGGGCTCGGCGGCGGGGTCGTGGCGACGCTCCCCATGCTCGCCGCCTTCCTCGACGAGCCGTGCGAGCCGAGCCCCTACGCGCCGGCCTCGCGCCTCTTCTGGAACGAGCTCTACGTCGATCCGCGGCGGCTGCCGGAGATGGACGACTGCGCCCCGGCCCGGCGGCTCGTCGAGTCTCCCGAGTTCCTCCGCGAGGTGGAGGCGTTGCGCGGCTCGCCCCGCGTCGATTACCCCCGGTGGATGGCCCTCAAGCGGCGGGTCCTGGAGGAGCTGGCCCACCGCTTCTTCTCCCGGCCCGGCTCGCGGCAGGAGGAGTTCGAGCGCTTCGTGGCCGAGAAGACGGACCTCGAGAGCTACGCCGCCTTCCGCGCCGTGGGAGACCGCCGCGGCGAGCCCTGGCAGGACTGGCCCGAGCGGCTGCGCGAGGGCACCCTCGCGCCCGCCGACTACGACGAGGAGGACCGGCGCTATTACCTGTGGACCCAGTGGGCCGCCGAGCAGCAGATCGGCGCCATGGCGAAGGAGGCGCGGCGGCGCGGCCCGGGGCTGTACCTCGACCTGCCGCTGGGCGTGCACGGCAGCTCCTACGACGTCTGGCGCGAGCGCGACCTCTTCGCCGAGGGGGTCTCGGCCGGCGCTCCGCCCGACATCCTCTTCACCCGGGGGCAGGACTGGGGGTTCCCGCCGCTCCAGCCCGAGCGCCTGCGCGAGCGGGGCTACGACCATCTGATCGATTGCCTCCGCCATCACCTGGAGCACGCCGGGATGCTGCGCCTCGATCACGTGATGCAGCTCCACCGGCTGTTCTGGATCCCACACGGGATGGACGCCACCGCCGGCGTCTACGTCACCTACCCGGCCGAGGAGCTGTACGCCGTGCTGTCGCTCGAGAGCCACCGCTACGACGCGACGATCGTGGGCGAGAACCTCGGCACGGTGCCGCCGGAGGTCAACGAGGCCATGGACCGCCACGAGGTGCTCGGCATGTACGTGGTGCAGTACGAGCTGCAGCCGGGCAGCCAGGGGCTCCGCGAGCCTCCGGCCCGCTCGGTGGCGAGCCTCAACACGCACGACATGCCGACCCTTCAGGCTTTTTTGCAGGGCAAGGACGTGGACGACCTCCAGAGCCTTGGGTTCTTCACCCCCGAGCAGGCTCGCGAGGAGCGGGAGCGGCGGGAGGCGATCCACCGCGCCCTGGAGGAGGCGCTGCCGCCCGCGGAGAGGGGCCGCGGCGCCGCGACCAGCGAGGCGCTCCTGCGCGCCCGGCTGGACCATCTGGCGGCGAGCCCGGCCCGCATGGTGCTGGTGAACCTGGAGGACCTGTGGCGCGAGACCGAGCCGCAGAACGTGCCCGGCACCCACACCGAGCGGCCCAACTGGCAACGCAAGGCGCGGTACTCGTTCGAGGAGTTCTCGACGCGGGCGGACGTGGTGGAGCCGCTTCAGCGGGTGGATGCATTGCGAAGGCGGCGCCGGTAATTCATGGCCAGTCCCCTCACCGATCAGGACCTCCATCTCTTCAACGAGGGCACCCATTTCCGGCTCTACGACAAGCTGGGAGCCCATCCCGGCACGGACGGCGAGCAGGAGGGCACCTGGTTCGCCGTCTGGGCGCCGAACGCCGAGCAGGTCTCGGTGATCGGCGACTGGAACGGCTGGGACAAGCGGGCTGACCTGATGACCGCCCGGGGAGACTCCAGGGTCTGGGAGGTGTTCGTCCCCGAGGTCACACCGGGGATGAAGTACAAGTACCACGTCGTCTCCCGCTATCGCGGCTACCGGGCGGACAAGGCCGACCCTCTGGCCTTCTACGCCGAGACGCCGCCGCTGCGCGCTTCGGTCGTCTGGGACCTCGAGTACGACTGGTGGGACGCCGACTGGCTGTTGGCGCGGGCGGAGAAGCAGTCGCTCTCAGCGCCGGTGTCGATCTATGAGGTCCACCTCGGCTCCTGGATGCGCGTCCCCGAGGAAGAGGACCGGCTCCTCACCTACCGCGAGATCGCGCCGCTGCTCGCCGGGCACGTCAAGCGGCTGGGCTTCACCCACGTCGAGCTGCTCCCCGTCATGGAGCATCCGTTCTACGGCTCCTGGGGCTACCAGACCACCGGCTACTTTGCCGCCACCAGCCGCTACGGCACGCCGCAGGACTTGATGTTCCTCATCGACCACCTGCACCAGGAGGGGATCGGCGTCCTCCTCGACTGGGTGCCCTCCCACTTCCCCGGCGACGAGCACGGCCTCGCCTTCTTCGACGGCACCCATCTCTACGAGCACGCCGATCCGCGCAAGGGATTCCATCCCGACTGGCGGAGCTGGATCTTCAACTACGGGCGCAACGAGGTGCGCAGCTTCCTCATCAGCAGCGCCCTCTTCTGGCTCGAGACCTACCACGCCGACGGCCTGCGGGTGGACGGCGTCGCCTCCATGCTCTACCTCGACTACTCGCGCCAGGCGGGCGAGTGGATCCCCAACGAGTACGGCGGCCGCGAGAACCTGGAGGCGATCGCCTTTCTGCGCGCCCTGAACGAGCAGGTCTACGAGGCCTTTCCCGACGCGCAGACGGTCGCCGAGGAGTCCACCGCTTGGCCCATGGTCTCGCGCCCGATCTACGTCGGCGGCCTCGGCTTCGGCTACAAGTGGGACATGGGGTGGATGCACGACACCCTGGACTACCTGGCGCACGACCCCATCCACCGGCGCTACCACCACAACCAGATCACCTTCCGGTCGCTCTACGCCTTCAACGAGAACTTCGTGCTCCCGCTCTCCCACGACGAGGTGGTGCACCTCAAGGGCTCGCTGGCCGGCAAGATGCCGGGCGACGAATGGCAGAAGCTCGCCAACCTCCGGCTGCTCTACGGGGACATGTTCGCGCAGCCGGGCAAGAAGCTCCTCTTCATGGGTGCCGAGCTGGCGCAGTGGCGGGAGTGGAACCACGACACGAGCCTCGACTGGCACCTGCTGGACGACCCCGGCCACGCCGGCATCGCCCGCTGGCTGGAGGACCTGAACCGCCTCTACCGCGAGGAGCCCGCCCTCCACGAGCTGGACTGCAACCCGGACGGTTTCGAGTGGATCGACGGCTCGGACGCGGAACACAGCGTCATCGCCTTCCTGCGGCGCGGCCAGACGCCCGGCGAGCCGGTGGTCGTAGTCTTCAACTTCACGCCCGTGGTGCGCGAGGGCTACGGCATCGGCGTCCCCGGCCGGGGCTTCTGGAGCGAGTTGCTCAACAGCGACGCTGGCGAGTACGGCGGCAGCGGCGTGGGCAACCTGGGCGGGGTCGAGGCGGTGCCCCTCCCCCTGCACGGCCGCACCCACTCGCTGAAGCTCACCCTGCCGCCCCTGGGAGTGCTGTTCCTCCAGCGGGAGGCGCCCGGAAAGGAAGAGGTCTCTGAAACTGCGGAGAACGGGGTTCGGACCGAGCGAGAGTGATACGATCCCCTCACGATGTTCGGCTCGTGGAACGCGGCTTCGTTACGGTGAATGAGGTCCCCGATGAAATACAAGGTGGTGCTCGAAAAATCAGAAGAAGGCTATAGCGCGCATGTCCCCGGTCTGCCAGGGTGTTGGTCTCAAGGTGAGACGGAATCCGAGGCGTTGGAGAATATTGAAGACGCCATCAAGGAGTATCTGGCAGCTATCCAGGAGATCACCCGAGGGGCCGAGGTCCGGGAAATTGAGGTGGCAGTCTAGACGTGCCCCGAATCCCGGGGGTGCCGCACCTCCAAGCCGTTCGTGCCTTGGAGAAGGCAGGTTTCAGGGTAATTCGACAGGGTAAGCACATCGTGATGTCCGACGGCGTCCGAGTGCTCACTATTCCACGCGCCAATCCCGTCAACGCTTTCACCATGGGCGGCATCGTGCGAGATGCCGGCCTTACCATCGAACAGTTCAAGAGGCTTCTGTAGGCGCTCTACCGCCGCACGTTGTACGCGTACACCGCGAACGGCTGCGGCCCCTGCGTCACGTTCGCGCCCGTCACGCGGACCGTGATCTGCTGGCCCTTCTTGAAGGTGCCGGCGGGGATGAACACCGCTTCCACGTTGTTCGTCGCGTCGGCCAGCGCCGCCTCCCCGGGCTTGAAGCGGTGGGAGTAGCCGTCATCCACGCCGGTCGTGTTCTCGTTGAAGTTGTTCCCTCTCCAGAACGTCGCTCCGCCCTCGGCCTCCACGGTCAGCGTCAGGTCGTTGATCAGCGGCGCCTGGGAGTTGGGGGTGATGGGCGCGGGAGGATCGCTCCAGGCGAGCACGACGTAGGTGTCCTTGCGCGGATTGTCGATCGCTTGCGTCCAGCTCTGCTGCTGGCCGGTCGCGAGCGCCGTCTGGGGCTGCTCGTTGACCCAGAAGCGGGCCGCCGCGTCGGTCAGCCGGTCGAGGTTGACCCGGCCCCAGCCGTAGGTGCTGCTGGGCCGGTGGTCGGCGGCGTAGAAGGAGCCGAGGTCGTCCGCCGTGGCGAGGAGGGCGGCCTTGAGCAGGCTCGGGGCGGGATCGACCCCGCGGTCGAGGAACCACTTGCGCTTGAGCGCCGCGACCCCGGTCACCACGGGGGTCGCGTAGCTCGTGGCCTGGACGTAGGAGTGATACCCCTTCGGGGGGTCGGGCCACCAGGCCCGGCAGGTCTGTCGGCAGGTATAGGTGTCCGGCGTCTGGAACGGCACCGTGGAGAAGACCCTGCCGCCGGGCGCTACCAGGTCCGGTTTGACCCGCGTGTTGTGGAGCGCCGCGGGCGAGGGGTAGGCGCCGAAGCGCCGGCCCCGGCCGCTGGTCTCGTTCACGCGGGCGATGTGCCGGCTCTCCTCGTTGGCGATGTGGCCGCTCCGGCAGTCGAGCGGCGGCGCGCCCGGCTGCGTCGAGGGGCGGTAGTTCTGGGTCGAGCCCACGGCGATCACGTTCTTCGCCACCGCCGGGCTGCTCAGGGTGTCGTCCCCCGGGCCGGCGTTGGCCGCGGCGAAGACCATGGTCATCGGCTGCAGCCCCGGGCGGGCCGGATCGGCGTCGATCACCCGCTCGTCGAAGAAGCGCGCCAGCTCCGTGTACTGGTTGGTGAGCTGCGCCCAGCTATGGTTCGCGATCAGCGCCTTGTCGCCCCCCTGGGCCGTGGTGCGGCCATAGCTCACGGCGGCGGCGAGGTCGTCCAGCCGGGTGGCGCTGCGGAACACGGTGCAGGCGGAGGGGATCGGCTGGTTGATCTGCAGCGCCACGAGCTTCGTCTTGGGAGCGATCCCGGTCCCCAGGAGGAAGCCCTGGGGGTCCTTCTCTCCCGTGCCCCGGCCGTCGCCCGCCACGATCCCGGCCACCAGCGTGCCGTGCCCGTGGTCGTCGGGCGCGAAGGGGATGTTGTTGATGAAGTTCCAGATGTCCACCAGGCGCTCGGGCTTCTCGAGGTCGGGGTGGTGGTCGCCGTCCGGGCCGGTGCCGTCGTCGTAGCCGGTGTCGAAGAGGGCGACCGTCTGCTGGTTGGAGTCGGTCATCAGACCCCGGCTGGTCAGCCACTTGAGATAGCCGGGCCGGGTGACCTTGCGGCCGTCGTGGTTGCCCGCGATGGTCTGCCCTTGGCGCTCGTCCTGCGGCACCCCGGGAAGGACGCGCGTGACCGCCAGGAGGTCCGGACTGACCGCCGCCAGCGCAGACAGCTCGGGCATCCCGGCCAGGGCCCGCACGAAGAGCGACGAATCGGCCGACCGGTGGCTGCCGAGGACCTCCAGGGCTGCCGGCAGCTCCCCGACGGCCGCGGCCAGCGTGGTCCCCGGCGCGAACTGCAGCCAGACCTCGGCGGGGCCCTCCTCGTCCACGATCTCGGGCACGGGCCGGTCGGCACTCTCCCAGGAGCGCACCCAGGCGAGGTAGCGGGCGGCTTCGCACTTCCGGATCGTCTCCAAGCCCGCGGCGCGCACCAGGAAGGCCCCTTGTCCCCGGTCGAAGACCACCTCGGCGCCGCACTCCGCGAGGCCCATGATCCAGTCCTGCCGCACAGGGAACGCGAAGCGGACGAGGTAGAGGCCCGGAACCGGCCGGCTCCGGAGCTTCGCTTCCGGAAGGGGAATGGGCGAGCCGGGCTCGACCGCCATCCTCGATCCCCGCTCGCGGACTGCCGCGGAGAGGCGCCGAGTCTCTGATGGGGATACCCGGGCCGCCACGAAGCCGTCGTACTCGACGGCGTCGGGGCCGAGTTGCTGCCGGACGGCTGCGGGGACGGGAGAGTCGATCACTACCAGCTCACGCTCGGCGAGCGGGGAGATCCAGGATTCGGCGGCGAGAGGGATGCCGGCGAGGGATAGCACGGCCAGGAGGACCAGCGGCTTCATGATGTTCTAGCATATCGCGGATGGTCCGCGGCTTGCACCTTCACGCGGGAGTGCCCAAAACTCCGCTCGCCACCTACCGCGTGCAGCTCCGCCCCGGGTTCGGCTTCGACCAGGCCGCGGCGATCGCGGACTACCTCGCCGGCCTCGGGATCTCCCACCTGTACAGCTCGCCCTACCTCCAGGCGGCGAAGGGGAGCGCGCACGGCTACGACGTGATCGACCCCGGCCGCGTCAACGAGGAGCTGGGCGGCGAGGAAGCTCACATCCGGTTCTGCCGGCGCTTAAGCGAGCACGGGCTCGGCCAGGTGCTCGACATCGTGCCCAACCACATGGCCATCACCGAGCGGCGCAACGTCTGGTGGTGGGACGTGCTGGAGAACGGCCCGTCCAGCCGCTACGCCTGGTACTTCGACGTGGACTGGCATCCGCCCCAGGCGCGTCTGCACAACACGGTGCTGCTGCCCATCCTGGGCGACCACTACGGCCGGGTGCTCGAGGCGGGCGAGCTGAAGCTGGTCCGGCGCGCCGGCAAGTTCGAGATCCACTACCACGAGCACCGGATGCCGGTGGCGCCCCGATCGCTCGACACGCTGACGGATGAGGCCGCCCGGCGGTGCGGCTCGCCCGACCTCGCGTTCCTCGCCGACGCCTTCGGCGGGCTGCCGCTCGCCACGGCCACCGACCGCGAGAGCGTCGCCCGCCGCCACCGCGACAAGGAGGTGCTGGCCGGCCAGCTCGCCCGCCTCTGCGCGGAGCGGCCTGAGGTCGCGGCCGCCGTGGACGCGGTGGTCGAGGAGGTCAACGCCGATCCCGACCGGCTCGACGAGCTGCTCTCGCGCCAGAACTACCGCCCCGCATTCTGGCGCACCGCCGGGCAGGAGCTGGGCTACCGGCACTTCTTCGACATCAATACCCTGGTCGGCCTGCGCGCCGAGGACGAACGGGTGTTCGCGGACACCCACGTCCGGGTGCTCCAGTGGCTGCAGGAGGGCATGCTCGACGGCGTACGCGTCGATCACCCGGACGGCCTGCGCGATCCCCAGGCGTACTTCGAGCGGCTCCGCGCTGCGGCCCCGGACGCCTGGATCGTGGTGGAGAAGGTCCTCGCGCCCGGCGAGCCGCTGCGCGGCTCCTGGCCGGTGGACGGCACCACGGGCTACGACTTCCTGAACCTGGCCGGCGGGCTGTTCGTCGATCGCGCCGGCGAGCGCCCGCTGACCGACCTCTATGCCGAGCTGACCGGGGAGAATCCCGAGTGGGCGGAGCTGATGCGCGAGAAGAAGCTCCTGGTCCTCTCCGAGCTGCTGGCGAGCGACGTCAACCGCCTCGCCGAGGTGTTCCTCCAGGTCTGCGAGCGCCACCGCCGCCACCGGGACTACACCCGCTTCGAGCTGCGGCAGGCCCTCCGCGAGGTGGTCGCCTGCTTCCCGGTCTACCGCTCCTACGTCCGGGCCGAGGCGGGAGAGGTGAGCGCAGAGGACGAGCGGTGCATCGGCGAAGCGATCGAGCGGGCCCGAGCCCACCGGCCCGACCTCGCCCCCGACCTGCTCGACTTCTTCCGCGACCTGCTGCTCCTCAGAATCCGCGGCGAGGTGGAGAGCGAGCTGGTGATGCGCTTCCAGCAGCTCACCGGGCCGGCCATGGCTAAGGGCGTGGAGGACACCGCCTTCTACAACTTCCACCGCCTGGTGTCGCTCAACGAGGTCGGCGGCAGCCCGGGCGCGTTCGGCGTCTCCGTCGAGGAGTTCCACCGCGCCTGCGCCGACAACCAGCGGCGCTGGCCGCGGGCGATGCTCGCCACCTCGACGCACGACACCAAGCGCAGCGAGGACGTGCGGGCGCGGCTCCACCTCCTCTCGGAAATCCCAGAGCGGTGGGGCGAAGCGGTGCGGCGCTGGTTCGGGCGCAACGAGAGGCACCGGAGCAGCGGCTGGCCGGACCGCAACGCCGAGTACCTCCTCTACCAGACCCTGGTGGGAGCCTGGCCGATCTCCGCCGGGCGGGCGGCGGCCTACATGGAGAAGGCCGCCCGCGAGGCCAAGGTCCACACCGCCTGGACGCGGGTGAATCCCGAGTACGAGGAGGCGCTGCGCGAATTCGTGCAGGGGGTGGTGGAGGATCCGGAGTTCACCGCGGACCTCGAAGCCTTCGTGGCCCCTCTGGTCGGGCCGGGCCGGATCAACTCCCTCGCCCAGACGCTGCTCAAGATGACCGCTCCCGGAGTCCCCGACTTCTACCAGGGAACGGAGGTCTGGGACCTCTCCCTGGTGGACCCGGACAACCGCCGGCCGGTGGATTACGGGCTGCGGCGCCGGCTGCTGGAGGAGCTGGAGAGGGGGATATGCCCGCAGGAGATCCTCGCCCGCATGGAGGAGGGCCTGCCGAAGCTCTGGCTGATCCGGCAGGGGCTCCTCCTGCGGCGACGCCGGCCTGACGCCTTCGATCCGGGAGCCGCCTACGAGCCGCTCCAGGCCCGGGGAGCGCGCGCGGACCACGCGGTCGCCTTCCTGCGCGGCGGCGAGGTGGCGGTCGTGGTCCCCCGGCTGGTGATCCGGCTCGGCGGAGACTGGGGAGATACCGTCGTGGAGCTGCCCGCGGGCCGCTGGCGCAACGAGCTGACCGGAGAAGAGGTCGAAGGGGGACCGCGCCCGGCCGCCGAGCTGCTGGCCCGGTTCCCGGTGGCGCTGCTGGCGCGCCTTCCGTAGAATTCAGAGCGTCATGAGAGACGACGAGATCGACGACACCCTGGAAGACCTGCCGCCGGACGATCCGGGCTCGCTGCTGGAGCGGCTCGACGCCGGCTTCGAGGACGAGGACTTCGCCGCTCCCGGCGGGCCGCCGCCGTCCCCGGCCCCGATGAGCCAGCAGGAGATCGACGACGTGGTGGACCAGGTGTTGACCGAGGAGTTGGCGCGGCTCAAGACGACGCCGAAAAAGCAGAAGGACTGACCGCGGCCCCCGTCACGGCGCCGTCGCCACGCTGGCCGGCGGCGGCGAGCCGCCGCGATACGCCGAGTAGCTGCAGGAGCCGAAGCGGCCCTCGACCGACCCCTTGCCGGCCGGGCCGGTATAGTCTCCCGTGAACGATCCGCTGAGGAGCACCACCGCTCCCGCGTCCGGCAGCTCCCGCTGCTCGACCTCCACGTTCGCCTCGCCCGTCGAGGTCACCAGGGCGCCCGTCCGGGAGCGGCCGGTCACGAACAGCCGCGCCCGGTAGGGGCCGCTCCCCTGGTACTCCGCGATCCGCACCGCCACCGCCGGGATCCCGGGATCGCCGGTACGGAAGTTGATCTGCAGCCCCTCCTCGTCGTGGAGCACGCAGCGGAACGCGGTCGGCCCCTGATACGTCTGGTGGCCGGTGGCCGCCAGCACGGCGCCGGCCCTGGCAGCCCGCGCATCCCGGCGGTTGATCTCCGCCGGCCGGGGCCCGGCATCGCCCAGGCGCGGCGGCTCCTCGCCACCGCAGCCCGCGACCAGGGGCAACAGGAGCAGGAACGAGCGGGAGAGGCGGAATCGTCGCATTAAGCAGAGAAATTGCAGGAAGAATGCCACGCTTTTGCGGAGGGGATGATGGTGAGCATGTGCCGAAGACCGAAAGTTGGCCTATACTAAAGCTCGCCCAACGAAAGGAGGAGATCGATGCGAAAAATCCTGATCCTCGCTGGCCTTTTCGCGGTCGTCACCCTGGCGAGTTCGGAAGGGGTGACAAGCTCCGCCCTTGCCCAGACGATGTGTACAACGAGCTGCTCCGGAGCCACCCTGTGCTGCACCCCCACGACGTCCTGCACCAGCGTGCCCGGAAGCTCCATCAAGTGCGACGGCGTCACGACCACGTGCAGTACCGCCAATGCATGGTGCGCCTGCAAACTTGACTGCCTTGACAGGTACGACTGCACGGATTGTCCTTTTCCTGCTGCCTGCAGGCTCTGCGGGACCAATCAGCGAAATTGCATCGCCGGCTGCGGCACTCAGCCTCCCAACATCTGCTCCTGCCCTTGAATTCTCGACAGGGGCCGCGGAGAGCCGCGGCCCCTTGCTTCTATCGCTTCGACAGGACCCCCCAAAGAAAGACCAGTGCCGCCAGAATCGCCAATCCCTGCGCATAGGGTTCCTGGGGCGTATCGGCGTGGACCATCACCGCGGCGATCAGCAGGGCGGCCGAGACAACCATCCAGGCCAGCCGGTGGATCGAGCGCTCGAGGCGCTGGATCATCCGGCGCGACTCCGGCGTGAGCGCGGCCTGTACGGTCAGGCTCCCCCGCTCGGCGCGGGAGAGAAAGGCTTCTGTGCGCCGCGGCAGCGAGAGCAGGATCTGGAGCTGGGCGAGCCCCTCGCGGAGCAGCCCGCGCCAGTCGCGCCGCAGCTCCTCGGCGGCGAGCCGCTCGGCGAAGGGGAGGGTCTCGGCCCAGGGATCGAACTCCGGATCGAGGTGCGTCGCGAGCCCCGCCAGCAGCCCCACCGCCCGCGAGGCGAAGAGCAGGTCCACCTGCATCTGGAAGGGCAGCTCGTAGAGCAGGTCGCGGTACTCGCGAAGGAAGTAGCTGGCCTCGGAGAAGGCCGTCTCCCGCAGGCTGCCGATGCTCACCCCCCAGAAGCGCGCAAACAGCTCCTCGTGGACCTCCTCCAGGCGGCGGAGGTCGGCCCCGGGAAGCAGCACGCCAGCCGCCACGTAGGAGTGCACCAGCCGGGCGGCGTCGCGCGTGCCGAGCCCGATCGCGTACTCGCGCAGGGCCCCGCGCAGCCGCTCCGGGATCACCGCCACCATGCCGAAGTCGACGAACGCGAGCTGGAACGGCCGCTCCTCGCCCCCTGGTGGAGACGGCACCGGATCGCCCGGCGCGAAGGGGGTCTCGCCGCCCACCGGCAGCGGCCGGACGAAGAGGTTCCCGGGGTGGGGATCGGCGTGCACGAACGAGTGCTCGAAGATCTGGCAGAGATAGATCCGGTAGAGGTCGCGCGCCACCTGCGAGCGCCGGATGCCGGCCGCGTCGAGCGCCGCGAGATCGCCGATCTTGAGCCAGCCCACGTTCTCCAGGGTCAGCGTGCGGCCGGCGGTCCAGTCCCAGAAGACTTTCGGCAGGTAGACGCGGTCGTCGCCGGCGAAGTCCCGGGCGAAGCGCTCAGCGTTGCGCCCCTCGGCCATCAGGTCCAGCTCGGCGCGGGTCGTCTCCGTGATCTCCACGCCGAGCCGGTGAAGGTCCACCCGCCGGCGGATCTTCTTCGAGATCCGCAGCAGGCGCAGGGCCAGCCGGGCCGCCGCGAGGTCGGTCTCGACCAGCACGTCGATGCCCGGCCGCAGCACCTTGACGACCACCTCCTGGCCGCCGGGCAGGCAGGCGCGGTGGACCTGGGCGAGCGAGGCGGCGCCGAGCGTGTCCGGAGCGATCCAGGCGAAGACCTGGGAGAGGGGGCGGCCGAAGTCCGCCTCGATCTGCGGAGCGATGTCCGCGAACCGCTCGGGCGGCACCTCGTCCTGCAGGCCGGCGAGCTCCTCGGTGATCTCCGGCGGCAGGATGTCCACGCGGGTGGAGAGGAACTGCCCGAGCTTGATCAGGACGCCGCCCATCTCGGTGGCGAGGGCGCGGTAGCGACGGGCGACCTCCGCGTAACGGACGAGAGGGGAGCGGCGGAACCTCCGCAGCCCCGGGACGTTCAGGACCACGTCCCACCAGACGGCGCGGATGAAGACGCGGGTCACGAAGCGGCGCACCTTGCGGTAGCGCCGGAAGTCGATCCCCGCGGGCATGGGGGGAACTATATGACGCCTCCGCTCCCCGTCCCGTACCCGAAACGACCGTTTCTGCGCTGCACCGGCCGGACGCCTCTGCTAGCATCCCTCCTCGATCTCAGGAGGTCTTTCCGTGAAGCGACTGCTCGGCGTCATCCTTCTCCTCGCCGTCTCTCCTCTGCGCGCCGAGGAGACCCTCGGCTACTACCGCTTCCCCGCGATCCACGGCGACACGGTGGTGTTCGCGGCGGAGGGCGACCTCTGGCGGGTGGGCCGCCAGGGCGGGGTCGCCACCCGGCTGACCACCCATCCCGGCGAGGAGTCGCGGCCCGCCATCTCCCCGGACGGCTGCACGCTCGCCTTCTCCGCCACCTACGAGGGGCCGGCCGAGGTCTACACCATGCCCATCGACGGCGGGCTGCCGGTCCGCCGGACATTCGAGGGGGAGTCGGCCCGCGTCGTCGGCTGGACGCCGGGCGGGGAGGTGCTGTACGCGACGCCCCACTACTCGGGGCTGCCCAACGTGCAGCTTGCGCGGCTCGATCCGGCCTCGGGCCGGCGGAGCCTCGTCCCCCTGGCCCAGGCGAGCGAGGGGAGCTACACGCCGGACGGCAAGGCCCTCTTCTTCACCCGCTTCGCCTTCCAGGGCAGCCACACCAAGCGCTACCGCGGCGGCACGGCCCAGAACCTCTGGCGCTTCCGCGAGGGAGACGCCGAGGCAACCCCCCTGACCGCCGACTTTCCGGGCACCAGCAAGGAGCCGATGTGGTGGAACGGCCGCGTCTACTTCGTCTCGGACCGCGACGGCACCATGAACCTCTGGTCCATGGACGAGAAGGGGGGCGACCTCCGCCAGCACACCTCCCACCGCGGCTGGGACGTGGCCTCGCCCGACCTCTCCCAAGGCCGCATCGTCTACCAGCTCGGGGCCGACCTCCGCATCTTCGACATCGCGACGAACCAGGACGCGCCGCTGCCGGTCCGCCTCGTCTCCGACTTCGACCAGATGCGCGAGACCTGGGTGAAGAAGCCCATGGACTTCCTGACCGCCGCCGACCTCTCCCCCGAGGGCAACCGGATCGTCCTCACCGCCCGCGGCCAGGTGTTCGTGGTGCCGGTCAAGAAGGGGAGGATCGTCGAGGTCACCCGCAAGCCGGGCGTGCGCTACCGCGAGGCCCGCTTCCTGCCTGACGGCAAGGGTGTCCTCGCCCTCTCGGACGAGTCGGGCGAGGTGGAGGTCTGGAAGTTCCCGGCCAACGGCGTCGGCAAGCCCGAGCAGCTCACCACGGACGCCAAGGTGCTGCGCTGGGAAGCGGTGCCCTCGCCGGACGGCCGCTGGATCGCCCATCACGACAAGAACCAGCAGCTCTGGCTGCTCGACGCGAAGACCCGCAAGCAGACCCGCATCGCCGTCTCCACCGCCGGCGAGTTCCAGGACCTCGCCTGGTCGCCGGACAGCCGCTGGCTCGCCTGGTCGGTCCCGACCTCGAACACCTTCAACCGCATCTTCCTCTACCGGGTCGAGACCGGCGCCACGGTGCCCTTGACGACCGACCGCTTCAACAACTGGAGCCCGGTCTGGAGCCTGGACGGCAAGTGGATCTACTTCCTCTCCGACCGCAGCCTCAAGACGCTCGTCCCCTCCCCCTGGGGGCCGCGCCAGCCGGACCCCTATCTCGGCTTCACGACGCAGATCTTCGGCATCGCCCTCAGGAAGGACGCCCGCTCGCCCTTCCAGCCGCCCGACGAGCTGCACCCGAAGAAGGAAGAGGAAGGCGAGGAGGAAGAGAAAGACGACGGCAAGGAGGGCAACAAGGACGGGAACAGGAAAGAGGAGAAGAAGGGAGACCAGGAGGAGGCGCGCCCCAAGGTGCGGATCGATCTCGACGGCCTCCAGGAACGGCTCTTCGAGGTGCCCGTGCCGCCTGGCAACTACGCGTCGCTTGCGGCCAACGAGGAGCGCCTGTACTGGCTTTCGAGCGAGCCCGGCGTCGAGGACGAGGTGACCTCGCTCCTCACCGTCCCCTTCGATCCCGAGAAGACCGAGCCGTCCACGGTGATGGACGACGTCGACAACTACCGCCTCTCCGCGGATGGCAGCAAGCTGCTGGCCGAGAAGGAGGACACCTTCTACGTCTTCGAGGCCGGGGAAGAGGCCCCGAAGGACGAGGAGCTGGCCAAGGCCAAGGTGGACCTCTCCGGCTGGACTTTCACGGTCGACCCCCGCGAACAGTGGCGGCAGATGTTCCGTGAGGCCTGGCGCCTGGAGCGCGACTACTTCTACGACCTCAAGATGCACGGGGTCGATTGGCCGGCCATGCTGGAGAAGTACCGTCCCCTCTCTCTGCGGGTGACGAGCCGGGGCGAGCTGGACGACCTCCTGGCGCAGATGGTGAGCGAGCTTTCGGCGCTGCACACCTTCGTCTACGGCGGCGAGCACCGAAAGGGCGAGGACGAGATCGAGGTCGCCTCTCTGGGCGCGGCGCTGGCGCGCGACGAGGCGGCCGGCGGCTGGCGCGTCGAGCGCCTCTACCGCTCGGACCCCGATCTGCCCGTCGCGGCCGGACCGCTCCGCGCTCCCGGCGTGGACGTGGACGAGGGGGACGTGATCGAGTCCGTCAACGGCCTCGCGACCCTGTCCGCAGTAGACCCCGGCGCTCTGCTGCGCAACCAGGCGGGCAAGCAGGTGCTCCTCAAGGTCAAGGACGGCAAGACCAGGAAGTCCCGCGACGTGGTGGTGACTCCGATTGCGCCGGAGAAGTCGGCGGACCTGCGCTACGGCGACTGGGAGTACTCGCGCCGCCTGGCGGTAGAGGAGAAAGGCAAGGGAGAGATCGGCTACGTGCACCTGCGGGCTATGGGCGGCAAGGATTACACGAGCTGGGCGCGGGACTTCTATCCCGTCTTCAACCGCCCGGGATTGATCCTCGACGTGCGCAACAACGAGGGCGGCAACATCGAGAGCTGGCTGCTGGCGAAGCTGCTGCGCAAGGCGTGGTTCTGGTGGCAGCCGCGGGTGGGCGAGCCCTTCTCGAACATGCCCTATGCCTTCCGCGGCCACCTCGTCGTGCTGGTCAACGAGGGCACCTCCTCCGACGGCGAAGCCTTCGCCGAGGGCGTCAAGCGCTTGAACCTGGGCAAGGTGATCGGCACGCGGACCTGGGGCGGCGAGATCTGGCTCACCTCGAGCAACGTCCTGGTCGACAAGGGGATCGCCACCGCCGCTGAGTTCGGCGTCTACGGCCCCGAGGGCGTCTGGCTGATCGAAGGCCACGGCGTCGATCCCGACATCGTCGTGGACGCTCCGCCCCACGCCACCTTCAAAGGCGAGGATGCCCAGCTCGACGCCGCCATCCGCTATCTACAGGAGAAGATCAAGGCCGAGCCCGTGCCCATCCCGAAGGCGCCGGCGTATCCGAACAAGGCAGGGGTGCCGGGGCCGAAATGAAAGCCTAAGATCTCCCCTCTTCGACTTGCTTGGGCGTTGCGAGCGCGGCGATCTCGCGCCGCACCGCCTCGAGCTCCTCGATTCGATGCTGCAGCGGCCGTATCTGCAGACCCTGCCGGTGTCGCTTCTCTATTTCGTCTTGAATATTAAAGATGCGACGGTTGATGATCTTGTAGCAGTCTTCAAAGCGCATGAAAACTCTCCCTGTTTGTTGACAAACAGGATAAGGCCCGCGATCCAGCCACTCAATACGGCAGCAGGTATAAAATTTGATATATCGAAGGGTATAGAGGCCCGCCTGGGCCCTACGGCGTGCCCAGCACCTGCACGGAATCGACGCCGCACTCCACCAGGCTGGCACGGGCGGCATCGGTGCATTCGAACTGCAACCGCAGCGTCTGGCCCTTGAAGCGGGTGAGGTCGACGGTGCTGACCGTCCAGGCGCCGTTGTCGTTCGCCTTCGAGCCCAGCTCCTCGAAGACCGTCTCCGTCGTGGAACCGATCACTTTCACTCGGAACGAGTCGGCGGCCGACGAGTTGACGGCGTGGGCCAGGTAAGCGGAGAAGCGCAGGGTGATCTTACCGTACGTGCCACCCAGGGTGATGGGCACCGAGCGCACGCTGGTCATGCCGCCGTCCACGTCGTACGAGTCGGGCTTGCGGCCCGCGAGACGGCCGGTCACCAGGTCCTGTGCGCCGGACGCCGCGGCACCGAGCTGCTTGACGCCGTTCGCTTTCGTCTGCGCCGGATCGCCGATCTCCCATCGCCCTGAGGTCGCCTGGTCAGTGCCGTCCGGATCGATGACCCAGCCGGTGGATGCGCCGTCGAAGTCGTCGGCGAAGATCGTGACGGGCTCGGGATCGCCGCAGTACCTGCCCTCGAGCCCCACCGTCGCGTACGGGCAGGCCGCCTGCTCGATCAGGTAGAGGATCGCTTCGCGGTTGCGGGCCGTCTCGGCCGGGATGACCTCGTCCGGCGGGTAGAAGCCCCCCTGGGCCGCCGATGCGGGGTACATCTCGAAGGCGAAAGAGAAGATGCGGTAGACGCCGTACAGCCAGTCGTCGATCGACCCGTCGGTGATGTACAGGTCGCTCGCCTGCTCGGGCAGGTAGCCGTTGGTGGCCGCCATGGCGAGGCCCATGGCCACGAATACCTCATGATCGTCCCGGGTCATGTCGGGCGGCACGTCGTCGGTGGTGTAGCCGTACGGCCAGAGGACCAGCTCGCTGTAGGTGTGGAAGTCGATGTGCGTCCTGATCTGCTGCACGCCGCCGATTACCCGGCTGTCCACGAAATCGCGCACCACGGCGGTCTCGGGGGCCGAGAAGGGCGAAGCGCCCCGGTAGGTCTCGCTGCCCGTCGCGCCGCTGCTGCCGCCGCAGCACCCCCAGCGGTAGCCCCAGTTGCGGTTGAGGTCGACGCCGGTGGTGCCGCCGGCGTTAGGCTGGCGGTTCTTGCGCCAGACGCGATAGGCGCCGGTGGCGATGTCGTACTCGCTGCCGTCCGGGTTCATGTCGAAGACGATCCAGACCTCGCGGCTGTTGACGAGGTTGGTGATCCGCGGATCGCGGCCGTACTCGTCGGTGAGCATCTTGAGCGTGTAGAGCGCCTGCTCCACGGTGAGGTGCTCGCGGGCGTGCTGGTGATGGGTGAGGAGCACCTCGGGCTCGTCCTCGTCGACTCCCACCTGGTCCGAGACCTTGCCGGCCCAGACCGTGCGCCCCTCGTAGGAGGTGCCGAGGCTGAACAGAGAGAAGATGGCCGGGTGGTCTGCGGCGGCCTGTTGGAGCTCGGCCACCATCTCGCTGTAGTCGTGGTACTTGGAGTCGGCGGGCGGGAAGACCTTGAGGAACTCCTCGGGAGTCTCGAGCTCGGCGAGCTTGAAGCCGAAGCTGCGCAAGGTCTGAGTCTCTTCGGGGGTGGCTCCAATCAGGACGTAGTCGTGGCCCACCTCGAAGACGTCCGCACCCGTGGCCGCGATCCGCGAGCGGGTCTGAACGCCGAAGACGCCGGAGATCTTGTAGACCGACACCGCCTGGCCGCCGTCGCTCTGCGCCACGGCCGGAGCGAGAGCCAGCAGGGCGATCAGGACGGTCAGCGCGACCGCCAGGGCCGGCAGGCTGGGATGGATCGGCTCCGGGTATCGCCTACGGTGAGTCATGAAGCGGGATTATAGACCGGCCGGCGCAGGAGCCGCCCCCGGCGCCAGGCCGGGGACGGGTGGGGGTCGGGTTTATTAACCGGGGTAGGAGCAGCAACCCCTGGTGGGGCAGAAGAGGTTGCAGACGCCACCCGGGCGGGTAGTGCAGTCCCGGTCGCGCCGGCAATATTCGTCGTTGACGCAGCCGATCAGCGGGCAGATGGCCGCCGGTTGCGGCTCCGGCGCGAACAGATCGGCCGCCGCGGGAGCCTGGGACGCGTCCGCCACCGCCGGCACCGGCGCCTCACAGACGGGCGCCGCCACGGCGGGCTGCGGCACGATGGACGACAGATCCCCGGCGGCCGCCATGCCGGCGCCGAGCAACAGTCCGAGGACCAGCGGGATGAAGCAGCGCAGAGCCTTCTTCATGCAAGAACCTCCTTCTCGAGTCGGGTCGACGGAGACGGCCCAAGCCGTCCCCTCGACGGTTTCCAGACGCGAGGGACCTCGACGGGGAGGTCCCCCCTCAAGAAGGTGCTTGCGGGCGCCCGGTGCGGGGCAAGCGGCCCGGACCTACCCTCAAGGCCCCTCGATCAGGTCCCCGTACTTCAGAGGCTTGCCCGTCCCCCAGGGCCGGTACTCGTTGCAGAAGTCGATGCGCTCTCCGAGCGGCGGGTGGGAGGAGCGCCAAAGCTTGTAGAGCAGACCGGGGCGCGGCACGCCCAGGTTTTCCTGCTGCAGCTTCACGAAGGCGGTGGCGCAGTCGTGGTTGTCCCGCGTGATCTCGAGACCGAAGCGGTCCGCCTCGTGCTCGACGTGCCGGGCGATGGCGAGAACGGCGGGCGTGACCACCAGGGAGACGAGGCTGAAGAGCAGGGCCATGAGCGGCAGCGAGGCCACGTCTGCCAGCTCGGCGAAGCCGAACCGGTCGCGGTGACGCGCGATCAGGCGCCCGGCCGTGCGATGGATCACCCACAGGCCCAGCAGGGCCAGGGCGGAGCCCAGGGCGATGAGCTGGAAGGTGTGGCCGAGCACGTAATGCCCCATCTCGTGGCCCATCACGAACAGCACTTCTCGCGGCTCGAGCTTCGCTAAGAGGGTGTCCCAGAGGACGATCCGCTTGGTGTCGAGGAAGCCGGTGACGTAGGCGTTGACGGTCTTGGTGTCGACGCTCTTGTTGACCTCGTAGACGCGGCTCCCCTCGATCCCCGCCCGGTCGGCCAGCCCCAGGATCCTGGACTCGAGCGCCTTGTCCTTCATCGGCCCGAAGTCGTTGAACAGGGGCTCGATCCAGATCGGCTCGACGAGCAGCAGGAGGGTCAGCAGGGGGATCGTGGCGAGGCCCGTGTAGAGCCACCAGCGCCGGGGGCTCTTGCGCAGCAGCAGGTACGGGATCCAGAGGACGAGGGCGATGAAGACGCAGCCGACCATGAGGCCCTTGAAGGCGTCGCTCCACCACTTGGCCGCGGTCTGGTCCGACAGGCCGTAGGCGTGCGGGCGGACGAAGTCAGCGTAATAGGCCAGCGGCAGGTCGAGCACGAACGTGACGAGGGTGAAGAGGATGCCGTAGACGGCGATGGTGAGGAACCAGTTGCGGCCGATCTTCCGGGAGGCATCGCGCAGGCGGGCCGAGACGCCGGTGAAGAGCAGCAGGGCCGGCGCCAGCAGCCCCCAGATCGTGGCGACCGCCCAGAGGACGTTGCCGCTCCGGTAGTAGCGCAGGGCCTTCTCGCTGGGCGGCGGCACCGGCACGGGCGCGGACGAGCCGGGCTGCACGGCGCCGGCGGCCGGCCGCGCCTGGGCGTCCGCCGCGGGCTGGGCCGCGAGCGCCGGAGCGGTGAGGAGCAAGAGGATCAGGCTTAGGACGGCGAAAGCGGGGGTTCGCATCGGATCTCTCCTGTCGTTCCCCGGAAGGGACGTGCAGGAGAGTACGACAGAAGGGGGCGGTTTGTTCTGGGGCGCCCTGGCCTCATCCTCCGTAGGCGAACGCCGTCCCCCTCGCCCGCGCCTTCCTCCGCAGCAGGTCCGCGAGGACGATCGTGGTTTCCTCGGTCAGCACGGCGTCGCCGCAGTGCGGGCAGACGGCGGCCGGCACGCGATGGATGGTGAAGGTCCGCTCCCGGTAGACCACCGAATGGCTGATCTCCCGCGCCTCGTGCTCGCCGGTGCAATTTGGGGTATGGCATTTCATGGGGTCGTCTCCTCCCGTGTCCAATCCCTGGAACCTCGAACCGGGGACCTGCAATTCCGGGGCCGGTTTCGCCTTCCCGTGTCTTAGACTATCAGGCGATCGAGAGGCAACTTCCAGGCGGCTCGGGCGTAAAGATCGTCGAGGCCGTGGACCCGTACTCTTTATGAGGATGCTCAGAATGCGCCGATTCGCTCTGATTCTCGTTTTCGCCCTCCTCGCCTCCCTCCCCGCGGCGGGCGCCGAGCTCTGGCTGCGCCAGCCTGCCCTGAGCCGGGACCAGATCGCCTTCACGTACGCGGGCGACCTCTGGGTGGTGCCGCGCGAGGGGGGAGACGCCCGGCGGTTGACCACCGGGCTGGGGGTCGAGACCGATCCCCGTTTCTCCCCGGACGGCCGGTGGATCGCCTTCACGGCCAACTACGCTGGCAACTACGACGTCTATCTGGTACCGGCGGAGGGGGGCGTGCCGCGCCGGCTGACCTGGCACCCCGGCAACGACCGGGCCGCGGGCTGGACGCCGGATGGCAAGCGGGTGCTCTTCCGCTCGGGGCGCTCCAGCTTCGGGCGGCTGTATACGATGCCGGTCGAGGGCGGGCTCCCGGCCGGGGTGCCGCTGCCCCACGCCGAGCAGGGCTCGTTCTCTCCCGACGGCGAGCGCCTCGCCTACGTGCCGCACTGGCAACGGTCGTCGAACCCCATGAACTTCCGCGCCTGGAAGCGCTACCGCGGCGGCACGACCACCCCGATCTGGATCGCCCGGCTGTCGGACTCCTCGGTCCAGAAGGTCCCCCGCGACAACTCGAACGACTCGGACCCGATGTGGATCGGCGACCGCGTCTACTTCCTCTCGGACCGCAACGGCCTGACCACCCTGTTCTCGTACGACCTGGCGAGCGGCAAGGTCGCGGAGGCGCTGCGCAACGAGGGGCCGGACATCGTCTCGGCCTCGGCGGGGCCCGGCGGGATCGTCTACGACCAGTTCGGCAAGCTCTACCTCTTCGACCTCGCCTCCGGCCGGTCGCGGCCGGTCGAGGTGCGCGTCGAAGGAGACCTGGCGGCCGTGCGCCCCTACTACGCGAAGATCGCGGACCGCATCGAGTCCGCCGCCCTGTCGCCCTCCGGTGTGCGGGCGGCGTTCGAGGCGCGCGGCGAGATCCTCACCGTGCCGGCCGAGAAGGGGGACGCGCGCAACCTGACCCGCACGCCCGGCGTCGCCGAGCGCTCGCCCGCCTGGTCGCCGGACGGCCAGCGGATCGCCTGGTTCTCGGATGAGTCCGGCGAGTACGCGCTCCACGTTACCGACCAGACGGGCATCGGCAAGGTCAAGAAGATCGACCTCGGCGATCCGCCGTCCTTCTTCTACTACCCGCGCTGGTCGCCGGACGGCGCGAAGATCGCCTACACCGACAAGCGGCTGAACCTCTGGTACGTGGACGTGGAGAAGGGCAAGCCCGTGCGCGTCGACACGGACCTGTACGAGTCGCCGTTCCGGCTCCTCGAGCCGGTCTGGTCGCCCGACAGCCGCTGGATCGCCTACACCAAGGACCTGCGGAGCCACCTGCGGGCGGTCTTCGTCTACTCGCTCGAGACGGGCAAGGCCCGCCAAGTCACGGACGGCATGAGCGACACCCGCTACGTCGCCTTCGACAAAGGGGGCAAGTACCTGTACTTCACCGCCAGCACCGACGTGGGCCTCACCACCGGCTGGCTCGACCTGTCGAGTGTGCAGCGCCCGGTCTCCCGCAGCGTCTACGTCGCCGTGCTGGACAAGGACCTGCCCTCGCCCCTGGCGCCCCAGAGCGACGAGGAGAAGGGGGAAGAGAAAGATAAGGACAAGAAGGACGGCAAGGACGAAAAGGACGGCAAAGAGGAGAAGCCCGCTCCGGTGCGCATCGACTTCGACGGCATCGACCAGCGGGTCCTGGCCCTGCCCATCCCGCCGCGCAACTACAGCGCACTCCTCGCCGGCAAGGAGGGCGTGCTGTTCGTGCTGGAGAGCGCGCCGGTCGCGGGCTTCGGCTTCGAGGGCACGATCGTCCACCGCTTCGACCTCGAGAGCCGCAAGACCGAGAAGATGGCCGAGGGCGTGACCGCCTTCGACGTGTCGCGCGACGGCGAGAAGATGCTCCTGCGCCAGGGCGAGACCTGGTCGATCGCCGGCACGGCCGAGCCGCCCGAGGCTGGCAAGGGCGCCCTCAAGATCGACGGCGTGGAGGTGCTGGTCGATCCCCGCGCCGAGTGGCGGCAGATGTACCGCGAGGTCTGGCGGATCGAGCGCGACTTCTTCTATGACCCCGGCCTGCACGGAGTCGACCTCAAGACGGCGGTGCCGCGCTACGAGCCCTACCTGGAGGAAGTCGGCCACCGCAGCGACCTCAACGCCCTGTTCAACGAGATGCTGGGCGAGCTCTCCGTGGGCCACCTGTACATCGTGGGCGGCGACGCGCCGGAGGTCCCCGAGGTGAAGGGCGGCCTGCTGGGCGCCGACTACGAGGTGGCCAACGGGCGCTACCGCTTCGCCCGCATCTACAGCGGCGAGAACTGGAACCCGTCGCTGCAGGCGCCCCTCACGCAGCCGGGCGTCAACGTCAAGGCGGGGGAGTACCTGCTCTCCGTCAACGGCAAGCCGGTGCGGGCGGCGGACAACGTCTACAGCTTCTTCGAGGCCACCGCCGGCAAGTCCGTGGTCCTCGAGGTCGGCCCCAATCCGGACGGCAAGGGCTCGCGCAAGGTGACGGTCGTCCCCGTCGAGAGCGAGTATGAGCTGCGCAACCTGGCCTGGATGGAGGAGAACCGCCGCAAGGTGGACGCGATGAGCAAGGGCCGGCTCGCCTACGTCTACCTGCCCGACACGGCCGAGAGCGGGTATGCGAGCTTCAACCGCTACTTCTTCGCCCAGGTGGGCCGGGAGGGGGTGGTGATCGACGAGCGCTTCAACGGCGGCGGCTACGCGGCGGACTACATCGTCGACTACCTCCACCGCCCGCTGCTCAACTACGTCTCCACGCGGGAGGGGGAGGACATCACGGTGCCCGTGGGCTCGATCTTTGGGCCCAAGGTGATGCTCATCAACGAGTCCGCCGGCTCCGGGGGCGACGCCCTGCCCTGGTACTTCCGCAAGCTGGGAATCGGTCCGCTGATCGGCACCCGGACGTGGGGCGGCCTGATCGGCATCTACGACTACCCGACGCTGATCGGCGGCGGCGTGGTGACCGCGCCGCGCCTCGCCTTCTGGAACACGGAAGGGGAGTGGGAGGTGGAGAACCACGGCGTGGCTCCCGATATCGAGGTCGAGCTCGATCCCAAGGCCTGGCGCCAAGGGCACGACCCGCAGCTCGAGAAGGCCGTGCAGGTGGCGCTGGATCTGTTGGAGAAGAACCCGCCGCCCAGGAAGCCCAGGCGGCCGGCGTATCCGAATTACCACCAGACGAAGGCGGGAGGATAGCGCCGGGCGGGGGATCGGAATCAAACCGTCAGCGCCCGCTCCAGGATCCCCCCGAACTCCGTCCCTGCCGGTAGTGTGCCGAACGCCCGGCCGCCGTCGCCGCCGAGCCGGCTGGCGCAAAAGGCGTCCGCCACGGCCCTGGGCGCGTGGCGCACGAGGAGCGAGGCCTGGAGCGCCACCGCCAGCCGCTCGACGAGGCGGCGCGCCCGCGTTTCCAGGTCTCCGCTCTGGCCGATCTCGGCCGACAGGTCGAGCACCCAGGCGTCCAGCCGGGTGTCGCCGCCCCGGGCCTCGCTGATCTCGTCGAAGAGGGCGGCCAAGGACTCGGGCGACTTCTGGATGGCGCGCAGCGCGTCCAGGCACTGGACGTTGCCCGAGCCCTCCCAGATCGAGTTGAGGGGCGCCTCGCGGTAGAGGCGGGCCAGGCCCCATTCCTCCACGTAGCCGTTGCCGCCCAGGCACTCCAGGGCCTCGGCGGCGTGGACCGGCGCCCGCTTGCACGTCCAGTACTTGAGCACGGCGGTGGCGAGCCGCCGGAAGGGAGCGTCCTCCTCCGCGTCGTAGGCGCGGGCCAGGCGCATCATGGCGGTCGTGGCGGCCTCGGACTCCAGGGCGAGATCGGCGAGGACGTTCTGCATCAGCGGCTGATCGATCAGCAGCTTGCCGAAGGCGCGGCGGTGGGCCGCGTGGTGGATCGCCCGCGCCATGCCCCAGCGCATGCCCGCGGCCGAGCCGATCACGCAGTCGAGCCGGGTGTGGTTCACCATTTCCAGGATGGTCTGCACGCCCCGCCCCTCCTCACCCACGAGGCGGGCCCAGGCGGCGCGCAGCTCCACCTCGCTCGAGGCGTTCGAGCGGTTGCCGAGCTTGTCCTTGAGCCGCTGCAGGTGGAAACGGTTGCGCTCGCCGTCCGGCGTGAAGCGGGGGAGCAGGAAGCAGGAGAGGCCGCCTGGAGCCTGAGCGAGCACCAGGAAGGCGTCGCACATCGGCGCCGAGCAGAACCACTTGTGGCCGGTGATCTCGTACTCCGCTCCGGGGCCGCCCGAGCCGAGCGGACGCGCCCGGGTGGTGTTGGCCCGCACGTCCGAGCCCCCCTGCTTCTCGGTCATCGCCATGCCGCAGAGGGCGCCGGCTTTCTCCCCCGCCGGCGCGAGCCGTGGATCGTAGAGCGTCGACGTGAAGCGCGGCTCCCACTCGGCGGCCAGCTCCGGCTGCGCGCGCAGGGCGGGCACCACCGAGTAGGTCATCGAGAGCGGACAGCCCACGCCGGCCTCCACCTCGGCCAGCAGCATGAACAGTGCCGCCCGCGCCACGTGCGCCCCTGGCCGGGGCTCGCGCCAGGGCAGAGCGTGCAGACCCTGCTCGACGCCGAGCCCCATCAGCGCATGCCAGGCGGGATGGAACTCCACCTCGTCGATGCGCTCTCCCGTGCGGTCGTGCGTGCGCAGCGCCGGCGGGTGCTCGTTGGCCTGGAAGCCCCGGACGATCGTCTCCCGCCGCCCCACGACCTCGCCGAACGCCCGCGCCCGCTCCTCCGCCCACTCCGCGCCCTCGCGCCGCAGCGCCTCGGCGAGCGGTCGGTCGCCCGTGAACAGGTTCACGTCCTCGAACGGCGGCGGCTGATTGAAGACAGCATGGGTGGCGTGAGGATAGCCGGCGGCCTGAGCGGACAGGGAAACGGCAAGGGTGGTGATCTCGGACATGGGATCAAGGATACCCCCTGATAGGATCGTCCTGGACCCTTCAACGGGGAGACATCGCGTGGCCATTCGTGAAGGCGCCTGGGACTGCCCGGTCTGCGGCCGGAAGAAGAATCGAGGACCCGACAAGTTCTGCGGCGGCTGCGGCGCACCCCGCGGTCCCGAGGTGAAGTTCTATCTGTCGGACGACGCTCCCGAAGTCACCGCGGCCGAGACCCTGGAACGGGCCCGGGCCGGGCCGGACTGGATCTGCCCCTACTGCGAGGCGGACAACCCCGCCACCAACGCCTTCTGCTCCGGCTGCGGCGCCCCCCGCGATGCGGGGGTGAAGACCCGCGAGGTGGTCGAGCATGGCCTCGACGCTCCACCTCCTCAGCCCGTGGCCGCGCCTCCCCAGAAGCCGGCGAATCCTCTCTTCAAGAAGGGCTGCGGCCTCGGCTGCCTGGGGCTCGTCCTGCTGGCCGTCCTGCTCGTCTTCCTCGGCCGGCCGCGGGAGAAGGACCTCACCGTCACCGGCTTCCACTGGCTGCGCACGATCGCGGTGGAAGAGCGCCGCCCGGTCACCGAGGAAGCCTGGGAAGGCGAGGTCCCGGGCAACGCCCTCCGGCTCGACAGCCGCCGGGAAGTCCACCACGTCAACAAGATCCAGATCGGCACCGAGAGGAAGACCCGCACCGTCACCGAGCGGGTCCAGACGGGCACTGAGCGCGTCAAGACCGGCACCCGCGACCTCGGCAACGGCTACTTCGAGGACGTCTATGAGGACCGTCCCGTCTACGAGAACCAGTCCCACGAAGAGACCTACGAAGAGCCGGTCTATCGCGAGGAGCCGGTCTACCGCCAGCGCATCCGCTACCAGGTGGAGAAGTGGCTCCTCGACCGCGAGGCCAGGGCCGAGGGCCAGGACCGCGCCCCTGTCTGGCCCGATCCCCGGCTGGGCGCGAAAGAACGCGAGGGCACCCGCAAGGAGCTCTACGAGGTCCTCTTCCGCGACGACGACGGCAACCCCGCCCGCTACAAGGCCTCCAACGAGCAGGTCTGGAAGAGCTTTGAAGAGGGGCGGACCTACCGGGGGAAGGTCAAGAGGGACGGTGAGGTGGTGGAGGTCGGACCGCCGGGGTAAAAACTCCGCGGAATCGAACGTAGGGGCGGGCAGATCATCTGCAAGTTTTTTCGGCTTTCTAGCTGAATCTGCGCTTTTGGGTCCCGCTCTTCGCCCGGGGCGGCTGGCTGCTCGCCCGCCAGTGGCGCGAGCTGAAGACGTCGCGCGCAGCGTGAGATCCCCAAAGCGGCAACTTCGGGCACTCCTGTCGCGCTTTGGCGAAACTCGCAACATCGGGAACGAACCTGGAGTTCGTGGGCATCCGCAGATTTCATTGTTCTGCGCACGCTCTTCAATATTGCTCCCGGATCGGCTACGATACGTGCCCGTTGCATCTTTCCTCTTTAACAAGCGGGAGAAGCGAGGCCGGACATGACGGACGTGGTCCAGACGTTCTGGGGTTTCTGCCACACGCTGCGGCATGATGGCATCGATTACGGTGATTACATTGAACAGATCACGTATCTGCTCTTCCTCAAGATGGCGGATGAGCGGAACATCGATCTCAGCCGGATCGCGCTGCCGCAGGAGGAGGGATCCGGGGTGGACTGCTCGTGGCCGGCGCTGGCGCAGGAGCAGGAGGCCGAGTTGACGCGGCACTACGCCGGCGTGCTGCGCGCGCTGGGCAAGCAGCCCGGTCTGCTCGGCGACATCTTCACCGGCGCAGCGTCGCGCTTCAACAACCCGGCGAACCTGAAGCGGCTGATAGATCTGATCGACGAGACGGAGTGGACCGCGCTCGAGGTCGATCTCAAGGCCGCCGTGTTCGAGGGGCTGCTCGAGAAGGCGGCGAGCGAGGGCAAGAAGGGCGCCGGGCAGTACTTCACGCCGCGCCGGCTGATCCAAGCGATCGTGCACTGCGTACAGCCCGATCCGCGGCAGGACCCCGAGTTCGCCATTTGCGATCCGGCGTGCGGCACCGCGGGGTTCCTGGTGGTGGCCTACGAGTGGTTCCTGGCCGAGACCCGCGAGAGCGGCGTGGACCGGGACCTCATGCAGCGGGTGCGGCGCGGCACGTACTTCGGCCAGGAGCTGGTGCCGCGGCCGCGCCGGCTGGCGCTCATGAACCTCTTCCTGCACGGTCTGGAGCCGGAGATCAAGCTGGGCGATTCGATCTACGAGACCCCCGACGAGCGGCGGTTCGACGTGGTGCTGACCAACCCGCCGTTCGGCAACAAGGGCGCCAACCAGGTGCCGGTGCGCGACGACCTCGCGATCAAGACCTCGAACAAGCAGCTCAACTTCCTGCAGCACGTGATGACGCTGCTCAGGCCCGGCGGTCGGGCCGCAGTGATCGTGCCAGACAACTGCCTGTTCGCCGATCAGGCGGGGGAGGTGTTCAAGATCCTCACCGAGGAGTGCGACCTCCATACCGTGCTGCGGCTGCCCAACGGCACATTCACCCCGTACAGCGCCGGCACCAAGACCAACGTCGTGTTCTTCACCAAGGGCCCGGCGACCGAGACCGTTTGGGTCTATGATGCGCGCACCAACGTGCCGCGTATCACCAAGAAGGACCGGCCGCTGACCCACGGCCACCTGGCCGCGTTCGAGGCCTGCTACGGGCTCGATGCCAACGGCCGCTCGCGGCGCTCGGCTGGGGACTCGCGGGAGGGCCGCTGGCGTTCGTTCTCGATCGCCGAGGTGCGCGCCCGCGACTTCAAGATCGACGGATTGAAGTGGCTCAAGGAGGAGTCGCTCGAGGACGAGCTGCCGGAGCCGGAGGAGCTGGCGATGGAGGTGCTGGAGGAGCTGGAGAGCGCGATGCAGGACGTGCAGTCGATTCTCAACCTGCTCGAAGGCGAAGTGGAGCCGCAGCGGCCGCGCGTGCTCCGGGGTGGCTTGTGAGCAGCGTCTTCTTCGATTGGGAAATCGGCCGCCGCGAAGGCGAGCTTCCCGAAGGCTGGGCGAAGGCGACTCTCGAAGAGATCGTGGTCCACAAGCTCAGCGGCGAGTGGGGCGAGGAGCCGTGGCAGGCCGCGAAGGACCCGGAGCTGGTGCGGGTGCGGGTGATCCGCGGCACGGAGTTCCGCAGCTGGGACCGCGACAAGGGGTCGACCGCGGCGGAGCGGGCGGTCAAGCGCTCGAAGCTCACGGGCCGGCTGCTCGCGGTGGGGGATCTCGTGGTCGAGGTCTCGGGCGGCGGCGCCAGCCAGCCGGTGGGGCGGACGCTGCTGATCGACGCGGAGGCGCTCCAGCGCGCGGACGCGCCGCTGATCTGCGCGAACTTCTGCCGCCAGGTGCGAGTCCATCCCGAGGTCAATCCCGCGTTCGTCCACCTGGTGCTCCTCTATCTCTATCTCTGCGGCGGCCTGGACGAGTACCAGACGCAGACGACGAACCTGCGCAACCTGAACTTCAAGAGCTTCCTCTCGGGCGTGGTCCTGCCGATTCCTCCGCAGGCCGAGCAGGCGCGGATCGTGGAGGCGGTGCGGGAGCTGATGGTGCCGCTGCGGTGGGCCGACGAGGGCCTGGCCCGGATGCCGGACAGCCTGCGGCGGTTCCGCCAGTCCGTGCTCGCCGCCGCCTGCTCGGGACGGCTGACGGAGGACTGGCGGGAGGAGCAGCACGAGCCGTCCGAAGCTCTCGCGGACCGGCTGGCGCGCGCCTTCGCCGCCCGGCGGGAGGCGTACGAGATGGCCTGCTGCGAGGCCGAGGCGTTCGACCGTCGGGCGCCGCGGCGGCCGAAGAGCTTGGCGTCCACGGAGTGGGAGGCACCCGCGCCGCTGGACGTGCCCGAGGTTCCGGAGGGCTGGAGCCTGGCCGCGCTCCAGGACGTGGTGCACCGCACCCAGTACGGCCTCTCGGTGAAGGCGGAGGAGGATGCGAAGACGGGCATTCCGATCCTGCGCATGGCCAACATCCAGGACGGCAGGATGGACGGGACCGATCTCAAGTACGTCGGCCGGGAGGGGATCGACGTCCAGGCGTTCACGGTGCGGCGCGGCGACATCCTCTTCAACCGCACCAACAGCGCGGAGCTGGTGGGCAAGTCCGCGGTGTTCGACCTCGACCTGGAGGCGGTCTTCGCCTCGTACCTGGTGCGCATCGAGTGCGACGAGGGACTGGTCTCCAGCCGCTATCTCTGCGCATGGCTCAACTCGCCCTGGGGCCGCCGCTGGGCGCGGACGGTGCGGACCGACTGCAGCAACCAGTCGAACATCAAGGTCTCGCTGCTGCAGAAGATGCCGGTGCCCGTGCCGCCGCTTGCCGAGCAGCACGAGATCGTGCGGCTCGTCGAGAAGCACCTGGCTTTCGCCGAGGCGGTCGGGAAGCGCGTGGCGGCGGCGGAGGGAGGGATCGAAGGGATGCGGCGGACGATCCTGGCCCGGGCGCTGCGCGGCGAGCTGGTGCCCACCGAGGCGGAGCTGGCCCGCAGCGAGGAGACCGGCTATGAGCCGGCCTTGGACCTCCTCGAGCGCATCGGGGCCACGGTGACGACGATCTCCGAGCGGATCCTGGCCGCCATCCGCCAGGCCTGTTGGGGCGCCGGCGAGATGACCCGGGAGGAGCTGATCCGGCGGGTGGCCGGCCGGCTCCACCTGAGGCTCAGCAAGAGCGCCCGCGCCCGGCTGGAAAGGCACGTGGACGTCGCCATCGAGCGGCGGATCGTCGCCTGCAAGGGGGACCTCCTGGTCGGGGCCACGCCGACCTTTGGACGGTATGACTTCAAGTTCCTGATCGAGACGGCCAGGAAGCTCTTCCCCAGGGGTGTCGAGCACGAGAAGGAGGAGGTCGTCCGCGCCGTGGCGGCCTGGCTCGGCTACGGCCAGGTGACGCCCGCCATCCGCGAGCGGATGGACCGCGTCTTCCAGTGGGCGGCCCAGGAGCGGCTGGTCGAGATCCGTGGGGAGCGGATCGTGTTCCTCTAGCCATCCTACTTGAGCCATTCGAACGTGTCGTAGTGCTCGCGGGTCATGCCGAGCCGCTCGTAGACCCGCTGCGCCGCGGCGTTGCGCCTGTCCACGTAGAGGCGGATGCCCTTGAGGCCAGGATCGGCCTCGACCCGCCGCCGCAGGTTCTCGTACAGGGCGCGGTAGACCCCCCGGCCGCGCTCCTCGGGAAGGACGTAGACCGACTGGATCCACAGGACGGTGCCGTTGCGCCAGTCGCTCCACTCGAAGGTGGTGAGCAGGGAGCCGACGATACGGCCGCCGCGCTCGGCCACCCAGTAGCTCCCCTTGCGGGGATCGGCGAAGACCGCCTCCACGCCGCGGCTCAGGGTGTCGCGGTCGAGCTCCAAGTCCTCGGTCTCGCGGGCCATGCGGAGCTGGAACTCGACGATGACCGCCGCGTCGCCGGGCGAGGCGGCACGGACCGCGAGGTCAGCCAAGGGGCGCGGCCTCGCCGGGATGGAGAGGGGCGAGCAGCCGCTCCTCGACCTCGGGGTCGAGCGGCTCCTCCGGCAGCTCGCGCAGGGCGCGCACCACGTCCGCGATCTCGTCGCCCAGCCGCCGGCACCCCGCGCAGCCGCTGAGGTGCTCGGCGATCCGCAGCGACCGCTCGCGGCTGAGCCGGCCGTCGAGGTGCTCCGTCAGGTCCGCCAGCACCTCGCCGCAGTGCAGCCCGGCGACGATCCGTTCATCGTCCACGGCCGTTCCCCTTCATCCCGGCGAGCAGCCGCAGGCGCGCCCGGTGGAGCCGCGTGGCGCCGTCCGCCTGGGGATGATCCCAGCCAGCCGCCCGCGCCAGCTCGCGCAGGGGCATCGAGTCGGCATCCCGGTCCGGGCGCGGATGGCGGCGGTCGATGACCTGGCAGGCCAGGGCGAGCAGCCACGGGCGGGCCGAGGGCTCGTCGCGGTAACGGACCGCGGCGCGCCGGGCCGCGAGGAAAGTCTCGCGCAGGATCTCCTCCGGCTCGCCGCCATCCGGGACGGCGGCCCGCGCGAAACGGTACACCGCGGCCTGGTGCCGCCGGACCAGGCGGTCGAAGGCGGAGAGGTCCCCGGCCGCGGTGCGGCCGATCAACGTCTCGTCGCTGATCCTCGCGTCGTCTGCCTCGACCATGGTGCCGGTCCCGGATGGGCGGGTGGGCGTGTCCTGGATTCCAGGAGATCTTACAACGGCGCGGAGCGGCGGGACCGTCCGGCTTCAGAGTCGTGGCAGAATAGAAGCGGCTGCTTTGAGCCCGGCGGAAAGGAGACCCTCCCATGCTGGAGAACCCTGCCTCGAGGAAAGCCCGACTCGCTCTGGCGCTGGCCGCCTGCCTCGTACCCCGCGCGCTCCTCGCCCACGTGGCGCCGATGGAGCCGCGCGAGCTGGTGACAGCGTCGCCGCAGATCGTCGTCGCGGTGGTGGAGGGCCGGGAGAGCCGCTGGAACCCGCAGCGCACCCTCATCTCGACCGACTACTCGCTGCGGATCGAGGACCGCCTCCGCGGCCAGGCCCCGGATCGGCTGACCCTCTCCATCCCCGGAGGCACCCTCGGGGGCGTGACGGACGAGACCTGCCTCACCGTCCGGCTCGCGCCC
>DASWME010000303.1:0-28324 GCA_036399915.1 Thermoanaerobaculia bacterium
CAGGTCATCAAGGAGCCGGCGGATCCCCTCGATGCCATCGTCTTCACGGACGACAGGCTGAGCCCGCCCCAGGCGGTCGAGCCTGTCGAGAGCGTCGAGACCTCCCTCGAAGTCGAGGTGAGCGAAGGTTGGAAGGAGTTCAAGCGCAACGCGCGCGGAGAGTGGAAGGCCTTCGTCGACCGGCGCAGCGGCAAGGTCGAGGTCGCCGAGGGCGCGGGCATTCCCTGGGTCCCCGGCCGCGGCAACGGCCTGACCGCGGACGACATCGCGCAGCAGCTCGGAAACAGGAAGAAGCCGGACCTGGCGGTCCTCGACAGCATCGCGCGCGGCCAACTGCAGAAGCTGGCCCGCTTCCTCGGCGTCGATCCCAAGTCGCTCGTCCTCAACCAGGGGCGCTCGGGCCAGCCCAGCGACCACCTCTGGTTCGTCGACTACGACGTGACGCGCGACGGCCTCGTCGTCGAAGGCGCGCGGGTGGTCTTCCGCGTCAATGGCGGCAACCTGATCCAGTTCGGCACCGAGAACCTGCCGCCGGCCCACGTGCCGACGCCCAGGGCGAAGGTGAGCCGCGAAGAGGCTCTCGCGGTCCTCTCCCGCTACGCCGGGGTCGGCGCGGGCGACACCCTGCTCGACGCCGGCTCGCTGCGCCTGCTGCCGGTGGCGACCGAGGACGGGCCCGGCCGCGGCTTCGCCTTCGGACGGGGGCGCGGCCTCGCCGCCGTCTGGCAGTTCACCTTCCAGCGCGACGGCTCGAACGGCACCTGGCGCGCCCGGGTGGACGCGGCCACGGGCCAGTTGCTGGAGTTCGTGGACGTCAACGAGTACGCGCAGGTGACGGGCGGCGCCAGGATCCTCGGCACGTCGACCAACCTGCCGATGCCTTTCGCCAACCTCTCGACCGGGGGCTTCACCAACTCGGCGGGCGTCTACAGCTTCGGCGGCGGCGCGGTCAGCTCGACCCTCGCCGGGCAGTTCGTGCGGATCTCGGACAACTGCGGCGCGATCTCGCTCGCGGCCGATGCTTCCGGCAACATCGCCTTCGGCACCTCGGGCGGCGCCGACTGCACCACGCCGGGCTTCGGCGGCGCGGGCAACACCCACTCGTCCCGCACGCAGTTCTACCACGTCAACCGGGCCAAGGAGATCGCCCGCGGCTGGCTGCCCACCAATTCCTGGCTGAACGCGCAGCTCACCGCCAACGTCAACATCAACCAGACCTGCAACGCCTTCTGGAACGGCTCGACGATCAACTTCTACCGCTCGGGCGGCGGCTGCGGCAACACGGGCGAGATCGAGGGCGTCTCGCTGCACGAGTACGGCCACGGCCTCGACAGCAACGACGGCAACGGCTCGGCGCCCGACAACGGCACCGGCGAGACCTACGGCGACTTCACCGCCGCCCTCGCCACCCACAGCTCCTGCATCGGCTCCGGCTTCCTCGGCAGCAACTGCGGCGGCTACGGCGACTCCTGCACCTCCTGCACCGGCGTGCGCGACATCGACTGGGCGAAGCACGCCTCGAACACGCCGCACACCGTGGCCAACTTCACACAGGCGAGGTGCCCCACCTCGGCCATCGGCTACGTCGGCCCCTGCAACCGCGAGGGCCACTGCGAGTCCTACGTCTCCTCCGAGGCCCTGTGGGACCTCGCCAACCGCGACCTGCCGAACCCGGGCAGCGGCGCCGCGTGGTCCATCGTCGACCGGCTCTGGTACCTCTCCCGCTCCACCGCCACGGCGGCCTTCTCCTGCAACCGGACTGTTTCGCCCTTCACCTCGAACGGCTGCAACACCGGCTCGCTCTGGCGCACCCTGCGCGCCGTGGACGACGACGATGGCAACCTCGCGAACGGCACGCCGCATGGCGGCGCTCTCTTCGCCGCCTTCAACCGCCACGGCATCGCCTGCACCACTGACGCCGGCGCCAACGTGACCTTCGCCGGCTGCACAGCACCGGCGGTGCCGACGCTCTCGCTCTCCGGCGGCAACAATCAGGTTTCGGTGAGCTGGACGAACTCGGGCACCGGCGTGGTCTACGACGTCTACCGTAACGAGCGCGGCTGCAACTCCGGCTTCATCAAGGCCGCCAACGACGTCTCCAGCACCGCCTTCACCGACTCCGCCGTGGCCAATGGCTTTACCTACTTCTACCAGGTGGTGGCCCAGCCGAGCGGCAACGAGGCCTGTGCTGCAGCGCCCTCGGCCTGCCAGTCGGTGACCCCCTCGGGCGGCGGCGGCTGCACGCCTCCGGCGGCCCCGACGGGCCTGACGGCCACGGCCGCCAGCTCCAGTCAGATCAACCTCTCCTGGAGCGCGGTCTCCGGCGCCACCGAGTACCGCATCTATCGTTCGACGACCTCGGGCGGACCCTACACGCAGGTGGGCACCTCGACCACGACCTCCTTCTCGAACACCGGCCTCTCCTGCAACACGACGTACTACTACGTCGTCCGCGCATTCAACAACTGCGAGTCCGCCAACTCCAACCAGGCCTCGGCCACCACCAGCGCCTGCACCGGCTGCACCACGACGACGCTCTACAGCAAGGGCTTCGAGACCGACACCGGCCTGGCCGGCTGGAGCACCGGTACCTTCGTCTCCTTCGGCTCGACGGCGAGCTGGCGCGGTGTCCAGACCTGCACGGCCCATGGCGGCACGAAGATCTTCCGCTACGGCGGCCTCGCCTGCACCGACAACTACGGCAACAACAACTTCAACTTCGCCCAGCCGAACGGCTCGGCCGGCATCGCCGTGCCCGCCGGCTCCACCACCACGCGGCTGTCCTTCTGGCACCGCCGGGCGTACGAGACCGGCTTCGACGGCGGCACGCTGACCGTCTCCGTCGACGGCACGAACTACTTCTACGTGCCTGCCTCGGCCATCCTCTCGGGCGCCACCTACAACGGCACCGTGGCCCCCGACTGTGCGCCCTCTGGAGCCGCCGGCGCCTCGGTGTTCACTGGCATCCAGAGTACCTTCGTCAACACCGTGGTCAACCTCGACGCGGCCTGCAACGCCGCCACCGGCGGCACCGGCGGTTGCGCCGGCCGCAGCGTCCGCATCGGCTTCACTTCGATCACCGACTGCAGCGTGACAGATGACGGCTGGTTCATCGACGACCTGACCGTGACGGCCTGCACGCCGTAGACCGCCCTTCCCGCCCCGCCGCGCCTGGCGCGCGGTGACTCGAGCGGCGCTCCATCAAGGGGCGCCGCTCTTTTTTTCCTCGGGCTCGCTTTCTAGATTGATATGCACCTGTCTATTTGGGAGTATTCCGATGTCTCTTGGCATTGGCCTTGCTGAAGCAGGGTAGGAAGACCCGACAACCATAGCTCGATTCGAGAAGGAGATCCGGCACGCCCGCCTTTTCTTGCCATTCTCGCGTGACAAAAAGCGGCACCGGCTCCCACCCCAGCGACAACGAAAGCTCTCGAGCGCCCGAAATGCTTCGGCGCTTTCATCACCTTGAACCAACCCCCAGGAGGGCAACGGTCGTGATGAGGAAATCGACTTTCGCAGCGATATTGGTGTTGATCTCGTGTATGTCCGGGGCCTCTGCCGCCACCCCGGACGGCTGGCCCACCCTCAGGCAGCAGCTCGCCCGCGCCCACGCTCCGGCCGGCAGCGCGCTCGAGAAGCTCATCCGTGAGAATCAGGATTTCTCGCTGCTGCGCTCCGACGAGGCCTACGACAAGGTCCGCATCCCGCTCTGGCTGCGCGTCCACTGGCGCAAGGCCCACCCCGAGATGGAATACTCGCCGCTCGATCCCACCGGCGGCTACCCCCTGGTCCTCAAGGAGGTCGCCGAGTGGATGGAGACCCACCCCGACCTGCGGCCCGGCCGGCCCGAGCGGGACGTGCCGCCGCACCAGGTGAAGACCTCGGCCGGCGTGAACCTGCGCATCTCCGGCGCCCAGACCGTGCCGCGCAGCGAGTCGGACATCCGGGTCAACTACTGGAACACGCAGAAGATCATCGGCGCCTCGAACAACATCGGCGGCAGCGGCCAGCAGGCGCAGTTCTTCTCCAGCGACGGCGGCGCCACCTGGGGCCAGACCTCGCTGCCGCTCCAGACGGGCGACGCCTTCCACTCCGATCCGACCGTCGAGTGGACTTCCGACGGCACGGCCTGGTCCACCACGATCGGCATCAACTCGGCCGGCACCGTGCTCAAGATGCAGTCCTACAAGTCCACCAACGGCGGCGCCACCTGGACCTTCGACACCACCTTCTCCGGCTCGCAGACCAGCGCCGACAAGCAGATGATCTGGGTGGACCACAGCGCGTCGTCCGCCTTCAAGGACAACCTCTACGTCTGCTGGCACAACGGCGCGCCGCAGTTCGTCAACCGGCGCACCGGCCCGGCCGGCTCCTGGGGCACCCCGCTGCAGATCAGCGGCGCCGAGACCACCGGCACGGCGATCGGCTGCGACGTCAAGACCAACAGCTCGGGCGACGTGTTCGTCTTCTGGCCGGCGACCGGCAACCGCCGGGTCCTGGTCGCCAAATCGACCAACGGCGGCGCCAGCTACGGCACCCCGGTCCAGATCGCCACCACCTTCGACTCTTTCGACATCGGCATCCCGTCGTTCAACAGCCGCCGGCTGCTGATCTACGTCTCCGGCGGCGCCTACCGGACGGCGACTAAGAACATGGTCTATGCCGCCTGGACCGACCTGACGGGCGCCACCGGCTGCACCAGCGCCACCAACGAGCCGGGCGCGAACACCTCCTCCACCTGCAAGAGCCGCGTCTGGTTCTCGCGCTCGAGCAACGGCGGCTCGACCTGGTCGGCGCCGGTGATGATCAACAATCAGGCGTCCCTCAACGACCAGTTCAACCAGTCGCTGGTGGTCGACGAGACCAACGGCCAGCTCGCGGTCATCTACTACGACACGGTCGACGATCCGGGCCGCAAGAAGACCAACGTCTACTACCAGGCTTCCTTCGACGACGGCGCCACCTGGAGCACGCCGTTCAAGGTGACGACCGCGCAGACGGACGAGACCGTGGCCGGCGCCGACTCGGGCAACCAGTACGGCGACTACAACAGCCTGTCGGGAATCTCCGGCACCTTCTTCCCCTCGTGGACCGACCGCCGCAACAATGCCAAGGAGGAGATCTGGACCGCCGCCGTCCAGGAGTCGGGCACGCCCTGCACGCCGCCCGCTGCGCCGGCCGGCCTGACCGCCACCGCGGCCGGCCAGACCCAGGTCAACCTCTCCTGGAGCGCGGTCTCCGGCGCCAGCGAGTACCGGATCTATCGCTCCACCACCTCGGGCGGCCCCTACACCCAGGTGGGCACCACGACCGGCACCTCATTCTCCAACACGGGCCTGACGTGCAACACGGCCTACTTCTACGTGGTCCGCGCCTTCGCCGGCTGCGAGTCCGCCAACTCGAACCAGGCCTCGGCGACCACCAGCGCCTGCTCGGGCGGCTGCACCACGCAGACGCTCTACGACAGCGGCAGCTTCGAGAGCAGCACGGGCCTCGCGGGCTGGAGCACGGGTACCTTCGTCGCCGGCGGCTCGACGGCGAGCTGGCGCGGCGTCCAGACCTGCACGGCGAGGACCGGCAGCAGGATCTTCCGCTACGGCGGCTCGCTCTGCACGGACAACTACACCAACGGCAACTTCACCTTCGCCCAGCCGAACGGCTCAGCGGGCATCGCGGTGCCGGCCGGCGCCACCACCACGCGGCTGTCCTTCTGGCACACCCGCCGCTTCGAGTCGGGCTTCGACGGCGGCACGCTCACCGTCTCCGTCAACGGCAGCAACTACTTCTACGTACCGGCCTCGGCGATCATCAGCGGCAGTACGTACAACGGCACCACCAGCACCTCCTGCCCGCCCTCGGGCGCCGGCGGCGTGTCGGTCTTCACCGGCGTCCAGTCCACCTTCGTCAACACGGTGGTCAACCTCGACGCGGCCTGCAACACCGCGACGGGCGGCACCGGCGGCTGCGCCGGCCAGTCGGTCCGCATCGGCTTCACGTCGATCACCGACTGCACGGTCACCGACGACGGCTGGTTCCTCGACGACCTGACCGTGACGGCCTGCGTGCCGTAGGCGAAACGTTCCTTTCCCTGCCGTTTATCGGCCCGCGAGTGCGCGCAAGCACCGCGGGCCGTTTTGTTTGGAAACGTTTTTCAGACCCGCTCGGCCAGCAATGCGAGCGAGCGCTCGAGGTCCGGCTGGAGGTCGAGCACCGGCCGGAGCGGGTCCGCCTTCAGCCTGCGCAGCCGCTTGGGAACGGTCTTCACGTTGAAGGCGCGGACGTCGAGGCGGCCGTTCACCTCGCGCCAGTCGAGGGGCGTCGAGACAGGGGCGCCGGGCAGGGGACGGACAGCGTAGGGCGCGGCCAGGAGCTTGCCGCGGCCGTTCTGCAGGGCGTCCACGTAGACGCGGCCGCGGCGGGCTGGGATCGAGCGCGCCGTGGTGGCGATCTGTGGCAGCCGCGCCACGATGACTGCCGCCAGCAGCTCGGCGAACTGGCGCGCCGGCCCATGGGGGAAGGCACCGCCGATGGGGATCAGGACGTGCAGGCCGCTGCCGCCGCTCGTCTTGATGAAGCAGGGCAGCTCGATCTCCTCGCACAGCTCGCGAATGGCGAGGGCGATCGAGACCACGTGGGCGAACGGCGCGGTCTTCGGATCGAGGTCCAGGATGCACCAGTCCGGCCGCTCGATCGACCCTACGCGGCTCGACCAGACGTGGAACGGGATCGCGCCCAGGTTCACCAGGTAGAGCAGTCCCTCCACGTCGTCGCAGAGGATGGAGTCGATGCCGTGGTCGGATTCCTCGGCCCGCATCACGACGGTGCGCAGCCGGCCGGCGGCGTTGTCGGGCGCGTTCTTCTGGAAGAACGACTTGCCCGCGATGCCGTCGGGGTAGCGGTCGAGCACCAGCGGGCGGTCTTCGAGCCAGGGGAGCATCCAGGGAGCGACGGCGCGGTAGTACTCGATCAGGTCCCCCTTGGTGATCCCCTCCTCGGGCCAGAAGACCTTGTCGAGGTTGGTGAACTTGACGGGGCGGCGTGCCTGTGCCTCGTCCTTCCCCGATCCGTCTTTTTTCGTAGGGGAGGGGCTCGTCCCCTCCCCCTCCCGGGCAGGGACAAGCCCCGCCCCTACATTGTCATCCAGGTCAACGTCCTCCTCCTCCCCTGGCCGGAAACACTCGTCCACCGTCTTGTCGTCGCGCACGCGCAGGAACACGGGGTGGCGCAGGTGCCCGCCCGCGGTCCACTCCTTGTAGCGGACCTCGACGACCAGCCCGGGCTCCACCCAGACCACGCCCTTGGCACCCTTCACGGGCACGGGCGGCGCTGCGCGGCGGGCCGGCTCCAGCCGGGCGTGGATCTCGCTCACCTCCTGCTGACTGAAGCCGGTGCCCACCGTGCCGGCGTAGACCCAGCCCTTGCCGCGGTCGCGCACGGCGAGGTGGAGGCAGCGGAAGCCGGTGCTCGCCAGCGCAGCGGGCTCGAACCCCACGACGGCGAAGTCGGAGCTGCGGTCCACCCGGATCTTCAGCCAGTCCGCCGAGTATCCGGCGCGGTACGGGGAGTCCTCCCGCTTGGCGACGATCCCCTCGAGGCCCAGCTCCGCGATCGCGGCATACAGGTCCTCTCCCCGCTCAGGGACCTCTTCGGAGAAGCGGATCGCGCCGTCGTCCGGCGGCAGCACCCGGCGCAGGACCGCCTTGCGCTGCGAGAGCGGCAGCGGCCGGAGATCGTACTCCTCGCAGGCCAGGAGGTCGAAGGCGAAGAGCGTCGCCGGCGTGGCCGCCGCGGCATGCTCGGCGTCAACGGGATGGGCGCGCAGCCCCCGCCGCTGCAGCCGCTGGAAGCTGGGGCGCCCCTCGTCGTCGAGCACCACGGCCTCGCCGTCGAGGATCAGGCCGCCGAACGGCAGGGCGGCCACGGCGCGGGCCAGCTCGGGGAAGATGCGGGTGGCGTCGCGGCCGCTCTTGTAGAACAGCCGCGCCTCGCCCGCGCCGCCCGCGGCCAGCACGCGGAAGCCGTCGTACTTCAGCTCGAAGACCCAGCCGGCCCGCGTGAACGGGCGCTCGCGCGTCTCCGGCTTCATCACCTTGACGGCGGCCGGATCGACCGGCGTGCGCGGCGCGCCGAGCCGTACAAGCTCCGCGCGGACCTCGCGCGCGTTCCTGGCGTTCGGTTTCAACAGGAAAAAGTTCTCTCGAAACGTTAAATGGACGGCTCAGGCCATTGCTCAAAAATGTGGTGCTCTCTTTTTGTAAAAACCGACCAAACGCGCTCGCGGAGTGTTATATTACGCCTCATGAGCGCCCGACCCTTTTCCTCCGGAATGATCTCTTTCGGCCTGGTCACGATCCCCGTGAAGCTCTACTCCACGGGCGAGAGCGCGGCCGGAATCCAATTTAACATGCTCCACAAGAAGTGCCGTTCCCGATTGAAGCAACAATACGTCTGTCCCGTCGATGACGAAGTCGTCGGACGCGAGGATATTGTCAAGGGATACGAGTACTCGAAGGGGCAATATGTCCTCTTTACGGAAGAGGAGCTCAAGGCCCTGGTCCCCGAGCCCACGAACGCGGTGGAGATCAAGGAGTTCGTGCCCCTCGAGCAGGTCGATCCGATCTATTACGAAAAGTCTTTCTACCTCGGCCCGGACAAGGGGGGCGAGCGGCCCTACCGCCTGCTCGCCGAGGCCATGAAGCAGACCGGCCGCGCCGCGCTCGCCCGCTACGTGGCGCGCGGCAAGGACCAGTTCGTGCTGCTGCGCCCGTTCGAGGGAGGGCTGATCATGCAGCAGCTCCGCTACTCCGACGAGCTGCGGCCGTTCTCCGAGGTGCCGCTCGGCGTGGCGGAGATCAAGGAGCCGGAGCTGAAGCTCGCCGTCCAGCTCATCGAGCAGATCGCCACCGACGAGTTCCACCCCGAGGAGTACGAGGACACGCAGCGCCAGCAGGTGCGCAGCCTGATCGAGCGCAAGGTGCAGGGCGAGGAGATCACCGCCGCCCCCGTCGAAGCGCCGAAGGCCCAGGTCGTCGACCTCATGGAGGCCCTCAAGGCGAGCCTCTCCGCGTCCAGGCCGCAGGCGCCGCTGGCCGCCGGCAAGACGATCTCGATCGCCGATCGCAAGCCGGCCAAGCGCTCGTCCCGCTCCACCCTGGAGCCGGTCCCCGCGGAGCCGAAGAAGAAAGGTTCAAAGAGATAAGCCAACGGGAGTACACTGAGAGCGATGAACCGGTCTTCCGCTCTCAGTCGGCCGGGCGCGATCGAGCGCCCGGCCCCGCCCGGCGGGTACTCGACCAAGGACGCCGCCGCCCTGCTCGGCCTCCCGGTTGAGAAGGTCCGCTCCTACGTGCGGGCCGGCTTCCTCGCGCCGCGGCAGGGCCCGCGCGGCGAATACTATTTCTCCTTCCAGGACCTCATCCTGCTGCGCACCGCCAAGGCGCTCCTCGCCGCCCGCGTCCCGCGGCGGCGCATCCGTCTCGCCCTCCAGAACCTGCGCGAGCAGCTCCCCGAGGACAAGCCGCTCACCGGCGTCCGCATCGCCGCCGAGGGTCATCACGTCGTGGTGCGCGACGGCGGGGAGGTGTGGAACCCCGAGTCCGGCCAGGCGCTCTTCGACTTCGAAGTCTCGGAGCTGGCGCGCGAGGCCTCGACGCTCCCCCTCCAAACGCCGGAGGAGAGCGCCGAGCCGGACGCGGCGGACTGGTACGAGCGCGGCTGGGAGCTGGAGGAGGAGGACTCCCCCGAGGATGCAATGGCGGCCTATCGCCACGCCCTGGAGCTCGATCCCGGCTTCGCTGACGCCCACCTCAACCTCGGCCGGCTCCTCCACGAGCGGGGTGAGACCGTAGGGGCCGAGCGGCACTACCGCGCCGCCCTGGCCGCCCGGCCGGACGATCCCATCGCCGCCTACAACCTCGGCGTCGCCCTCCAGGACCTCGGCCGTCCCCGCGACGCCGCCGAAGCCTACGAGACCGCCCTAGCCCACGACCCCAAGCTCGCGGACGCCCACTACAACCTCTCCGGGATCTACGAGGAGCTGGGCGAGCGCGAGGCCGCGTTCCGGCACCTGCGGACGTACAGGACGTTGACGCAGGGGTAGACAGGAGCATATGAGGCTTCCGCTACGAGCGCGAGTTCTGTGGCCCGTCCTGATTTTGCTTCTGGCGTGGGCCGGGACCGCCCATCCTCAGCTCCAAGCTGGCAATCTCTATGGTCAGGTCGTCGATAAGGACGGGGCTCCTCTACCCGGAGTCGCGGTGACTCTGATCGGAGCTGGTGCGCCTCAGGTCCAAGTGACGAACGCCCAGGGACAGTTCCGCTTCTTGGGACTAAGCCCTGGCACGTACGATCTGAAAGCTGAGCTGGAAGGGTTTGCCACCATCGAGCATCCCAGGATCGCTGTGAATGTAGGGCGCAACACCCAAATCGAGATCAGGCTGGAGACGGGTATAGAGATATTTGACGAAGAAGAGAACTACGCACAGGTCGAGGTCTTCTATGGAACGGACCGGATAGAGAGGCGCTCCCGGGTGCCGGAGGAAAAATTCGGTCAGGAACGATCCAACTGGTCGAATCTCCACCTGGGTGTCTGCCGAGTGAGCGTCCCGCGCGATCACCGAATGGGGCAGATCGAGCGACCCTCGATCTGGAGGTTCGAGTTCCGTCCGGACCCGAAGAAGCACATGGTGCTCCTAGACGTGAGGCCGCTCTCCCAGCCGGATTTCTACCTACGCCTCAAAGGGAATCTAGGCAAGTCCAGGGAACGCGAGTTGCTCGTCTTCATCCATGGCTACAACGTCTCATTCGCGAACGCCGTGCTTCGTACCGCCCAACTCGCCTACGACCTCGGCCTTGATGGCGCTCCGGTTCTCTACAGCTGGCCCTCTCAGGCCGTTCATTCGAAGTACCTGGTGGACGAAACGAACGTGGAATGGACTGCACCCCACCTGGAGAAATTTCTCCGCGAACTGGCCGCTCGGTCGAGCGCCCGCTCGATTCACCTTATCGCACACAGCATGGGAAATCGGGCTCTGACCCGCGCCCTACAGCAGATCGCAGCGAGGACGGACAGGAACGCGAAGCCGCTCTTCAGTGAGATTCTTCTGACGGCGCCAGACATCGACTCGGGAGTGTTCGCTGATCTCGCCAAGGTGTTCCGCAGAGCCGGCGAGAGGGTGACCCTTTATGCCTCTTCCAACGACGAGGCTCTGAAAGCCTCCAAGAAAGTCCATGGCTACCCTCGCGCCGGTGAGTCCGGGCTCAACCTGGTCGTGCTCCCTGGCGTGGATACGATCGACGTCTCTGCCGTGGATACGAGCCTCCTCGGGCACTCCTATTACGGCGACAATCGCTCAGTGCTCTCTGACGTCTTCAATCTCCTGCGCAAGCGGGAGCCTCCGGACCGGCGATTCGGCTTGAGGAAGAGGAAGAAGGCCGGCCTGCCCTATTGGGTGTTCTCGCCGTGAATCACCCACTGTCAGCGCTCGATGCTCTCGAAGGAAGTTAGGATGCCTCTCGGAAGCCGGCACGGAGACGGCGTCAGACTCCAATGATGACCGGGTGAGGACCAGCTTCGGGGAAATCGGCAAGGTAGATCTCGGCGGGCTCGATCATGGAGCCTCGCGCAAGTTCATAGCGCTTTACCTCCAGTGGAGTCCTACCGGATGGAAGCACAGCCGGCCCGTGCCCCGGCCCCGATGCTGTGGATCCTCTAAGATTGCCCGAGGCGCTCCAACTCCGCACGCAGCCGGGCGAGCTCGGCTTCCGCGGCCGCGGCCCGCTCCTCGGCGACCTTCCGCGCCTCGGCCTCGCGGGCAGCCCGCTCTAAGGTTACCTTCTGGATCTCCTTCTCCAACTCAAGGGGAGTGAGCAGACGCTGACCGGTGGCGGCGTTGAAGACCCGGATCGTCTGTCCGTCTTCAGCCACCCCGAAGAGAAGACCTGCCGTCTCGGAGAGGAGCCGACCCTCCCGGTCCGGTTCGATCCGCTGGTAGCGTCCGTCAGGTCCCAGGCGATAGCCGGTCAGCAGCAGGCGGCCTTGCGTGAAGGAGGTCGCGGGATCGAGGATGAGGTGCTCCGGGATTCCCGCTCGCTGATAGATCTCGACCTTCCGCTCGTAGTCATTGCGGCGGGTCTCCGCGTCCGTGGACGAGACGATCTCGATGACGAGGCAGGGCCGCGTCCCCTCCCGGACGACGTCGAAGACGGTCCGCTCGGGGTCGCGCTTCTTCCGGACTCCCGGGATGACGGCGATGTCCGGCGACGGCTCCTTGAAACCCGGGATGCCCCAGAGCATCTTCATGTCGCTCGCCACGCAGACGTCCTGCCGCGAGGCGAAGCGGCGAGTGAGGAGCTCGTCGACGACGAGCAGCAGTTCGTGATGCGGATCGCTCTGAGGCACCTCGTCTCCCAGTTGAGGATCGAGGAGGTCCTCCGGCGTCAGCGGGATCTGCTGCTCGACGACTTCGCCGCTGGGCAGGCGGACGCTCCGCCACCGCCATCCGTAGCGGAAGGGATCGGCACTCGTGGGAGCGAACTCCGGCTCCCGGTCGGCCGGCATCTTGCGGACGGGCTCGGCCATAGGGGAAGTATAAGGAGGTCTTCGCATCATGGTCAAATTTGCCGTCTTCCCGCGACGGCCGCGTTGACGCTGCGGCCCGAAGTGGCGTCAGCCGTTCGACGGTCGAGCGCCCCCGGAAAGCACCCGTAGCGACTGCAGGACCTCTCTGTAGGCCGCGAGCTCCTCTGCGGTCGCGGCGGCTTTCTTCTTCGACATCGCCACCGAAACGTGGAATGGATACTGCGGCCCCGGGTTCAGGTACGTCACGTACTCGAAGAACTCTCCGGGCTTGGAGAACACCTTGGCGAAGGTGGCGTAGCTGGGGTGCTTCACGTCCAGGTCGCCGAACGCCACGCCGGGAAACTCCTTCTTGTAGCCTTCCATGTCGGCTTCGAGGTCCGCCGCCAGGTTCTCGTCCACCTTCTCGTTGAGGCGCACCCGGATCGTGACATCCGCGGCCCTCGACGCCTCCGATCCTGGAAAGAAGACGATGTTCGCTTCGTATCTCTCCGCGGCCTGGGTGTCCCCGTGCCAGCCCTCCGGCTCATGGACGGCGAAGCTGAAGCCGTTCCCGGAGATCAACAGCTCCTTCATCTTCTCGTTCTCGCCGGGTTTTGCTTCGCCCGCGAGGAAGAAGGCGAGGACGAACGCGATTCCAACGGCGACCAGAACCTTGGAGGTTTTCATCGGTACTCTTTTCATCGAGACGGCCGGCAGGCGCCTCCATCCTAACCCGGAGCCGACGCCGCCGGAAGGGAAGGCTGCGGCTGCCTCGGCGAAGGCAGCGTCTGCCTCGATGAAGGCTCCCTCTGCCTTCACGAAGGCCAACCCTCCTTTCCTGAAGGCCGACATTGCCTTCGGGAAAGCTACCGTTGCCTTCTTGAAGGCAGCGCCTGCCTTCGATAAGGCCACGTCTCCCTTCCTGGAGGCCGGCGATGCCTTCGGGAAGGCTGACATGGCCTCGAGGAAGGCGAGATCAGCCTTCCCGAAGGCTAGGTCGGCCTCCGAGAAGGCAGCGGCGGCCTTCGAGAAGGCCACGGCTGCCTTCCCTTCGCGGGAGGTCCGCCGGAGAATGCGCGGGGGTCATTCCTCTCTGTGCGGGGCGCCGGACTCCTCCGGCGTAGGGTCGGAGCCCACTGGGTCTTCCGGCACGGGGAAATGCGAGATCCCCACCTCCTCCGGCACCCGCCGGGAGCGCTTGCGGATCGGCCGGATGTGGAAGACGCCCAGGCCTTCATAACGATGGCCGAATTGGCCCTTGATCGCCCCTTTGAGCCGGATCGCAATGTCCTGTCCCCGGCCTCTCGTCAACCGCAACTGCTGCGTCACCGCCCGGCGCCGGCCTTCGAGGTCCTGCTGCTCGATCATCAGGGTCCTCGTCATCTGCCGGATCTTCTCCAGCTCGTCGCGCAGCTCCTGGAGGTGCGGCTGCTGGAGCTCCTCCTCGCGGCCGACGGCGGCGATCAGCCCGTCCCACTCCGCCATCTCTTTCGCAAGCGAAACCTTCATCATCTCGGTGCTCTCCTTGGTTGGTGTTGCTCTGACAGCTTGATTGTATACGGTCGAGCGCGGCGCCTCGTCACCCCTGCGCTTGGCTTTCCCCGCCGGGAGTGGCAAGATACGCCGTCAACGTCAGACCCCGAATTTCGTCGAACCTGAAATTGGAGGTCCCCGGATGCCGTTCCGTCCGCAGTCGTTCGTCCTGTTCGTGGTGGTCGCGGCGCTCGCCGCGGCGCCGGCCGCGCTGGCCCAGCCTCGCCCCGGGGTGGGCTACGACCCGCAGGCGCGGGGGCTCTCGATCTCGCGCTACCAGCTCGACACGCTGACCAGCCCTTTCCTCTCCTACAAGGCCGACTTCTCCGCCCGGCCCGACCTCGTGGGAGCCCATCCGAACCCCTATGACCTGGACTTCTCGGACGCGACGGTGCGCGAGGCGATCGAGCGGCGCTGGGGTCCCGGTACGGCCTCGGACCGGTTCAAGCGCTGGGCGGGCCCGGGCAACGAGGTACGGTTCCTGGTGCGTGAGGCCCTGGCCTGGGCCTGGGCGAAGCGGCCGGACCTCCTGGGCGGTGACCGGTCGAACCGCAACGGCGAGCCCACCGAGGTGGAGATCACGGACGTGCAGGCGTTCAACGACAGAGACCTCTGGATCACCTACTTCCAGGCGGAGCTCACCGGCTTCTCCCCAGAGCGGCGGGCGGTGATCTGCGACCCCGGCAAGCCCAGCGGCGACGGCGAGGAGATCCAGCCGTTCTGGGGCATCCCGTACTACTTCCACAACAAGTACAAGAGCCTGCCGGTCTCGCCGCAGCTCCCGGCGAGCATCGCGTGCGCGGGGAAGAACTGAGGCGCGCGGCGCGAGCCCCCGCGGGGGCGGCATCTCCGTAGCCCAGGGCGTGTGCCCTGGGCGCGAACGCGTCGCCGCACCCTGGGCGTGAACGCGTCGCCGCACGCCCAGGGCATACGCCCTGGGCTACGGAGATGCCGCCCCTGGCGGGGCTCAGGGGGCCGCCCTCTCCTGGGCTACACTTCCCCCGCCATGAGCACCCGCACCGTCGCCGCCGTCTTCGTCCTCGGCCTGTGGGCCGCATCCGGAGGAGCCTTCGCCGTGGAAGGGAAGTGGACCCCCGAGCAGGTCTTGGAGCACGACCCCGAGTGGCTGCGCAAGCTAGGCCTGGAGGTCCCGCCGCAGAAGCTGTGGAGCCGCGAGGAGGGCGCGGGCCTGCTCGACGCGGCTGTGAAGATCGAGGGCTGCTCGGCCGGCTTCATCTCGCCCCAGGGGCTGCTGATCACCAACCACCACTGCGCCTTCAGCATCCTGCAGCAGCACTCGACGCCGGAGCGGGACCTCATCACCCACGGCTTCCTCGCCCGCACGGCGGCCGAGGAGCTGCCCGGCTCCGGGGTGCGCGCCACCGTCCCCCACCGCGTCACGGACGTCACCGCCCAGGTCGAGGGCGCAGTGCCTGCCGGGGCGGACGACCTTGCGCGCTTCCGCGCCATCGAGCGCAAACAGAAGGAGCTGGTGGCCGAGTGCGAGAAGGCCCCGCACCGGCGCTGCCAGGTGGCGGCCTTCGACGGCGGCCTGCGCTACGTGCTGATCGAGGACCTCGAGTTCCCCGACGTGCGGCTCGTCTACGCACCGCCCCGCTCGGTCGGCGAGTACGGCGGCGAGATCGACAACTGGAGCTGGCCGCGCCACACCGGCGACTTCGCCCTGCTGCGCGTCTACGCCGGCCCCGACGGCCAGCCCGCGCCGCGGGGCGAGGCCAACGCCGCCTACCGGCCGAAGCATTTCTTCCCCGTGGCGGCGCGCGGCGTGGGGCCGGACGGCTTCGTGATGGTGGCCGGCTATCCCAGCCTCACCTTCCGCTCCTACACCGAGGCCGAGATGCGCGAGCGGGCGGAGCTGTTCTATCCGCGCCGGGCCGACCTCTACCGCGCCTGGATCGAGCGCATGGAAGCCGACTCCGCAAAGGACGAGGCGGCGCGCATCGCCTTGGCCGACCGCATCAAGAGCCTCGCCAACCGGGAGAAGAACTCCCGCGGCCAGGTGGCTGGCATTAGGCGCGGCCGCATCCTGGAGCGCAAGGCTGAGTCCGAGCGCGAGGTCCTCGCCTGGGCGGCGAAGCGCCCGGGGCAGAAGGGCGCCCTGGCGGCCCACGGCGAGCTGGCGAAGCTGGTGGCCGAGCGGCGGCGCACGTGGGAGCGCGACTTCCTGCTCGACCAGATGAAGAGCGGCCCCAAGCCGCTCGACCTCGCCCTCACCCTGGCGCGCTGGGCCGGCGAGAAGGCCAAGCCGGACTTGGAGCGCGAGCCCGACTACCAGGAGCGCAACCGCGAGCGCCTGGCCGAGCGGTTGGAGCGCGACCAGAAGCGCTTGCACCTGCCGACCGAGGCCGCCCTGCTCGCCGACGTCCTCGCCCGCTTCGCGAGCCTGCCCGAGGAGGTCCGCGTGCCCGCGGTCGAGTCCTTCCTGGGCGGCGAGCGCGACCGCGAGGCCCTCCGCGCCAGGGTGGACGACCTCCTCGCCCGCACTCGGGTCGCTGACCTCGCGGAGCGCAAGCGGATGTTCGACGAGAGCGAGGAGCAGCTCCGCGCCCGGCGCGACCCGCTGCTCGACCTCGCCTTCGCGCTGGACCGCGAGCTGCGCGCGCTCAAGGAGCGGGACGACCGCTTCCAGGGGGCGGTGTCGCGGCTGCGCCCGCGCTGGCAGCGGGCGGTGATCGCCCACGCCGGCCGTCCCGTGGCGCCGGACGCCAACGGCACGCTGCGCGTCAGCTTCGCCCACGTCGAGGGCTACGCTCCCAGGGACGCCGTGTGGATGCGGCCGCAGACCACCGTCGGCGGCGTCGTGGAGAAAGACACCGGCGAGGATCCCTTCAACGCCCCCAAAGAGCTGCTCGCCGCCGCGCCCGGAGCGCCGCGCAGCCGCTGGGCGGACCCGAAGCTGAAGGATGTGCCGGTGGCTTTCCTCGCCGACGCCGACACGACGGGCGGCAACTCCGGGAGCCCCGTGGTCAACGGCCGCGGCGAGCTGGTGGGCGTCAACTTCGACCGCGTCTGGGAGAACGTGGCCAACGACTTCGGCTACAACCCGGAGGTGGCGCGCAACATCAGCTCGGACGTGCGCTACCTGCTGTGGATCCTCGAGACGCTGCACGGCGAGGCAGCGCGGGCGCTGCTGGTTGAGATGGGGGTAAAATAGAGCCCGCTCTGACAGGCGATCGGAAAGGAGTACGACGTGCAGAACCGACGCCGCCTCATCCCGCTCCTGGCATCCCTCGCCCTCGCGCTGCTGGCCGGCTGCGAGGGGGACGTCATCATCACCGATCCCGACGGCTCCGTGTCCTTCGTGACCGTCATCCAGACCCAGACCTCAGGGCTCAGCGATTCGCGGGGGCAGGTCGTCGAATCCGCGAGCGAGTGGTCCGCCGTCTGGGCCGAGATCGGCCGGGGCGGCCCGCCGCCCGCGGTCGACTTCAGCCGCGACATGATCGTCCTGGTCTCCGCGGGCACCCGGCCCAATGGCTGCTACTCGATCGAGATCCGCTCGATCGACCTGGGGAACGGGCTGCTGCTGGTCGACGCGGACCTGACCGAGCCGGGAACGGGCTGCGTCTGCCCGCAGGGGGTCGTCCACCCGGTGCACGCGGTGCGCCTGCGGCGGATCGACCGCCGGGCGGACTTCGACATCCGCCGGGTGACGCAGAACTGCTCGTGAGGGGTCATAGCCCGGATACCGGGACCCGGGGAACCGCCGGCGGCGCCTCGCGGGCGCTCGCGGCCAGCCGCTTGAAGCCGCGCGCCACCGCGTCCTTCTGGACCGCCGCGAGAGTGTCGCCCGCCGCCGGGATGCCCAGCGTGCGCTGGACCTTGCCGAGGGCGAAGCGGGCTTCCAGGTCCGAGGCGTAGAGCCCGGTCCTCACGGTCTTGGCGGCCGCGTGCCGCAGCAGTTGGAGCGCCTCCTGTGGATGGCCCGTGGCGGTTTCGAACCGCGCCAGCGAGACGGCGGCGGCGGTGCGGATCTCGCGGTCCTGGATGGCGTCGAGCCGGGCGCGGGCTTCCTCCGCGGCCTTGCGGGCCTCGGCCTCGAGGCCCCGGCGGGCGAGGGCCTCGGCCAAGAGCGCCGCGGCCTGGGCCTGCCGCCCGGCGATGCCGCGGGCCCGGTACCAGGACGCCGCCTCCCTGGCGAGCAGAGTGGCTTCCTGCAGGCGCCCCGCGGCCAGGGCCAGCGCTGCGAGGTCGAGGCGCACCGCCATGGCGCGCAGGTCTTCCCCGAGAGCGGAGTTCAACCGCAGCGCCTCCTCGAGCGACGCGCGGGCGGCGGCGAGGCGGCCGGCGGCGAACTCGGCGCGGCCGAGGTTCTGGAGAGCCCAGGCGGCGAGGGACCGCGCTCCCGTCTGCCGGGCGATCTGGAGCTGCTCGCCGGCGAGCTGGCGGCAGGCGGCGAGATCGCCCATCTCGTAGGCGAGCCAGGCGTGGGCGCCGAGGATCCGGCCGGCTCCGATGCGGTCGCCGGACTGCCGCTTCGCCGCCAGGGCCAGCTCCAGCCGCCGCCAGGCGGCGCGCGGATCCCCCATCCTCGCCTCGGCCTCGGCGGCCGCCGCCAGCGCCGAGGCGGCGGCGCCCGGGTCCCCCGCCCGGCCCAGGATGGAGGCGGCTTCCTCGTGCCGCCGCCGGGCTTCCTCGAGCGCGCCCTGCGCCGCCAGCACGGCCCCCAGGTTGTCGAGGGTCTGGGCCTCGTCGGCGCGGTTGCCGAGGATCTGGCTGAGGGCGAGCGCCCGCTCGAACCGCTGCCGGGCCGCCGCGAGGTCGCCGCGAGCGAGCAGGACCGTGCCGGCCGCGTTCAGCGCCCGCATCTCCATCAGCCGGTCGCCCATCTTGACGTACCATCCGCGGGACTGGTCCAGCAGCGAGAAGGCCTCGGCCAGCCGGCCCCGGTCGCGGTGCAGCCCGCCGAGGGCGAAGAGCTGCGCCGAGATGCCCACGGCGCTGCCGGTGCGCTGCGCGATCGCGAGCGCCTGCTCGTGCGCCTTCTGCGCGCCGTCGAGGTCGCCCAGGGCCTGCCGGCCAAGCGCGAGATTCGCCAGGGCCATGCCGAGCCCCCACTGGTATCCCCCCTGCTCGGCGAGCTTCACGGCCTCCTGGTACAGCGGGATCGCCTCCCGGGGCCGGCCCATCTTCAGTAGCGCGTCTCCCTGGAAGATGAGCGCCTGCGAGACCACCAGGGCCTGTCCGGACTTCCTGCCCTTCGCCTCCGCGGCCTCGGCCGCCCGCTTCTCGGCGGCGAAGTCGGAGAGGCGCCGCGCGTTCTTCGCCGCCATGAGGTCGATGCGCGGGTCGAGGCCGGCCGGCGGCGGCAGCTTGGCGAGAGCCGCGAGCGCGGCCGCCGCCTCGGCGCCGCGGCCGCCGTACATGAGGCTCTCGGCCAGCTTCAGACCGTACTCGACGTCATCCGGGAAGAAGGTCCACAGCGAGCGGTAGGTCTCGCTCGCCTTGTCCCACTGCTGGCCGGTCTTGTGGAAGAGGGCCTCGATGGCGAGCCGCTCCGCGCGCGGCAGCGGCCTGGCGAGGTCCAGCGCCTTGCGGGCCTCTTTCTCGGCCTCGGAGTCGTAGCCGAGGAGCGACCAGGCCTGCGACAGGGCGGAGTGGATCACCGCGGAGGAGGGATCCGCCTCCGCGGCGCGCTGCAGGGGCCGGAGCGCTCCCGGCGGATCGAAGGCGCGCAGCCGCGCCAGTCCCGCGATATAGAGGCGCTGCGCCTCGGGGCTCGCCGGCCGCAGGGCCTCGGTCTCCCGGATCTGCCGCTGGGAGAGCTCGGCGACGCCCAGGGAGTTGCGCAGCCGTGCTCCGGTGCGCGAGACCAGCTCGAACAGCCCCGGCTGGGTGCCGACCTCCGCCAGCGCGACCACCGTCCCTCCCTCCGGGACTTCCAGGACCCGCAGGTCGAGCCGGATCTTGCCGCCGAGGGGGACGTAGGAGCCGGCGACGACGAAGTCGGCTCCCAGCACGTCGTGCAGCCGCTTCAGCTCGGAGGGGCCCGGGCTGGAGGGATCGCGGATGGCGAGCGCATCCCACGCCTGCGCCACGGTCTCTCCCCGGATCACCCGCATCGCCTCACCGGCCGCCAGCTCGGTGGCGAGCATCTCCGGCAGGGCGGTCTCGAGCCAGCGCGTGTCGTCGCCCGGGGAGAGGCTCTTGAATTCCAGCACCGCGACCGCCGGACGGACGGGGGAGCCCGCGCGCAGGGGAGAGGTCCGCGGCCCGCGGGTGGCGCGAATGAACCCGAAGAGCCCCGCGCCGGCCGCCACCGCCGCGATCAGCATCCCCCAGGCCGCGAGCGAGGAGAGGCGCCGCCACGGCGGGCGGGAGACCGTCGGCGGCACGGCGGCCGGGAGAGGCTCGGCCTCGCCCGGGCCCTCGACTCCCCCGGCCCCTCCTCTCCCGTCCTCCCCCCCTTCCTGCCGGGAGAGGACGGGGGAGCGGCTCTCGGCGGCCGGCGGCGGGTCCGCGGCGACCGGGACCTCCACGGTGGCGGACCGCTCGAGCCGCCGGACCTCCCCCGCGAAGCAGTAGCCCTGCCCGGGGACGGTGACGACGTAGCGGTTCTCGTTCGCCCGCTCGCCGAGGGTCTTGCGCAGGGAGAAGACGTTCTGCGTCAGGTTGGCCTCGGTGACGAACACGCCCGGCCAGACCTTCTCGATCAGCTCCTTCTTCTCCACCACCTCCCCCGGCCGCTCGAGCAGGGCGAGGAGGATCGAGAAGGCCTTCGGCGTGATCGGCACCGGCTCGCCGTCGCGCGACAACAGGCGCCGGACGGGGTCGACGCGGAAGCCGTCGAACTCGAAAACGACCTTCTCCTTCTCCTCCGTACGGAGAGCCGTCCTGTCCATCAAGCTGAGAGCGTCGACAGAGTTTCTTGAATTCTAGCGCAAAAGGCTCGCGCTGGCAGCGCCAGCACGGCCGCCAGCGCCGGCCAGACGGACAGCAGGCAGTGGGGCAGCCTAGTCGCTGCCAGAGTGAACAGCAGGAAGAACAGCACGATCCACCCCATCAGGAACGCCCGGGAACGCCCGCCGATCCGGCTGCCCGGGAGCGGCCGAGACCGCGCCGGGCCAGTAGAGCGTCCACGGGGCAAAGCCAAACAGTACGACAAACAGATGATACGGCAAGCCCAAGGAAAAGGTGCCGCCGTGCCCCTCCAGGGGGGACAGGGACCGCTCCAATGTGACGAAGATCCCCGCCGCCACGGCGACGGCGCGGAGCCGGCCGGGCCTGGCGGGAGGCTGCTGCGAAATGTCCATCCGGGGTCCGTCAATTACAGATGTGGGAGAGCTCGGCAGGGATCGCGGTTTCGAGCTCTCCTAATCCTTTTTCACGACCTTTTCGCCAGCAACTCCTGGAGCAGGTCCTTCAGCTCGGGGAAGCGGTTGCGGTAATCCTCCCGGCTCCTCTCGATCACCTCGCGCGCCTCCTCACCGCCGTAGACGTGGGTGATGTCCACCGCCCCGCGGTCGGCCCCGGGCGGGCGCTTGTAGGTGAGGAAGTAGTGCTTGAGCCGCTCGATGAGGGCCGAGGGCAGCTCGGCGATCTCCCGGCAATGGCCGTAGGCGGCGTCGTCCTTGAGCACGGCGACGATCTTGTCGTCCGCCTGGTTGCGGTCGATCAGGCGCAACCCGCCCACGGGCACGGCCTGCAGCAGGAAGTCGCCGTGCGAGAACGCCTTCTCGGAGAGGATGCAGATGTCCATGGGATCGCCGTCCCCCTCGACCGTCAGCCGGCCGGTCTTCTCGTGCGAGAAGGCGGCCACCTCGTCGCCGCAGAAGGTGCGGGGGATGAAGCCGTAGAGGGTCGGGCAGACGTTGGAGAACTGCTGCGGGCGGTCCACCTTGAGATGGCCGCTCGCCTTGTCGATCTCGTACTTCACCGTGTCGGTGGGGACGATCTCGACGTAGGCGGTCACCACGCCGGGGGCCTCGGGACCGATCGAGACGCCGTGCCAGGGGTGGGCCTGGAAGAGGAGCCCTAGCAGCTCCCAGGTGCGTTCGCGGTCTCTCTCGTCCATGAAGGCGAATCCTAATATGATCGGGACGCGGTGCGATGGCTCGCGGTCTGGCTCGTCCTGACCGGCGTCTACTTCGCCGGGCAGCTCGCGGCCCCGTTCCTGCTGGGCGAGCGCTGGGACTTCACCCGCGAGGACCTGGCCCACCTCGCCACCGTCCCCCTCGCTCAGGTGGCGGCGCTCTGGGTGGTCGTCCTGGTGCGCCGGCACAGCCGGCGCTAGCCGCTCCCGCGGGCTCAGCGCGCGGCGGGCCGGCTCGCCGGAGTGCGGTCGAGATAGCTCTTCGCCTCGGCCACCTCGGGCATGCCCGGGTCCGCCTGCCGCCAGATCTCGGCGAGCTTGCCGTAGCGGCGGCGGGCGGCTTCCTCGTCGCCGAGCTTCACCGCGGCGCGGGCGGCGCCGAGCAGCGAGGCGGTGCGGTTCGGCATGCGCAGCAGGGCAGCCTCGAACTGCCGGGCCGCCTGCTCCGCCCGCCCCTGAGCGAGCAGCACCTCGCCGTACAGCTCATGGGACGGCTTGACCGGCTCCGGCGGCCCGGAGGGGGGCGCCATACGGGCTTCCATCTCCACCGCCTCCGCGAGGAGCTTCAGGGCTTCCTCGGTGCTCCCCTTCCCCAGCAGCACCAGGGCCGAGACCTCCTTCTCCGCCACCCGGATGGCCCCGTCGCGGTAGCGATCCTCTCCCTCTCCTTGCGAGGCGAGAGTGCGCAGGCGGGAGGCGGCCTCTTCGGCGGTCGCGAGATCCCCGGACCGCGCCGCTGCCAGGCCGAGGGCGAGCCAGCGGGTACCTTCGCCCCGGCCGTGGCGCATGGCGCCGGTGCCATGGCACCCCGGAGCGTCGGCAGACTCCGCGGCGGCGGGCACCTTGACAGGCGTGCGCGTCTCGACGGCGTAGCGCGCCTCCATCTCCTGCACCGTGGAGGCGATACGCGGGCTGTCGCTCTCCCGCGCGGCCTGGCGGGCGATCTCCAGGGTCTCCCGCGCCTTGCCGTAGCGGCCCTGCTGGAGGTAGGCGTAGGCGAGCCAGGAGAGGCTGTGGAAGTCGCGCTTGTCGATCGCGAGCCCGCGACGCTTCACCCAGTCGACCGAAGCCGCCCAGGCCGCCTCGTTGGAGGAGGCGGCGCTCGCCCAGTCGCCGAGCTGGACGAAGATATGCGACGGCATGTGGAGGGCGTGGTGCGCCGCCGGGGCCACCTTGGCGTAGACGCGGGCCGCGCGCAGGCCGAGCGGCGCGTGCAGCGGATCGTCATAGGCGTGGATCAGGTAGTGGACGACGCCGGGGTGCTCGGGGTTCCTGTCGAACAGCTCCTCGAGGAGCGCCGCGGCCTGGATCAGCGGCCGGTCCCGCAGCTCGCCCGGCGGGCCGGTGAGCGCCGGGCCGATGAGCGACAGGGCGTAGAAGCTCGCGGCCTCGAAGTCGTCCGGCCAGCGCTCGTGGACCCGGCGCATGGCCTCGGCGTAGGCGGCGTCGCGGGCCTCTTTGTCGCCGTCGCCGTAGAGGGCCTCGACCGCGTCCAGGAAGGCCTTCTCCTTCTCCGTCGGCGCCCGGGCGGCCCGCGCCTCGCGCGTTGGCGCGAGCCGGGCGAGCGCCGCCAGGGCCGCGTCCCGGTCCTGCTCGGACCAGATCGGATGGTTGTAGGTCATGGCCTCGCCCCAATAGGCCATGGCGAAGCCGGGCTCCGCCTTCTGCGCCGCGCGGAAGGCGTCCGCCGCCTCGTCGTACCAGAAGCTGTGAAGGGCGGCCACACCGCGCAGGAAGTGCGCCTGCGCCGCGGGCGAGCCCGAGGTCGGGAAATCGACCTTGCCGAGGTCGGACGCGGCCCGCGCCGCCGGCAGACCGGCGAGCAGGGCGAGCAGCGCCAGGGCGAAACGGGGGCGGAGACGGGCTGCGTTCATGGGGCGGCCTCCTTGGAGGGGTCCAGCGAGCGAAGCCTATTATGCCGCGACCGCCGTCAATCCTCCTCCGCCGGTTCCTGGAAGACCCGCCAGTCGTCCAGCCGCAGGGCGGTCAGCTCCCAGCCCCAGGCGCAGCCGCTGTCGAGGGCCGCGATCCCGATCTTCACCTTGAGCCCCAGCGCGGCCCAGTGGCCGAAGATCACCGTGACCCCGGCGCTCTTGCGATCGGGGACCGCGAACCAGGGGCGAGCGCGGCCCGCGGTTGACCAGGTCGCCCACGAACCAGAGGCGGTCCCGGCGGGGATCGAAAGCGATCCGGCGCAGCAACCTCTTCAAGGTCTCGAAGCAGCCGTGGACGTCGCCGATCGCGTAGGTGGCCGTGGGACCGTAAAGATCTCGCGGCGGAGCGGGGGATGCAACCACCCCCGCCACGAATCCCGGTCCTTCACACCCCGCCGAGCCAGGGGTAGCCCTGATCCTCCCAGTAGCCCCCCGGGCGCTCGCTGGTGAAGGTCATCCTCGTCAGGTACTTGGTCAGCTTGTAGCCCAGCTTGACCGGCGAGTAGAGGCGCAGCGGCGCGCCGTGGTCCGGCCTCAGGGGCCGATCGTTGAAGGCGTAGGCGAGGATCGTCTGCGGGTGCAGCGCGCTCTTGAAGTCCCAGCCGTTGAAGTAGCCGCTGTCGAAGGTGTCGAAGCGGATGTAGCGGGCCTCGTCCATGGGCTCCACCAGGGCCACCACGGAGGCGACCGGCGCGCCGGTCCAGGTGCCGATGGCCGACCAGCCCTCGACGCAATAGTGCTTGACGGTGTAGGTCACCCGCGGCAGGGCCTGCAGCATCTCCAGGGTGAGCCGCGCCGGCTTGCGGACGCGGCCGCCGACCTCGAGGGCCCAGGAGGAAGGGTCCGCGAGGCGCGGCAGCCCACGGGTGCGGGCGTAGGCGGGGAACAGCCGCTCGGGAGTGCGGGCGGAGACCGGGTACTGGGGAGCGAGGCGGCCGGAGGACATCAGGAGGCTCTCCCCCACGGCGTCGTTGACGCGGGAGACGCCGCGCAGCAGCGGCAGCAGGGGGCCGCCCTGCCAGCCGCAGGCGCCGGCGAGGGACGCGGCGCCCGCAGTCAGTCCCAGGCGCAGGAGATCGCGACGGCTGAAGGGACGGTCAGTCATGGCTCGGGAACCTCCCCCGGTACCAGCCGGTGATCATCGCCCGCAGAGAAGCGGGGTCCACCAGGAAGACCAGGGCGACGTGGACGAGGGTGAAGGCGACGAAGAGCCAGACGGCCCAGAAGTGCCAGTAGCGGGCGAGCTCGTAGCCGCCGAAGGCCGCGGTGAGCCAGGCGAGCTGGACCGGCTTGTAGATCGCGAAGCCGGTGAGCACCGCCAGCACGCCCAGGAGGAAGATGAAGGTATAGGCCGCCTTCTGCAGGGCGTTGTGCTTGCCCTGCGGCGGGTGCTCCCGGCGCAGGCGCAGGTAATAGAGCTGCATCTGCCAAGCGCGGGGGACGTCCCGCGGCCGGAACAGGAGCGAGCGCCACTCTCCCGAGGCCAGCAGGAAGATCAGATAGACGAGGCCCGTGATCACAAACGGCCAGGCCAGCGCGAAATGCCAGTTCAGCCCCCCGGCGAGCCAGCCGCCGAGACGGGCCCACTTCGGGAAGTACTTGCCGTCCCAGTGGTTCGGGAGGTATGGGCCGCCGCGCGGCCCAAAGTGCGGGAAGGCATGGTAGATCTGGAGCCCGCTCATGATCATGCCGGCGAGCAGCACGGCGTTCGCCCAGTGCGCGGTCCGCACGATCCAGTGATGCCGCTTCACCAGCGGCCGCGGCGATGGCGCGGCGGGGGCCGGCTCCGGCTCGGAGGCGGGCTCCGCGGACTCCGCCGCGGCGGCCACGGGAGCGTCTTCGGCGGCGGGGGACGGCGCCTCTCTCTGGGGTTCCGGCTCTCCCCCGGCGGGGGCCTCGGCGGGCGGCTCGGTCATTCAGGCTCCTAACCGGTCGATGGCAGGTCTCGTCTAACAATACGCCAGACAGACCCGCTCTGGACTTTGGGATGCCAGGAGGGGCGCAAGGTTTCAGGCGAAACCCGCGCCTCCGGCCGCCGTACTTTGCTGGGAGCGAGCTTCGAGGAATCCACATGAAGAAAACTCTCTTGCCCTGGCTCTCCCTCTCCCTGCTCTCCTCCGCTCTCACCGGGGCGCCGCAGGGTTCCCCCGCCGCAGCGCGGACGATCCATCAGAAGCTCAAGCCGTGCAAAGTCGGGGGAATCCAGGAGGAGGTCCTCTGCGGCACCCTGCCCGTGTGGGAGAACCGGGCGGCCCGGAGCGGCCGGAAGATCGACCTCTACGTGGTCGTGCTGCCCGCCCTGAGCCCCCATCCGGCGCCGGACCCGGTCTTCTACATCAACGGCGGCCCTGGCTACGGCTCGGCCGGCGCGGCCGCGGGCATGGCGCAGGCGCTCGGCGAGGTCCGCAAGCAGCGCGACGTCGTCCTGGTCGACCAGCGCGGGACGGGCAAGTCCCACCCCCTCCACTGCGCTCTGCCCGGCAGCGAGACCGACCTCCAGAACTACATGCGCACCCTCTTCCCCATGGCGACGCTCCGGGCCTGCGAGCCGCAGCTCGCCGCCCAGGCCGATCTCACCCAGTACACCACGCCGATCGCCATGGATGACCTCGACGACGTGCGGGCGTGGCTCGGCTACGAGCGGATCAACGTCTTCGGCGGCTCCTACGGCACCCGGGCGGCGCAGGCCTACATGCGGCAGCACCCGGAGCACGTGCGCAGCGCCATCCTCGCCGGCGTGATGATCATGGACGCCCGTATGCCGCTCTACCACGCCCGCAAGGCGCAGGAGTCGATCGACAAGCTCTTCGACGACTGCGCCGCCGAGGAGAGCTGCCGCGCGGCCTTCCCCGACCTGCGGAGCGACCTCGCGAAAGTCGTGGCCCGGCTCGATCAGGGGCCGGTGAAGCAGACGATCCAGTATCCGCCGAAGACCGGCAAGCCCGTGGAGCTGTCGATCGGCAAGGGCGCGTTCACCACCACCCTGCGTGCCATGCAGTACAGCCCGTTCCTCTCGGTGCGCATCCCGCTCTACGTCCACAGGGCCGCCCAGGGGGACTACGGCCCGATGATGCTGATGACGATCCTCGACCGCACCGATCCGAACTGGAACATCGGCCTCTACCTCTCGATCACCTGCGCCGAGGACGTGCCGCGCATCGACAAGAACGAGGTCCCCGCCCTGATCGCGAACACCTACCAGGGCGACGACCGCATCCGCGATCAGGTCGAGGCCTGCTCGTTCTGGCCGCGCGCCCAGGTGCCGGAGGATTTCTTCAAGCCGGTCGAGTCGCTCGCGCCGACGCTGATCCTCACCGGCTGGCTCGATCCCGCGACGCCGCCGGAGTGGGCTGCCGAGGCCGCGCGGCGCCTGCCGAACAGCCTGAACGTGGTGATGCGCGACGCTTCCCACGGCCCCGGCGGGCTCGCCCACGCCGACTGCTACTTCAAGCTGATCAACGACTTCATCGCCAACGGCACGCCCTACGGTCTGGATACCTCATGCGTCAAAGAGATGAAGCGGCCGCCGTTCTTGACCAAGGACGAGCCGCTGCCGGGGCCGGAAGGGTAGAAGGGATATTCGTCAGACCCGGCGGAGTTGGGGGACCTGCTCCAGCGAGGGAGCGTCCTGCGGGTCGGCTTCCACGGTCGCGCCCGGGGCGGGGAAGCGGTAGTACTTCCCGGAGACCGGACCGGCGACCGTCAGGGCTGTCCCTCCAACGTAGCGGAAGAAGTGGCGCTCGGGTGGCGGGCTTCCTGAGTAGGATCCGACGAACTGGGTCCGTTGCTTTCCGCAGCAGGCCATGAGGGAACCTCCTTGTCTTCAATATAAAGCGCCGGCGGCGGTCCCGTGCGCCGGGCCGTGAGCCGCTCAAGAAAGATCGCCACCGCGGACAGCGAAGGCCACAGCAGCAGCCGCTCCCGCCACGACTCGCCGAATCCCCAGGCGAAGGGGGCGCTGATCCAGAGGCTGAGGCAATCAAAGCAGTCCAGGAGCTTGCCGGAGAACCCGTCTCCCGCCGCGCGGCGCAGCCGGACGACGAGGTCCCACGGACCGTCCTCCGCCTCGAGCAGATGGGTGATCCGCCAGACGCACAGGGCCGCCAGGATCAGCTCGTAGGTCTTCATCGAGTCACGTTCCCTGGAGGGTTCCCTCCCCGGCGCGAGGCCGAGGAGGGAATTTCCAGGAGGAGTCTATGGTCTGCGGAGACAGAACCCCACGCCGACCTGGTTGGAGTGGCCGAG
>DASWME010000304.1:0-6280 GCA_036399915.1 Thermoanaerobaculia bacterium
CGGGATCTCGGCCCTGCGGCTGGCGCGGGCCGCCTGCCCGGACGCCGTGCTGCTGGACATCGGCCTGCCGGGGATGGACGGCTACCAGGTCGCGCGGGAGCTGCGCGCCATCCCGAGGCTCGCCAGCGCCCGCCTCATCGCCCTCACCGGCTACGGGCAGGAGGCGGACCGCCACCGCTCCCGCCTCGCCGGGGTCGATCACCACCTGGTCAAGCCGGTCGACCCGCAGCAGCTCCGAACGCTCCTGGCGGCGCCGCCGGAGCGTTCGTGAAAAACGCAGGCAGAGGTTTTGCTTGCAGCATGATGCCGAACATGTCAAAGGAGAACGCGATGAATTTGTATGTGGGGAACCTGCCCTATCGGATCACTGAGGATCAATTGCGAGCGGCTTTCGAGGAGTATGGCCAGGTGTCGTCCTGCACCATCATCAAGGACAAGGTCACCGGCCAGTCGAAAGGGTTCGGTTTCCTGGAGATGCCGGAGCGCTCGGAGGCCGAGGCTGCCATCAACAGCCTGAACGGCCGCGACCTGATGGGTCGCAAGATCAACGTCAACGAAGCCCGCCCGCGCGAGAACCGGGGGGGCGGCCCCAGCCACTCCCGCAGCCAGGGCTACGGCGGCGGCGACGGCGGCGATCGCTGGTAACCGGCACGGCGCGAAGTCCGATCCGGGCAGAGCTGTCCCTGGCGCCCGCGTGGGGAGGTATACCCACCGGGGGCGGCGTCCTCAGCCGTCGGGGGCCTCTCGCGGGGAGCAGACCCGCCGCGTAATTCTTTCTTCTCCGGGTGTCCCGAATTTCCCTTTTTGCGAGACCGTGCCTCAGCCGCCGCCCGCCGCCGGGGCCTTCCGCGAGGTGCAGAACACGCCGAAGGCGAGGCGATGGGCGCTGCGCTTGCGCAGCAGGAGGCGGTCGAGGAACTTGAACGGGAAGAAGAGCACGGAGAGGAGCAGGAACACTCCCGTCGAGACCGCCCGCGCCGGCAGGCTCCGGCCCTCGAACACGATGGCCCCGTAGTAGGCGAGCAGGGTCAGGATCGTCACCGTCGGGCCGATGTGGAAGCCCGACTTGACCGTCTCAAGCCCCACCCGCTTCATCTCCCTCTCCAGGCCGTCCACGGTCAGCCGCCGGCAATCGATCGGATCCTCGTGGTACTGCTGGAGGAACGGCAGCTCGACGTGCGCGAGCCCGCCGGGGCGGAGGACCCGCTGGATCTCGCCGAGCACGGCCCTCTCGTCCTCGACGTGCTCCAGCAGGCCGGTGGCGAAGACGAGGTCCACCGCGCCGTCGCGCACGGGGAGGCGCTGGACGTCGGCCACCAGGCGGGTGTGCGGGAAGGGGATGAAGTCCACGCAGATGACGTTGGGCGCGATCAGCCGGCCGCCGGCTCCGAGGTCGAGGATGCGGGCGCCGGCGGGAACCCGCGCGAGGACCGACTCGATCTGCGGATCGCTCTGCCAGGTCAGGGGGGGGAAAAAACGGAGATAGCTCTCTTCGTTCCAGGGCAAGACGTCCCTCCTTGGGCTCTCGGCCTCCTGGTCCGGATTTCGCACCCGGACCTCTCCCTATGAAGCTACGCTCGATCCCTCTCCTGCTCCTGCTCGGGACCTCGCTGGCCTGCGCCGCGCCGGAACGGCCGGAGCGCACCGCCCTGGAGGCGGCGCCGCCCGCCGCGCCGGCGCTCGCGGCGACCTCCGCCGCGGCTCCTGTTCCCGCCACTCCCGCAAAAGGCGTTCCCGCCCGGATCTCCCTGACCGTGCGCGAGACGGCCGGCGTCGCCCGTTCCGGCGAAATCGTGCGCTCCGGCGTGCCGCTGCCACGCTCGCTGGGAGTGCGCGACCCGCGCACCTTGACGATCCTGGACGCCGCGGGCCGGCCGGTGCCGGCGGAGTTCCACGTGCTGGCGCGCTGGAACGCAGGCAAAGAGGATACCGCAGCTCCCGTCCAATGGCTCCTGGCGGTCTTCCCCGCCACGGTGGCCGCGCGCGGGAGCGCCGTCTACACCCTGGTGGCGGACGGCTCCGCCGGAGCGAACCCGCCGCCGCCCGCGCCGCTGCGGCTCACCCGCTTGGGGCCGCAGGTGGTGGTGGACACCGGCGCCGCCGTCTTCAAGCTCGGCGGCAGCGCGGGGTCGCTGTTCGACGAGGTCCTCCTGCCCGGCGGCCGGCGGATCGTGACCGGCTCCGGGCTCGCCCTGCGGGCGGCGGGCGAGGAGGGCGGGCACTCCGCCGTGCGCAGCGTGCGGATCGAGTCCGCCGGACCGCTCTCGGCGGTGGTGGCGATCGACGGCGTCTACGACCTGCCGCCGGTCGGCAAGGGGCGCTTCGGCTCGCGGCGGCGCTACGTCTTCACCGCCGGCTCTCCCACCGCCGTGGTGCGCCACGCCGTGGCCTGGGAGGGGGACCTCGAATGCCCTGGGTGCCTCAAGACCAAGGAGGGCAAGCCCAACGGCGTCCTCGTCGAGCAGGCGCGCGACGCGCTGGCGCTCGATCTCGGCGGCCCGCGCCCGGCGGCGGTGACGGCGGTCGGAGCCTTCAAGGAGCCCGCGCTGGAGGTGCCGCTGGACGAGGAGCGCTCCCGGCAGGGCGCCTGGGTGCGCCAGCTCCTGCGCGACCGCCGCTTCGCGCCGCTGCGCTTCGAGGCGGCCGCCGGCGGCGAGCGCCGCCAGGGGAGCCGCGCGGACGGCGGCATGCTGGCCGCCTCCGGACCGGCCGGCTCGGTGGCGGTGGGCCTCAACCACATGCACCGCTACGAGCCGCAGGCCCTGCGCCTGCTCCCGGACGGCCGGCTGGCCGTGGACCTGGTGGACGACAGGGCCTGGCTCGCCAACCACCAGGGGCTGTTCGCGACCTTCGCCGTGACCGCTCTCCCGGGGCCCGCGAAGCGCCCCGACCTCGACCGCCTGCTCTGGGCGCCGCTCAACCGGCCGCTGCGCGCCTGGCCCGACGCGGCCTGGTTCACGGCTTCCGAAGCCGTGGACGAGGTGCCGGCGGGCCCCCTGCCCAAGAGCCTCGCGGCCTACGACAAGCTGATCGCGGCGGTGCTCGAGCGGACGACCAGGGAGGTCGACGCCGAAGGCCTGGCGGGGCTGATGACCTTCGGCGTCTATCCGCGCTACTGGGGAGAGCGCGAGCAGGGCACGCCCGGTGAGATCGACTGCGCGGACGATCCCACGCCGGGCGAGGCCTGGGACACCCCCTTCTGGTGCGCCACCTGGACCGACTACCACAACACGATCGCGACGGCGGCGATCTGGGCCATGCGCACGGGCCAGGTCGAGTGGCTCGACGAGCTGGCCTTCCCGGGCGCCCTGCGCACGCTGCATACCCAGATCATGCAGTGCGGGCCCGAGGAGGACTGGTTCTACTGCGGCCAGTCTCCCACCGGCTACGGCGCCTACCGGGCGGACTTCAACAGCTCCCACGCCTACTTCGAGAACCTCTTCCTCTACTACTGGCTGACGGGCGACTCGACGGTGGTGGACGTCGTCCGCCGGGGGGGCGACAGCATGCGCCGCCTGATCTGCCCGAGCCGGGGCCGGACGCCGGTCAGGGTGCCCCATGGCCCGGACGGTCCGGCCTGCGCCGCCACCCATCCTCCCGACAACGACGCCTCGGGCCTCACCGGCCGGGTGGCCGGGCAGTGGCTCGCCGCCTTCCGCTTCCTGGGGCTGGCGAGCGAGGACCCGAGCTTCCTGGAGGACTACCACTCGGGGCTGGCCCGCGCCGTGACCCAGCACTACGTCGAGGTCGAAAAGGACGGGAAACGCTACGGCTTCCTCGGCATAAATACGGTCAAGGAGCCGGGCGCCTACGACGCCGGGCCGGTCTGGACCAACGGCTTCTACGACGCCGAGAACCTCTACCGCCTGCAGCGGGACACCGGGGACTCTCCGATCGGCGAGCCGCCGCTCCCGCCCAGCCGCGTCCTCGCCGCCGTCGCGCGCACGGTGGCGGAGCTGGGGACCGGCCGGCCGCGCCGCGCCGGCGGCGACGCCCTGGACGCCCCGTGGTCGAACCAGCTCGCCATCACCTGGAGCGGCCCGCGGATCGGCGGCTCCCTGCTGGCGGTCGAGCCCCGGGACCGCGAGCTCTACAACCCCGAGAAGTTCGCCACCGCCGCCCTGCTCATGCGCGCCGCCCGCCAGACCGGAGACCCCGCCCTGACCGCGGCCGGGGAGGGGATGATCCAGCTCATCCTGCGCCACACGCGCGGGGAGGTGCTGCCGCTGAGCAAGATCCAGGGGCAGGTCCTCACCCGTCTGCACGCCGCCGTGGCCCTGGCGGCCGAGGAGACCTCTACCGGCCCTGCGGAGAAACCAGCGGGCAGACGCTGACGGGCAACGTTCTTGCACGCGAAGGCGGCGATCGCGTAGGCATCCGTTCATGCGCCCGACCCTCGTGAGAAAGGACCGATCTGCAGACATGCAGACCCGCGGCGACCGCCTTTCGATTCCCCTGAGCGCCATGGAAGCCGCCGGTTCCCGGGAGAGCGTCGCGGACGCCGAGGCCGGCCCGCTGATCCAGGGCCGGCTGCTGCGGGGCGGAGCGCTGTTCGGCATCTGCCATTTCGCCGGAATGGCGATGGGCTTCTTGAGCGGCATGGTGCTGGTGCGCGTGGCGGAGAAGCCGGCCGTCGCCTCCTACATGCTGCTGCAGCAGGCGATCATGGCGCTGGGCATGGTGCTGCAGCTCGGGCTCGGAGCGGCGGCGCTCCGCTTCGCCCCGGTCAGCCGCGGCCAGGGGGGCGAGCAGGCGACGGCGCTGCTGCGGCGGCGCCTCTTCGGCCTGCAGATCTCCTTCTGGGCTCTGGTGGTGCCGCCGCTGGTCCTGGCCTGGCCCGCCATCGCCCGCAAGCTGGACGCCCCCGAGCTGACGCCGGCCGCCACCTTCCTGATCGCGGCGGCCGTCCTGTCTTCCTTTGGCCACCTCGTGGACAGCTACCTGCGGGCGTTCCGGCTCTACTCCCTCTCCGCGCTGCTCATGCAACTGGTGCCGCGGGGCCTCATCCTGGCAGGCTTCCTGGTCCTGTTGATGACGGCGTCCCATGAGGAGCCCTGGGAGATGCTGGCTTCCGTCTACGTGGGCGCGCTGCTGCTCACCTCCCTGGGCTACGCCCTGGCGCTCGTCTCGACCACGTCCGGCGAAGGCTCCGAACCGCGCGTCGCCAGCGCCCCGGCAGGCGTCCGGGAGATCCTCGGCACCTCCACGGCCATGGGGCTGCGCAGCGCCGCTTCCGTGCTCTTCGTCTCCTCGAGCCTGTGGATCCTCTCCTGGGCGCGGCCCCACGAGCAGGTGGCGGTCTACGGCATCGCGGCCACCCTGCTCCAGGTGATGGCGGCGATCCCCAGCACCGCCAACTACGTCGTCCCTCAGGAGTTCTCCGTCCTCTACGCCGACGGCCGCAGGCGGGAGATGGAGCGGTTGGCCCGCACGGCGGCCACCCTGGTGGCGATGCTCTCGGCCGCCTGCCTCGCCGGCCTGCTGCTGTTCGGCCGCCCCCTGATCCGGCTGGCGTACGGCCCTTCGTACGTGGGCGCCTGGGGCATCCTCCTCGTGCTGGCTCTCGGCGCCTTCTGGGACTCCGCCTCCGGAGCGGCGGGCTATGCCCTGCAGATGGCCGGGCACCACGTGCGGCTGCTGGTGCTGACGATCGGCGGCGCCGCGCTCAACGTGGCGCTGAGCCTGGCCCTGGCCCCGGTCTGGGGCGCCTATGGCATCGCGCTCGCGACGACGTTGACGCTGATCGCCCTGAACCTGGCCATGGTCTGGTCGGCGCGCAAGCTGGTCGGCATCCGCACGTTCGTCTACATCGAACCCTCGCAATGGAAGAACGCCCTGCGGCTGGTCCGCGACAGCGGGTTCTCGAGGCGGAACGAGGCATGACGGAAACGCTCTGGGTGGTCGGCGGCGAGCAGAGGATCAGCTTCTCTCTGCCCAAGGAGTGGTCGCAATACAAGAAGGCCGTGGTCGTGCGCGTCCAGAACGGCCGGACGGAGCGGGTCCTGGAGTACGAGTCGCCGCCGGAGCACTGCCCGGACGAGACGCCGTCCCATGTCTTCAAGGCGGCCACCTTCCAGGGGAAGACCGCCTACCTCTGCACCCAGACGGAGGTGCTGATCTGCGACTTCCCGAGCTTCGAGATCCGGCGGGTGATCTCGCATCCCTGCTTCAACGACCTCCACCACGTCGCTCCCGCGCCCGACGGGCGCCTGTTCGTGGCCGTGACGGGCCTGGACGCGGTGGCCGAGCTCTCGCCCGAAGGCGAGCTGCTGCGCCTGGT
>DASWME010000305.1:0-4149 GCA_036399915.1 Thermoanaerobaculia bacterium
GCCAGCAGACCGCGCAGCAACGGGCCGCGCTGGAGGTCGAACGGCCGGCGCGCCTCGCTCCGCCCGAGGGCACGCAGCTCGTCCTCGCGCCGCACCGGCGGGAGCCCCGCCAAGTCGACCAGCGGCAGCTCGGGGTTCAGCCGGTCCACGACGACCTGCCGCGGCTCCTCGGCGACCGAGTGGAACGTGGTGCGCAGCGCCTCGTGCCGGCGCACCACCTCGCGCAGGGCGCCCCGCAAGGCCTCGACGCGCAGCCGGCCCTCCAGGCGCATCCCGAAAGCCATGACGTAGAAGGGGTTGCCGGGAACGAGCCGGTCCAGGAACCAGAGCCGCTGCTGGGCGAAGGAGAGCGGCAGGTCGCCTTCCCGGGATATGGGTACGATGGGCGGCGACAAGTCCTCCTCCGCTCTGCCGTGGATCGCCGCCACCAGGGCCGCCAGGGTCGGAGCCTCGAAGACGGTCCGCAAGGGAATCTCGACCCCGAAGGTTTCCCGCACGCGGGACACGAGCTGGGTGGCGAGGAGCGAATGGCCGCCCAGGTCGAAGAAGTCATCGTGGACCCCCACCCGCTCGCGGCCGAGCAGGTCGGACCAGAGTCCGGCCATCAGCTCCTCCGCCGGGGTGCGGGGCGCGGCCCAGGCCTCCCCGGCGGGCTCTCCAGCGACGGGAAGGAAGCTGGCGGCCAGGGCGTGGCGGTCCATCTTGCCGTTGGGCGTCAGGGGGAGGCGGTCGAGGCGGATGAAGGCTGCCGGTACCAGCGGCTCCGGCAGCCGCTCTTTGAGGAAGGCCCGCAGCTCCGGCGCACCCGGCGCAACCGGTCCCGCGGCCACCCAGAAGGCCGCGAGCCCTCGCCCGCCGGGCAGGTCGTCCCGCAGCACGATGGCGGCCTCGGCCACCGCTGGGTGGCGTGTGAGGGCGGCCTCAATCTCCCCGGGCTCGATGCGGAAGCCGCGTACCTTGACCTGGCGGTCCACCCGGCCCAGGTACTCCAACTCCCCCGAAGGGCGGAGCCGGGCGAGGTCGCCCGTCCGGTAGAGGTGGGCGCCGGGCTCGGCCGTGAACGGATCGGGCACAAAGCGCTCGGCGGTCAGCTCCGGCCGCCCGAGGTAGCCCCGGGCCAGGCCCGCGCCGCCTACGTGCAGCTCGCCCGGCACGCCAAGGGGAGCAGGCTCGAGCCCCAGACCCAGCACGTGAGCCGACAGATCCGGGATCGGCCGGCCGACGGCGCTCGCCGAGCCGCTCCAGGCGTCCTCCGGTTCCACGGGCCGGAAGGTGACGTGCACGGTGGTCTCCGTGATGCCATACATGTTGGCGAGCCGCGGCCGGCCGGGCAGGTGGCGCTCCCACCAAGGGGAGAGACAGCCGGCGTCCAGGGCCGCGCCGCCGAAGATCACCCAGGACAGGTGGGGGCCGACAGTCCGACCCGTCCGCCGCTCCAGGTCGGCCAACCCATAGAAGGCCGAGGGGGTCTGATTGAGCACGGTGACCCCTTCGCGCTCCAGGAGGTCCGCGAAGGCCTGGGGCGAGCGGCTGGTCTCCCAGGGAACGATGACCAGCCGTCCGCCGAAGGCGAGCGCCCCCCAAATCTCCCAGACCGAAAAATCGAAGGCGTAGGAGTGGAAGAGGGTCCAGACATCCCCCGCGCCGAAGCCGAACCATGGGCGGGTGGCCGCGAGCAGCCGGGTGACATTGCGGTGCGTGACCGCGACTCCCTTGGGCCGCCCGGTAGAGCCCGAGGTATAGATGACGTAGGCGGTGTTGTCCGGGAGGGCCGCCTTCCCCGGCCTCCTCTTCCCCTCGCCGTGAACCTCGGTGCCGCGCACCACCACCTGCGCGCCGCTGTCCTCCAGGACGAAGTCGATCCTCTCCGCCGGCCAGGCGGGATCGAGGGGCACGTACGCGCCTCCGGCGGCCAGGACGCCCAGGATCGCCACCACCAGTCCGGGCTCCCGGTCGCACCGCAGGGCGACCGGCACCTCCGGGCCCACGCCGCGGCTCCGGAGGCGCCGGGCCAGCCCCTCGGCGCGCCGGGAGAGCTCGCCGTACGTGAGGCTCTCGCGTTGGTAGGACAGGGCGATCACCTCGGGCCGCCGCTCAGCCTGGGCGGCGAAGAGGGTGTAGAGATCGGTCCCGCCATCAATCTCGTCGCGCGCTGCGGCCTCGACGGCGAGCTGGTGGCGCTCCGCCTCGTCCAGCAGCGGTAGCTCCGCCACAGGACAGTCCGGATTGGCGGCGGCCCCGGCGATCAGGTTGCGGAAGTGTCCGAGGAGGCGTCGGACGGTCGCCGCGTCGAAAAGGTCGGTATCACGCTCGGCGATGCCCTCGATCCTTCCGTCCTTCTCGGCCAGCATCAGGGTGAGGTCGAAAATCGAGGCACCCGTGGGAATGGTAAGAGGCTCGATCTCCAGGCCGGGTAGGCGCGGCGGGGCCGGCCGCTCCGCCAGGGAGAGGACGACCTGGAAGATGGGGGTGCGGGACAGGCTGCGCTCGGGCTGGAGGTCTTCCACGAGCTTCTCGAAGGGGAGGTCCTGATGGCTCCAGGCTTCCAGGCAAACGCCGCGGGTGCGATCGAGCAGCTCGCGGAAGGTCTCCCCGCCGTCCACCCGCCCGCGCAGGGCCACCGCGTTGACGAAGAAGCCGATCAGGTTCTGGACCTCGGGACGGTCGCGGCCAGCTACCGGCGAGCCGACCACGAGATCGTCCTGCCGGGTGTAGCAGTGGAGGAGGATCTGGAAGACGGCGAAGAGGCCCGCGTAGAGGGTCGCTCCGCGGGCATGGGCCAACTCCCGGAGGGGGAGGATCAACTCGGGGAGGAAGGAGAAGAGCTCCTTCGCGCCACGGCTCCGGCGGATGGCCGGCCGCGGTCGGTCCGTGGGCAGCTCCAGGATAGGCGCTCCGGCGAGCCGCTCCTTCCACCAGGCGAGGAGGGCCGCGGGCTCCGGACCCTCCAGCCAGCGGCGCTGGCGGGCGGCGAAGTCCGCGTAGCGCGCCGGCAAGCCGGGCAGGGGCGAAGGGAGACCCGCCGCGAACGCCGGGTAGAGCGCCGCGACCTCCCTGAGGAGCACTCCTGTGGACCAGCCGTCGGTGACGATGTGATGCATCGTCAGGGAGGCCACGTGCTCGGCTGCCGCTAGGCGGAGCAGAAGGGGCCGGAACAGTGGGCCTTGCGCGAGGTCGAAAGGCCGGGCGGCCTCCTCCGCGGCGAGGTGCAGGGCTTCGGGCCGGCGGCACTCCGGAGGCAGGGCGGAGAGGTCGACAATCGGCAGAGGCAGGGGAGCGGGCGGGGCGATCAACTGGACCGGCTCGCCGCGGACCTCCGTGAAAGTGGTGCGGAGCGGCTGGTGGCGGCGGGCGATCTCCGTGAGGGTATGGGCGAGGGCTCTGGGATCGAGCGGCCCCGAGAGGCTCACCCCGAAGGGGAGATTGTAGGCGGCCGAACCCGGATCGAGGCGATGCAGGAACCAGAGCCGGCGCTGGGCGAACGAGAGGGGAGCGGGAGCGTCCGCAGGGTAAGGCCGAGCCGCTTCCGGAACGGGTTCTGCGCCTCCGGCGGCCGGAGCTTCGAGTAGGCGGCGCAGGAGCAGCTCGCGTTTCCTGGGCGAGAGGCCGACGAGCCGGCCGGCGAGATCGCTCATCGCGGTCCATCCTTTGACGCGCCGCCCTCGCCGGCGCCGAGCAGCGCTTCGGCTTGCTCTTCAGAGAGGCTCTCGAGGTCCGCGAGCAGCCGTTCGACCTCGGCGTCGGTCGCCTGCTCGAGCCGGATCTCGGCTACGGCCCGGGCCTGCTCGACCACCGTGGGCTTCTCGAAGAGAATGCGCAGCGGCACCTCGACGCCGAACCTCTCGCGCAGCGCCGCGACGATCCGGGCGGCGAGCAGCGAATGGCCGCCCAGCTCGAAGAAGTTATCGTGCCGGCCGACCCGCTCGAGCGTGAGGAGCTCGCGCCAGATCGCGGCCACCTCCTCCTCCACGGGCGTGGCGGGCGGCTCGAACCCGCCTTTCCGGGATTCCTCCCGGGGTGGGTCGGGCAGCGCCCGGCGGTCCACCTTGCCGTTGACGGTGAGCGGCAGTCTCTCCAGCCAGACGAACGCCTGCGGGATCAGGGGGTCGGGCAGGAGCCCGCGCAGGAATTCCCGTAGCTCGCCGGGCT
>DASWME010000306.1:0-4348 GCA_036399915.1 Thermoanaerobaculia bacterium
GACACCAGGTCCGCCGAGGGCTCCTCCGCCGGCATGCTCTTCTCATCCCGCTCTTTCGGTCACACCGGCTTCACTGGCACCTCGGTCTGGATCGACCCGGAGCGGCAGCTCTTCGTCATCCTGCTGACGAACCGCGTGCACCCCACCCGCGAGAACCAGCTCATCCGCGAGGTGCGGCCGGCAGTGGCCGACGCCGTTGTCCGCGCGCTGGCCGAGCCGCCGGTTCAAGTGGGCTTGGATCGTGTCGCCGCCGGTGAGATCGAGGCCTTGGCCGGCAAGCGGCTGGGCCTGATCGTCCACGCGGCGTCGGTGACGGCGGACGGCCGCCATGCCGTCGAGGTGCTGCGCGAGCGCGGGCTGAGCGTGGTACGGCTCTTCTCTCCCGAGCATGGGCTTCGCGGCCAGGCCGCGGCGGGCAAGGGCATCGAGAGCGGCCGTGACCCGGCGAGCGGCCTGCCGGTCGTGAGCCTCTACGGCGACCGGCGCAGGCCGCAACCCGCCGATCTCGAGGGACTCGACGCGCTGGTCTTCGACCTCCAGGACGCCGGGGTGCGCTTCTACACCTACGTCAGCACCCTGATCCTCGCTCTCGAAGCGGCCGCGGACTCAGGGGTCGACTTCGTGGTGCTCGACCGCCCCAACCCGCTCGGGGGAGAGCGGATCGAAGGCCCGGTGAGCGCGCCTCGGGACGTCGTCCCGGCGAGCTTCCTCAACCTCGCTCCCGGGCCGCTCGTGCACGGCTTGACGCTCGGCGAGATGGCCCGCTACGTCAACGCGCACCGCGAGCGGCCGGCGCGCCTCACGGTCGTGCCCATGACCGGCTGGACGCGGCGCATGACGTGGACCGACACCGGCCGGTCGTGGGTGTCGCCGTCGCCCAACCTGCGCAGCGCCGAGGCCGCTCTCGCCTATCCCGGCACGGCGCTGCTGGAAGCCACCAACGTCTCCGAGGGGCGAGGAACGGAATCGTCCTTTCTCCTCCTCGGCGCCCCGTGGCTCGACTCCTCCGGTGTGGCGACCTCGGTGCCCGGCTTCCACCTGGAGCCGGCCTCCTTCACTCCTCGGGCGTCGCCCGCCGCACCCAATCCCAAGTATCCGGATGAAGAATGTCGCGGCCTGCGGGTGCGCGTCACCGATCCGGCGACGGCCGAGCCCTACCGGCTCGGGGTCACCCTCCTGGCGCTCCTCTCTCGCCAACCCGGCTTTGAATGGCGGGAGGGCGGCGACGCCCTCACCCGTCTCCTTGGCACTCCGCGACCTCTCCAGGACCTGCGGGCAGGAAAGACGGTGGAGGAGATCCTGGCCACCGACGCCGCCGACCACTCCGCATGGCGAAGGGATCGGCGGCAGGCGCTGCTCTATCCGTAGGGCATACCCCACCCAGGGCGCCAGAAGAGGTCAGGGACATATATGCTACCATCGCCCCATGAAGCGCACGACGATCTATCTCGATCCTGATCTCGAGGTGCTGCTCAAGCTCGAGGCCATGCGACGAAAGCAGCCTATGGCTGAACTGCTCCGTGAAGCTCTCCGCAGCTACCTCTCGAGCGTACCCCGGAAAGTCCCCCCGGGAGCTGGCGCCTTCGATAGCGGCCGCACGGATACGGCAAGCCGGGCTGAAGAAGTCCTCGGCGAATTGGGGTTCGGCAAGGATCGCCCATAGTGGCCGTTCTCCTCGATACAGACGTTCTTTTCGCCTACTACGATCGGCGAGATGCCTGGCATCCCGCCTCGCGCAGACTCATTGAGGCAGAGGCTGGGGGGCTTATCGTACCCGTGCCTGTGATCTCCGAAGTGGACTATCTCCTAGGAGAGCGGTTCGGGAACCAGGCTCAGGTTTCCTTCTATGAAGGTCTGGTAGACGGATCGTACTTCGTTGCCGATCTTCCTCAGGAGAGCTATCCCCGAATCCTGGAGCTGAACCGAAAGTATGAGAGCCTTCGCCTCGGCTTCGTCGATGCGGCGGTGATGGCGCTGGCAGAGCATCTGGGGATGGGCCGGATCGCCACCACGGACCGTCGTCACTTCAACGCCGTGAGGCTGGCACTGCCGCTGGAACTGCTGCCGACCGAAGCTCCCCCGGCCTGAACTGGCGCCAGGATCGGCGGCAGGCGCTGTGCTCTATCCGTAGAGCAAAGTCTCCTCCCGCGGCCAGACGGTGCTCGCGGCGAGCCCCGCGGCAACCGTCAGCAGCGATCCCACCAGGGCGTACCAGGGCCAGGCCAGCGAGGTGGCGAAGAAGATCCAGGTCATGCCTGCGAAGCCGAAGACGAGGCCCGCGAGCGCCGCGCGCTGGCCTACCCGGCGCGTGAACATGCCGAGGAAGAAAACCCCGAGCACGATGCCGGTGGTGAAGGCGGCGATACCCAAGACGCTGCTCACGATGGACGCCTTTAGCCACTGGCCGGCGATGCCCACCGCGATCTGCACCGCTCCGAAGAACGCGGTGAGGATGCGGGTCAGCCACAACTGCCGTTCCGGGGAGACCTGCCTGCGCGCCAGCGGGACGTAGAGGTCATTGACGGCCACAGTGGCGCACGAGTTGAGGGAGCTCGTCATGGCGGCGGCGAAGATGGCGCCGAGCAGCAGTCCCACCAGGCCAGTCGGCAGCTCGTCCAGGATGAAGCGAGCGAAGACGCGGTCCGGGCGGTCGAAGGGCGCGGTGGGCGGGTGGAGCTGGTAGAAGCTCCAGAGCCCGACGCCGATCAGCAGGAAGAGCGCGAACTGCGCCACCACGGCCAGGCCGCTCACCCAGAGGGCGCGCCGAGCCTCCGGCAGGCCGCGCGCCGAAAGATAGCGCTGCACCATGAGCTGGTCCACGCCGTGCGAGCCGAGGGTGATGAACGCGCCTCCCACCAAGCCGGCCCACAACCCGTACGGCTCGTTCCAGTCGAGGCGGAGAGCGAGCGCGCGGAACTTGCCGGCGGTCTCTCCCATGGCGACGAGCTGGTCCCACCCGCCCGGGAGGCGATGCAGGATGGCAACGAGGGCCACCAGCGCGCCGGCGAGGTAGAGGACGAACTGGACCAGATCGCTCCACAGCACCGCCCGTATGCCTCCGAGGTAGGTGTAGACGACCGTCGTGACCCCCAGCGCCGCCACGGCCCAGGGAATGGAGAGGCCCGTCATCTCCTGGAGCACGAGAGCGGAGAGGAAGAGCCGCAGACCGTCGGCCAGGCTGCGGGTGAGGATGAACAGCGCCGACGCGGTCTGCTTGGTGGCGCCGCCGAAGCGGCGGTGGAGGACCTCGTAGGAGGTGAAGAGCGAGCCACGGAAGTACTCGGGCAGCAGCAGGAAGGCGACCGCGAAGCGGCCGATGGCGAACCCCAGCGCGATCTGCAGCCAGGTGAAGTCCCGCTCGTAGGCGAAGCCCGGAATGCTCAGGAAGGTGACGGCGCTGGTCTCGGTGGCGATGATCGAGAAGAGGATCAGCCACCAGGGCTGGTCGCGGCCGCCGACCGCGTACTCGGCCACGTCGCGCGCTCCCCGGCCCAGCCACATGCCGAGGAGGACGATCCCGGCCATATAGGCCAGGAGGACCGCGAGGTCGAGGGCGCCGATGTTCATCTCGTTCAGGACGACAGAAGGCGGCCCTGGAGCCTATATCTCCGGACAGGTTCACCGCCAGAGCCCCGCCTCCCGCTCGACTTCTTAATTTGTATTATGCTATAAAAGTAATACAGGATATGCGGTTCCCCCGGGGAGCTGTCTAGCGCCTCTCGGATCGTAGTCTGGCCGGGAGAGAGCCTCCCGAGCCGTTCACCGTAAGGAGGTAAAGATGATCACAGCAACGAGAAGTCTCATCCTCATCCTCTGTCTTGCCCTGCTGGCGCCGGTCGCCTATGCCCAGGACCCGCCGAGGAACCTGGTGGCGCCAGAGGAGCGGGCTCCCGCTCGCTCCGTCCGCACCGTCCTCGACCGCATGTTCTACGACTACGACGTAGTCGAGCTGCCCCTTGCCGCGCTGGACCAGCAGGTAAAGTCGCAGGGGCGCGTCGCACTGCTGTTGCGCAGCCAGCTCTTCCAGCTCGAGCTCTCGCCCAATGACCTGCGGGCTGAGGGCTACCGTGAGGTCCTCATCGTCGACGGCGCCACCGTAGAGCATTCTCCTGGGCCGGTCGTCACGTTTGCCGGGCGGGTAGCTGGCGACCCGGAAAGCGTCGTCCGGGTGACGGCAACCCGGGGGATGTTCACGGGCTACATCAAAACCGGCGACGAGTGGCTCTTCATCGATCCGCTCCGGGAATACGTTCCCGGCGCTCCCGCACGGCTCGCCGTCGTCTACCGTGAAGCCGATGTGCGGCCTGAGGCAGGTGGCCAGTGCGGGCTCGAGCACCTGCGCAAGGCG
>DASWME010000307.1:0-24704 GCA_036399915.1 Thermoanaerobaculia bacterium
CGGTCGAACTGCGCAGCCAGGTTTCCAGTTGTTCCCGATCGCCACGACGCAACTTGATCCGCTCTGTCGGTCTCGCCATACTCGAAGTAGATCATATGTCGCGCCCAAAAGCGAACGAATTAACCGGACGGGACACTAGCCCCTTACGGGCTATCCACCTGCGGCATGCTGCCGCATTGCTTGAAATATACTCTTGGTTCTCTTGGCTCCGTCAAGCTCTGTTGTGCCTGGTTTGCCAGAGGTATCCTCCTCCCATGTCCCTCCGCTTCCGCCCGCCGCTCCTGGCGATCCCGGCCGAGGTCCGCTGGATGCTGCTGCGCGCCTTCGGTCCGGCCGGGGCTCCGTTTCCCGGTCCGCTGGAGCCGGCGGCGGTCCTGGCCATGGCGCGGCGCTTTGAGGTGTCGGCGCGCATCGCGGCGCGGCAGGGGCGGCAGCGGCTCGCCGCCGAGCTGGGCTCCGAGGCCGCAGCGGACTTCGGGCGGGACCGCGCGGCCGCCGCCGCCGTGGGGATGCGGCTCATGATGGGAGCCCGCCGGGTGGCCGAGACGGCGGCTGGCCTGAGTATCCCCCTCGCCTTCCTCAAGTTCGCGGCCCTGGAAGGGGGCGGAGTCCTCGCCGCCGGCAGCCGCGGGGCGTGCGACGTGGACGTGCTGGCGCCGGAGGAGCGGACCGGCGAGCTGTGGCGGGCCCTGGCCGCGGCGGGCTGGCGCGGCGCGGAGGGCCCGGGATACGAGCACCAGCTCCCGGCTCTGGCGAGCGCCGAGGGGGGGACGGTGGAGGTCCACCGCGTCCTGCTCGGCGTGCGCCTGGAGGGCGGCTCGGCCACCTGGGAGGCGCTCGACCGCCGCGGGCTCCTCGTCCCCCTGCCGGACTTCCCCGGCCGCTGCTCGGCGCCGGCGCCGGAGGTCCAGGCGGCCCACGCCCTCGTCCACGGCATCGGCCAGCACGGCTACTGGCCCTCCTCGTACTCCCTGCTCAAGATGGCGGCGGACCTGATCGACTTGGGAGCGCTCACGGACCGCGCCATCGCATGGGTGGCGAAGGACGTCCCGGCGGCGGAGGCGGACGCCGTCCGCCGGCTGTGCGCGCGCCTCGCCGCGGGAGAGGACCCCGCCGGCTGGGAGGGACCCGAGGAGACGCTGCTCCGGCACGTCCTCGCCGGCCGCCTCGACCCGGAGTACGAGCGCTCGCTGCGGCTCGGGCTGTTCCAGCCCCAGCCGAGCGACCGCCCCCGCGCCGTGCAGCTCGCCCGCGCCGTGCTCGGCGCCGTCTTCCTCTCCGACGCCCAGGTCGACGCCATCTACGGGCGGCCCCGCAGCCGCCTCGGCTACCTCGGCCGGCGGCTCGCCCGGCCGTTCGACCTGCTGCTGCGCCTGGGGCGGTACGGCTGGGCGAGGCAGCGCAGGACCTGACGCGGGGCCGTTGTCCTCAGGCATCCTCTATATACTCCTCCGCCGTGAAACCGTCCCGAGGCAAGCCCCGCCGGCCGGCGACTCAGGCCCCGCCCAAGGTCCGCAAGGCCGGCGCCGGGCCGGCCGCGCCGCCTCCGGCGCCGATCGAGGTGCGGCTGGGGACGTTCTTCCTCTGGCTCCTGGTGCTGGTGCCGCCTTTCCTGCTGGCGAAGGTCGCCAAGGAGTCCTTCCGCCAGCCGAAGCTGCTGGCCAGCGAGTGGCTCGCCCTGGCATCGCTCGTCTGCCTGGCCTGGGGGCTGCGGCGGGTGGAGGAGGTGCGGCTCGCGGAGGTCTGGCGGCTGCCGGCCGTGCGGATCGTCCTGCCGGTCCTCGCCGTCGCCACGGCGGGGCTCGCCACGACCCGGCACCCGCTCCAGGCCCGCGAGGGCCTGATCGACCTCTGGATCGGCGCCGCCGCCCTGGTGGGGTGGAGCGCGGCGCTCCCGGGCGCCCGGCTCGAGCGCCTGCTGCACGGGCTGCTCTGGCCGGCCGCCGCCCTCGCCGTGATCGGCATCGGCCAGTTCCACGGCCTCTGGCAGCCGCTGGAGTTCTTCGGGCTCACCCCGGGCTCACGCCTCGCCATCACCTCGTACGCGGGGAACCCCGGCGACCTCGGCGCCTGTCTGGTGCTCCCGATCCTGATCGCCCAGGAGTCGCTCCGGCGCCGGCTGCGGCAGGGGGAGGGCTGGGGCCGGCCGGCGGTCTGGGGGACGGCGGCCGCCCTGGCGGCCTGCCTCTACGCCCTGCTGCTCACCCAGACGCTCGCCGCCGTGGTCGCTGCGGCCGCCGGCAGTCTCGTGCTCTGGGCGGTCCTGCTGCCGCGCCGTCGGACGGTCCTCGCCCTGGCCGGTGGCGCGGTCGCCGCGGTCCTGCTCGTGGCGGTCGTGCCGCCCCTGCGCCAGCGGGTGATCGAGAAGGGGCGCGAGGCCCTGAGCGGGGACCTCAACGCCGTGCTCACCGGCCGTCTCGACGGCTGGCGCACGGCCGTCTGGATGCTGCGCGAGCACCCGCTGACGGGCGTCGGCCACGGCGCCTACCGCCCGGAGTTCGTGCCGGCCAAGCTCGCCCTGCTCGACCGCGGCGTCCCCTTCTTCCCCCTGCAGACGCAGGTCGTCTTCGCCAACGCTCACAACGAGTACCTGGAAGCGGGAGCGGAGTGGGGGATCCCCGGCCTGCTGGCCCTGGGCTGGGGCCTGTGGGTGCTCCTCGGGGCCCTGCGGACCTCACCCCCGGAGAGGGGAAACGAAGAGGCGAAGGCCCTCGCCTGGGCGGGCGCGGCGGCCCTCGCGGTGCTCGCCCTGGCGTACTTCCCCTTCCGGGTGGCCCTCGTCGCCTTCCCGGCCCTCCTCTTCCTGAGTTGGCTCCTGCGGGAGTCCACGGAGGCGGCGTGAAGGGGCGCGTGCTCGTCTGGCCGGTCCTCGCCGTCCTGGTCCTCGGCCTCTCGGGGCAGACGATCCGCTGGCGCCACCGCCTGCTCGCCAGCCGCGCGTTGCGCGAGGTCGAATTGCTCAGCATGGCCGCGGTCTCCTCCGGCCGGGCGTCGCCGCAGATCATGGCGGGCAACCTCCAGGCGTTGCGGCGGGCCGCGCCCCTCGATCCGGTGGAGGTCGGCATCCCGATCGCGCGCGGCACCCAGTACCTGTTGCTCGGCCGCAACGACGCGGCCGTCCAGTCCTACGCGGAGGCGCTGGCGCTGGAGCCCCGGCCGGAGGGGTACCTCAACCTGGGGCGGGTGCAGTGGCTCGCCGGTCGCAAGGAGGAGGCGCGCCGCAGCTTCGCCACGGCGGTGCGGCTCGATCCGCGGCTCGCCAGCGAGATCCCGCGGGAGGCGCAGTGACCGCCCCGGACCGCCCCGCCGCCGCGGGCGGGCCGCCAGCGGTCTTCGAGGCCCTCCGGCGGTTCGCGCGGGAGGGGCCCGTCGAGGTGGTCGTCCGCGGCGACTGCATGGCCCCCCTGCTGGCCGACGGCGACCGGGTGCGCGTCGCCGCCCGCCGCTTCTACTGGCCCGGTGACGTGCTGGTCTTCCGCGCTGCGGACGGGCGCCTGCTGGCCCACCGGCTCCTCGGCTGCCGCCCCTGGTCGGGGTCCCTCGCCCTGGTGACCCGCGGCGACGCCTGCGCCGCGCACGACGCTCCGGTGCCGCTCGCCGCCGTGCTCGGGCGGGTCGACGCGGCCCGCCCGAGGCCCGCCGTCCGCGCCCGCTCGCTCCTGCGCTTCCTCGGCCTCGTCCTGCGGCGCCTCCGGCGATGAGCTTCGGCAGCGGATTCCTCCGCTATCCCGACCTCTTCCCGGGCCGCCGGAGCGGCGAGCCCTGGGGAGACCGCGCCGTCGCGCTGGAGGTGGCCGGCGGGCCCTACCTCTTCGCGGGGCTCTCCGCGGCGCAGGAGGAGGCGGTGCGGCGGAAGTTCGCGGGACTGTGCCGGGAGGCCGGGGACGGGGCGGCCGTCTCCTCCCGCGTCTTTCGGGCGCCGGCCGCGGACTTCCTCGAACGCGACGTGCGCGGCTGGGAGTACACGCTGGACATGGAGCACGACGCCGGCTCCGTGCGCCTGGCCGGCTTGCGGCTCATGGCGCGCCTCGACTGGGCGCCGGCCCTGTCGGGCGGGCTCTGGACCTGCGAGGCGGCGGGGGAGGAGTGGACCTCCGTCTTCGAGAACTTCTTCCGGGTGCTCGCCGCCTACCGCCTGCTCGCCGAGGGCGGCGCGGTGCTCCACAGCGCCGGCGTCACCGACGGCGCTGCGGCCTGGCTGCTCCTCGGCCCCTCGGGAGCGGGCAAGACGACCGCCTCCCGCCTGTGCCTGGAACGGGGCGCCACCGTGCTCTCGGACGATCTCAATGCCGTACGGCTGCGGTCCGCGGGCCCTCACCTGGAAAAGCTCCCCTTCACCGGCGACCTCGGGGAGCGCGCGGGCGGGCCGGCGGGCCCTCCGCTGCGGGCCGTGCTCCGCCTCGCCAAGGGGACGGAGGAGCGCCTGCGCCCGCTCTCTCCGGCCGCCGCCCTCGCCGGCCTGGTGGCCGCCGCCCCGTTCGTCAACCGCGACCCGTGGCGGCGCGAGGCCCTGCTGGCCAGCCTGGAGCGGCTGGCCCGCTCGGTGCCGGCCTACGAGCTGACCTTTTCGCTGGGCGGCGGGCTCTGGGATATACTGAAGTCGATTCCAACATGAGCGCCATCAATCTCTCCACCGTCTTGAGGAGGCGGTCCGACGTGCGCTACCGCCGCATCGAGGGCGAGGCGGTCGTCCTGCGCCAGTCCGCGGCCGAGGTGCTGGTGCTCAACGAGGTGGCCGCCTCCGTGCTCGACCTCGCCGACGGCGAGCACCCCATCCGCGAGTGGATCGAGGCCCTCGCCCAGGAGTACGACGCCGATCCGGCGACCCTCGCCCGCGACGTGCTGGAGTTCGCCGGCGAGCTGGAGGACGCCGGCCTGCTGGAAGCCGTGGCGGCGGAGGGGGAGCCGTGAGCCTCTCCCAGGTGGTCGCCAGGGCCTGGCGGGAGAACCTCCTGCTCTCCGTCCTGGTCGAGCTGACCTACCGCTGCAACCTCGACTGCTTCTTCTGCTACAACGACTTGGCGACGCGCGGCGAGCCCCTGGGCCGCGCGGAGTACTTCCGGCTCTTCGCCGACCTGCGGCAGATGGAGGTGCTGAACCTCACCCTCTCCGGCGGCGAGCCGCTGGCCCATCCGGACTTCCTGGCGCTCGGCGCGCGGGCGCGGGAGCTGGGCTTCGTGGTGCGCGTCAAGTCCAACGGCCACGCCCTGCGCGGCGAGCTCGCCCGCCGCGTCCGCGACGAGGTCGATCCCTTCCTTATCGAGGTCAGCCTGCACGGCGCCACCGCCGCCACCCACGACCGCCAGACCCGGGTGCCCGGCAGCTTCGCCCGCCTGCTGGCCAACCTCGCCGAGCTGCGGAGCTTGAGCCTGCGGGTGAAGCTCAACAGCACGCTGACCGCCTGGAACGAGGGGGAGATCGAGGAGATGTTCGCCCTCGCCGACGCGCTGGGCCTCCCCCTCCAGGTCGATCCCGAGGTGACGCCGCGCGACGACGGCGACCGCGAGCCGCTCCGGGTGGCGCCCACCCGCGAAGGGGTGCTCCGCCTCTTCCGCCTGCAGTTCGAGCGTGGCCGGGCGGCGGAAGCGGCGGCCGGGCGGCCGGATGTCCAGGTGGCGCGCGGCGGCGACGACGGCACCCTGCCCGCGCCGGTCGGCAAGCACTGCGGCGCCGGCTCCTCCGGCATCGCGGTCGACCCTTATGGCAACGTCTACCCCTGCGTGCAGTGGCGCCGCCCGGTGGGCAACCTCCACCGGCAGGGCATCCGCGAGATCTGGGGCGGCTCGGCGGGCCTGGCCGAGGTGCGGGAGCTCACCGTCGAGGTCAAGGAAGCCATGGACGCCGCGGGCCCTGGCAGCCACCTGCTCAACTTCTGCCCCGGCTCGGCGGCCGCCCAGACGGGGAGCCCGCTTAAGCTCTATCCCGCGGCGATTCAGCGCAAGGAGCTGCTGGAGCGGGTGATGGAGGAGGAGGCGAGGAGGCCCCTCCTGCCGGTGGTGCGGTAAGTCCGGGATCTACGACGAGATCGGCCCCGACGGACAGAGGCCGGGATTGCTCTTGGCGGGAGGCGCGGGCGCGCAGACGGCCGCCACCGCCTCCAGGGGCTCGCGGGAGAGGATGCACGGCCGCTCGTAGGGCCGCTTCGGCCGGGGGCCGGCCGTTTCGTGCGTGCTGTGGGGCTTCGAGGGTCCGCTCTGCATGGGGCTTCCGCCAATCAGGAGCTCCAGACGCGAGCTCGCCCGATGACTGATTCTACAGTTTCACTGCCAGGAGGGTAGTGCCATGCCGCGGATGTGTCAAGCCGCGACCCGGAAATCCCGATCCTTTAAGTTTCAAGGGTATTTAGGAGTTTTGGGAGGAGAGCGAGGCTGGCAGAAATTTCATCGAGCTTTGACGATACATCATCTCCCTGCGGAGAGGCGCAGGGCAAAGTAGAAGAAGAAGCTGCCGGATCCTCCCGGCGCTGCCGCTCTGGCCCGCCTCTTGCAGTGGGCAGGAATCGGCTTGGATCAAGGCACACCCGCTGCGAGGCGGGGCCGCAAAGCCTGGGGTCTCAAAGCCGAGATCGCCCGGTCGCCGAAAAGCCCCGAAGTTCGGACAACGTAGCAGAACGTAGTTCAACAAGGGGACGGTCGTGATGCGCCGGGTCTCTCAACGTTTTCTCCCTTTTCCCTTCAGCAGAGCTCCGTAGCGGTCTGTCGAGACCGTTCTTCCCATTCCCCGTATCAAGGGTATGGCAGTGGACCGATTGGAACGACCACAAAAGGAGATGACAGCGATGTGCTTCCGTCGGAAATCGATTCTGTTGTTCCTGGCAGCCCTGCTGGCCCTGTCGGCGGCCGGCAACACGACGGCCCTGGCGCCGTTCATCGACCTCCAGGAGGCGGGCCTCACGGCGGTGGATGACGGCGAAGGGCTCATGTTCTGGGACCACACCACCCCGGCGACGCTCAACGTCAACGTCGGGGGCACGGTGCGCTTCGCCCTGCTCTACTGGGCGGGCCGCGAGCGCCCCTGCGACTTCAATGGCACTACCTGCACCTTCACTCAGCCGTACAAAGACCAGCAGATGATCTTCAACGGCACCCCGATCACCGGCACCGTGATCGGCACCGAGAGCCAGCCGACCTCGGCTGGCGGACCGATCCTCAACATCGGTTACTTCGCCGACGTCACTTCGCTGGTCTCCGCGGCCGGCCCCGGCAACCACACCTTCACGTTCAATGACGGCAACGGGGCGAGCAACCTCTGGCGCCTCGACGGCGTCGGCCTGTTCGTCGCCTACACGGACGCCGCGGACTCGACGTTCTACCGCCTGCTCGTCTGGGACAACCTGGACTTCGCCTACGGCGACGACCCCACGCCCGGCGACAACCGCGTCACCAGCCCGGTCACCTTCGGCCACGGGGCGGCGGCGGCGGACCGCACGGCGCAGCTCTGGCTCTTCGCGGGCGACGGCGAGGCGAACCGCCCGGACGAGACCACGGTCAGCAACAACCCGACCCTGTTCAACGTCCTCGACAGCCTGCCGGACGGGCAGCAGTGGACCACGGACCTGTACACGATCAACATCCCGGCCAACGTCGACAACACCGTGGTGCAGATGAACTCGACGCCGCCGGGCCAGAACCCCGACTCCCTGCTGTGGGAGATGGCGGCCCTCAGGGTGCCGCTGCCCGGAGGCGAGCTCCAGGAGCTCCCGCCGGCGTCGCCGACCTGCCCGACGACCGTGATCTCCGGTCCGCCGGCCCAGGCCACCACCACCTTCCAGGACACCGGCTCCGGCCTGGTCTCGCTCGTCGTGACCCTGTCGGAGAACGCCGACACGGTGGTGCCGCCCTTCATCCCCGGCACGACCGAGCCGGTGGTGGTGACCTCCACCAAGATCGACCAGACCAAGCGGGCGCGCATCGAGATCCGGGCCACGGACGGCGCTGGCAACGTGGCGATCTGCGACCCGATCCACGTGGTCTTCGAGCGCGGCAGCGGCCGGCCGTTGCGGGACGTCTTCGTCGATGTGCCGCGGGCGGAGGACAAGGTCACCATCCGCAACGGCAAACCGGGCTTCACCAGGGTGGAGATCCGCGTCAACGGCATCCTGTTCAGGGTGACCGGCCTGAAGAGGGGCGAGGAGCGGACGGTCGACATCTCCTCGGCCATGGTCTTCGAGAGGAACACGATCAGCATCGTGGGTCGTGGTCCGAAGGCGAGCTGGGCCGAGACCATCATCTGGGACGGGGGTGGCAAGTAACAGGCACGGATCTTGAAAAGAATACCCGGCGTACTTCCCGGAACTGTTGTACGCCGGGCGCCTTTTCAAACGAGGAGGTCTTCATGCTCAAGAAGGCGTACAGAAAGCCGTCCCTGCGGCGCCTCGGCCTGCTGCGGCAGGTCACCCGGTTCAGCTTCTAGCCGCGCCGCGCGGCGAACGCCGGCGGGACCTCCGGGTCTCGCCGGCTTCTCTTTCCATGCCGGGCTCACCACCCCTTCGGGAGGGATCATGATCGGACCGGAGAGCCGTCTCCGGCGCAGGGAGCGCGTCCTCGTGCAGCGCGCGGCGGGGACGCTGGTGCTCCTGGACCTCGATGAAGGGCAGTACTACGCGCTCGACGAGGTCAGCGCCCGGGTGTGGGAGCTGTGCGACGGTGAGCACGGCGTCGGCAGGATCGTCGAGGCGATCGGCTCGGAGTACGACGCGCCGGTGGAGACCATCTATGAGGACGTCCTGGCGTTCCTCAAGGAGATGTTGGATGAAAACCTCCTGGTCGAGGAGGCTTGAGGCCGCCCGCCAGGCCCTCTTCCCGCTCCGCGTCCTGCTCTTCGCCGCGGTGGTGCCGCTCGTCCTCCGCTTCCGCAAGCTCCCCAGCCTGCCCGCCTGGCTCGAGCCCTCGGGGGAGGTTCCCTCGCCGCCCACGCCCGAGGAAGTGGCGGCCCTGGTGCACCGCGTCGACTCGCTGATCGCGGCCGGCCGGCCGGTGGTCCGCTCCGGCTGCGTGACGCGCGGCCTCACCCTCTATCGGTTCCTCCGTCTCGCCGGGGCCGAGGTTTCCCTGCGCTTCGGCGTGGGGACGATGCGCGGCCGCTTCGCGGCGCACTGCTGGATCGTCTACCGCGGCGAGCCTCTGGCCGAGCCGCGGGACCCAAGGCCGCTGTTCACCGAGACCTGGCGGATCGAGCCCTCACCCGCCGGCTACAACCTCCACGGCGTCCGGCTCGGCGTCGTCGCCGAGGGCGAAGGGGAGCGCGCGGCGGCCGGCATCCACTCGCGGCTGGCGGGGCTGCCCCGGGACGGCGGCCCGCCGCACGACCTGACCTTCGAGATCCATGCGGGCGGGCGGCACGGCTTCTCCCGGCCCGGGACCGCCCGGCCGGTCTATGAGCCGCCCGTGGGCGAGGTCGTCTACGACGACGGGGCCGACCTCCTCTACATCGGCTACGGCCCGCGCCTGCGGGTGCTCTGCGAGCCTGCCGCGGGAAGGGTCCGGGCTTCCGCGGCCGGCCTGGTGGAGGAGGACCTCTGGGCCCTCTCCCATCCGCTCTTCACCCTCCCCCTGGTGGAGGTGCTGAAGCGCCGGGGACTGTACGGCCTTCACGCCGGCGGCGTCTGCGCCGGCGGCCGGGCCCTGCTGCTGCCCGGCACCAGCGGCTCGGGCAAGTCCACGTTGACCCTCGCCCTGGCGCGGGCGGGCTTCGGCCTGCTGGGGGACGACACCCTGTTCCTGGCGCGCCGTCCGGAGGGGCTGAGCGTCCTGGCCTTTCCCGACGAGTTCGACTTGACCGACCAGACGGTGTCGTTCTTCCCCGAGCTGCGCCCTCTCCTGGACATTGCCCGGCCGTCCGGCTGGCGCAAGCGGCAGGTGCGGGTCGAGCGCTCCTACGGCGCGGAGGTGGTCTGGGAGTGCGAGCCGGCCTTCCTCGTCTTCCCCCGGGTGGCGGGCGTGCCGGAGAGCGCGCTGACGCCCATGGAGCGCGGCGAGGCCCTGCTCGAGCTGGCCCCCAACGTCCTCCTCACCGAGCCGGGCTCCTCGCAGGCCCATCTGGACGCCCTGGCCGACCTGGTGGAGTGGAGCGACTGTTACCGCCTCGATGTGGGCACGGACCTGGAAGGGGCGGTGAACGTCTTGGAGAAGTTGATGACGTCATGACCCCTGAAGACCACCTCCTCCGCCTCTGCGCCCGGCAGGAGTTCCTCTCCGTCCACCGCGAGGCTGTCGAAACCCTGTGCCGCGGCCGGGCCGTCCGCTGGGACCGCCTCGCCGACGCTGCGGAGCGGCACGGCGTGCTGCCGATCGTGGGAGCGAACCTGCGCCGGTGCGATGCCGGGATCATCGGCCTGTCGGCGGCGGCCGCCGGCCGGCTGGAAGCCGCCCTCCTCGAGAACGCGGCCCTGAAGGAGCGCGACGCCGACCGCCTCGCCACCGGCCTCGCCTGGCTGCGCGAGGTCAAGCTCGACGCCATGCTGCTCAAGGGCACGGCCCTCGACCTGCTGGTCTACGACGAGCCCTGGGTGGCCTTCTCCCGGGACGTCGACCTCTCCCTCCGGCCCCGTCCGGGTTGGGAGGAGGGAAAGGGGAGGGAAGGGGAGATCCGCCGCGCCCTCTACACCCACGGCGTCGAGTGCGACCTCGACGGCCACCACGACCTCACCCTGAACGGCCTGTTCCCCCTGGACTTCGCGCGCATCTGGCGCGAGGCGCGGCCGGTGCTCTTCCGCGGCGAGGACGCCTGGGTGATGTCCCCCGAGGACCTCTTGATCTCCCTCTGCGTCAACGCCTGCCGCAAGCACTTCTTCCGCCTGAAGGGGCTCTTCGATGTGGCCGAGACCCTGCGCAAGGGAGGGCCGTTCGACGCCGCGCGTCTCGCCGCCCTGGCTTGGGAGGGGAGGTGCGAAGGGGTGGTCTTCGCGGCCCTGACCGCCGCCCGGGACCTCCTCGCCGCCCCCCTGCTGCCGGGGCTGCTGGAGGCGCTCTCGGTATCGCGGCCGCGGGCCGGCCTGCTGCGCGGCCTGGTGGCGGCCTTCCGGCGCCTCGGCTCGTTCGAGGGGCGCTCCGTCCGCCTTTTCGGCCTGGCCCTGGTCGTCGCCGGTCTGCGCCCGGCCGAGGCGGTCCGGTTCTTCCTCTACCGCTTCACCCGCCGGCCCGGGAAGAGGAGGACTCCCATCGACCTGCCGGCAGGGCGGCCGCAGGTAGCGCCTGGCGCCTCCGCCGAAGGTTGTTGATCCCATCCACGACGGTCCCGCCGCCGGCAGGGCTTGCTCAGACGCCCTGGGAGGTGAGGACGATCTTCACCGTCCGCAGCAGGATGGAGAGGTCCAGCCAGAGCGTCCAGTTCGCCATGTAGGCGAGGTCGTAGCGCAGCTTGTTCTGCGGGCTCGAGTAGTAGTCGCCGTTGACCTGGGCGAGGCCGGTCAGGCCCGGGGCCAGCGAGAAGCGCTCGGCGTAGCCGGGCACCTCCCTGAGGTAGCGCTGCACGAAGCCGGGGCGCTCCGGCCGCGGGCCCACCAGGCTCATCGTCCCCTGGAGCACGTTGAAGAGCTGGGGGAGCTCGTCCAGGCGGAAGCGGCGCAGCCAGGCGCCGATCGGCGTCAGCCGCGGGTCCCCCGGCTGCGCCAGCACCTCGCCGGACTCCGCCTCGGCGTCCTGCCGCATGGTGCGGAACTTGTAGAGCGTGAACGGCTTCTGCCCGCGGCCCACGCGCGTCTGGCGGTAGAGCACGTCCCCCGGCGAGGTCAGCCGCACGGCGAGCGCGCAGGCCGCCATCGCCGGCGAGGCGGCGGCGAGCAGCAGCGAGCCCGCCGCCAGGTCGAGCAGCCGCTTCAAGGGCCAGTTGATGCGCCACTCCGTCTCCCGCACCACCTCGATCAGCGGCAGGTCGTGCACCCAGCGGTAGCGCATCCGGCCGATCAGGCTCTCGAACGGGCCGGGGAGGAGCAGGACGCTGGTGTGGTCCGGCCGCGTGCCGGCCAGGCCGTCGATCAGCCGCGTCTGCCAGGAGTCGCTGCTCCCCACCACCAGGATGTCGTCGATCCGCCCGTCGGCGAGCAGCGCCGGCAGGTCCCCGGTGGAGCCCAGGCAGGGCCCGAGGGCGGGCTCCTCCCCTTCGGCCGTGGCCTCGCCGGGGATCGTCACCCAGCCGGCCACCTTGAGGCCGTGCCAGGGCTCCCGCGCCAGCGAGCGGGCCAGCTCCCGCGCCGCGGCGCCGCTCCCGGCGATGGCCACCCGCCGCTCCCGCCGGCGCTCCGTGCGGTCGAGGAAGACCCGCCAGCCGAACAGCAGCGTGAAGTCGAAGGCCACGAACAGCAGCGCCACCGAGCGCGGGAAGTCGCGGTTCGCCAGGAACCACCAGGCCATCAGGGCCATGGCCTGAAACGTGGAAGCCAGGGCCAGGCGGCGGGCCAGCTCGGCCCGGCCGCGCGGCCGCGGCGCGTCGTAGAAGCCGAAGAAGTAGAGGCTGGCGAACTGCAGCGCCAGCACCACCAGCCACTCCCGCGAGAGGAAGCGCAGGCGGTCCTCGGGGAGCAGCCCCCGCGTCCAGGGGAGCGGCACGTGGACGCGGACCAGGAACGCTGCCCACAGCGCGGCGACGGCGGCGGCGCCGTCGCCCAGCAGCCGGAACGTCCGGCGGCGGGAGGTCATGGGGATGGACTCTACAGGAAAGGGGAACCGGGATTCGGCGCTGTCGCCCCACCCGGAGCGCCGAGTTCCCTTGACCCTGCCAGCCCCTGCGGATACTCTGCCCTCGCCAAGGAGGTCTTGCGTGCGGAAACCGATGATTCTGGGGTTGTTCCTCTGCCTGGGGATGGGACTCGCGGCCGCCGCCGCGGCGCAGGAGGGGAGCCTCCGTTTCGAGAAGACCGTGCCGTGGACGACCGGCAGGCTGACCGACCTCAACGCGGCCGTGGGCCCGGTCAAGATCGGCAAGGTGGAGTTCTCCAACCAGGGCAGGGGCGGCGGCGGGATCGCCAGCCGCATCCGGGGCGGCGGCGCCTCCGACACCCAGACCACCCTGCGCGCGAGCTTCGACGGCGAGAACCCCAAGGACGAGGAGTGGGTGGTCACCTTCACCCTCGAGTTCCTCGACGCCAAGGGCCGGCTGATCGACCGCGCCAGCGGCAAGGAGAGCTTCGAGGGGGAGGCGAAGAACGCGAAGGTGGACCACGCCATCCTCGAGTACGTCGTGCCGATGATCGACAAGGTGCGGATCAAGCTGGAAGCGCGGCTCGACTGAGGCGATGAAGGTCACCGATCACCTCGCCCAGGCCCAGGGGCCGCTGATCAGCTTCGAGATCATCCCGCCCCTGCGCGGCGGCAACGTCCAGGGCCTGCTCGCGCTGATCGACGACCTTGTCAAGTACGGCCCGCCGTTCATCGACATCACGAGCCACGCGGCCGAGGTCATCTACGACGAGACCCCCACGGGCATCCAGCGCCGGGTCAAGCGCAAGCGGCCCGGCACGCTCGGCGTCTGCGCGCTGATCCAGAACAAGTACCACATCGACGCCGTCCCCCACATCCTCTGCCGGGGCTTCACCCGCGAGGAGACCGAGGACTTCCTGATCGAGCTGCGCTATCTCGGCATCGACAACGTCCTCGCCGTGCGCGGCGACGACAGCGGCTTCGAGAAGCCCCTCCAGTACGGCCGCAGCGTCAACCGCTACGCCTGCGACCTGGTCTCCCAGATCGCCGCCATGAACCGCGGCAAGTACCTGGAGGAGGAGCTCCTCGACGCCGAGCCCACCAGCTTCTGCATCGGCGTCGGCGGCTACCCCGAAAAGCACTTCGAGGCGCCCAACCTGCGGCTCGACGTCCGCCACGTCAAGGACAAGGTCGACGCCGGGGCCCACTACGTGGTGACCCAGATGTTCTTCGACAACCGGCACTACTTCCATTACCTCGACTGCTGCCGCGCGCAGGGGATCGACGTGCCGATCATCCCGGGGCTGAAGATCCTCACCTCGGAAAAGCAGCTCACCACCGTTCCCCGCAACTTCTTCGTCGAGATCCCCGCCGAGCTCTCCGACGAGGTGCTCGCCAGCCCCGACCGCGCCGTGGACATCGGCGTCGAATGGGCCTTGCAGCAGACCCAGGAGCTGCTCGACCGCGGTGTGCCCTCCGTCCACTTCTACGTCATGCAGAGCGCCGCCGCCATCAAGAAGCTGATGGCGAAGCTGAAGCTGTAGGGCCTCGCCTCCTCGGCGCGTCTCAGGCCGGGAGGCGCTCCGCCACCAGCCGGCGGATGGTGGCGAAGCGCTCCATCTCGCCCACCTCCTTCATGGTGAAGCGGATCCCGAACGCCTCCTCCAGCGCCGAGACCATCCGCAGGTGGTTCAGCGAATCCCACGACGGCGCCTCCTCGCGGTGGAACCCCTCCCCGATCGAGCCTGGATCGATCTCCAGGACCTCGGCCATCACCTCCTTGATGCGGCGCTCTGCGTCCACGCGAACGGCCTCCTCCGGATCGACGATCTTCGTGCCGTCTTCGTTTGCAAAGGCTAGCCTCGCCACGACGGGCACGCAAGATGCACCCGTAGGAGGCGATGCGGCGAGGACTCCGTCTCCGCGGTCTCCTCCTGCTGGTCCTGGCAGCGATGGGATGCGGCAAGGGGGAGGACTCAGGACGCGCCACGGGCGGCCAGACCGGCGGGCAGGGGACTCCGCCCGCCAAGGAGCAGCCGCACAGCCGCAGTCCGGTCCGCACCGAGATGCGGGGGGTCAACCTCCGGATCGACCCCGAGGTGGTGCTCGAGGTCCGCCGGCTCCGTGGCACGCTGGAGCCGACCCGCGAAGGCGTGCCCCCCTGGTTCGACGATCCGGCTTCCTTCGCGGTCCGCGTCGACGAGGCCGAGATCGCCGTGACGCCGGCCGTCATGGCCGCCATCATGAACCGCTACGTCTTCGCCGACCCGAAGGCGCCCGTCAAGGACGTCAAGATCGAGATCCGGGATGGCCACCTGGTCCAGTCCGCGACCCTGCAGAAGAAGATCCCCATCCACACCACCCTGGAGGGGGACGTCTCGGCGACGCCGGAGGGGGACCTCCGCCTCCATCCGACCAAGATCAAGGCCGGGGACCTCCCAGTCAAGAAGCTCCTCGACGTGCTCGACATCGAGCTGTCCGACATGATCAAGTCGCAGGAGTCGAAAGGCCTCAAGGTGGTGGGGGACGACCTCATCCTCGACCCCGAGCGCCTGCTGCCGCCGCCGCGCTTCAAGGGCCGGGTGACCGCTGTGCGGATCGAGCCGGACCGCATCGTCCAGATCTTCGGCGGCGGGCGAGGCCGCGACCTCGCGCCGCCGTTCTCCAAGGCGAAGAACTACATGTTCTACCGCGGCGGCGAGCTGAGCTTCGGCAAGGTCACCATGCACGGCGCCGACCTCCAGATCATCGACGCCGACCCCAAGGACCCCTTCGACTTCTTCCTCGCCCGCTACGACCGCCAGCTCGTCGCCGGCTACTCCCGCACCCTGCCCGACAAGGGCCTGGTGGTCTGGATGCCCGACTCCGACGAGGCCGGCAAAGGCCGGCTCGCGCCGTAGCCCCGGGTCACTGCTCGACGAGCGTCATCTCGCCGACCACCGGCTTCGCCTCGGCGGCGGGCTGGCCGGCCGGGACGATGGTCAGCGTGGGCTTGGCGCCCAACCGTCCCTGCGACTGCAGGCGCTTGGCCACGTCCGTGATGTCGAAGCTGAAGAACTTGTTGTCCCTTTCCCCCGCTTCCGCCGCCGGGTTCTGATCGTGCCCGCCATGGCCGACCGCGTCGAAGAAGTGCACCGTGCCGACCCAGTAGGCCTGTCCCTGCGCGGGCGCCGTGCCGGACGGCAGATCGAGATAGACGTTGTACAGCACGTTCGGCTGCGCGTGCGCACGCAGCTTGCGCACGACGAGGTAGAGGCGATGTTTCGGCGGCAGCGACTTGACACGGTCCGGAAGGGACACCTCCTCCCCTCCCAGTTCCGCCGCCGGCTCGAGCGCCACCCGGGCGGGAGCGGCGCCGAGCGCGACCGGAGCCTGCATCCGCGCGCGACTCCGCGGGCTCACCTCGGCTTCTTCGCCGGTGAGGGACGTGGGTGGGCAGGACGGGACCGACTCGAGACGGTCGTAGCGGTATCCCAGCTTGGCGATGTCGAGGAAGTCCTGCACCTTGGCGACGACCTTCGTCCCGTTGGCGGCGGCGAACACGAACGTCTTGGCGAGGAACGAAGAGGTGGCAAGGTTCTTGCGGCCGCCCGCGTTCCAACTGGCCCACAGGCGGTCGATGTTGCAGTGGTGCATCCAGAAGATCGGATCGCCGGCGGCCCAGGGCACCGACCCCATGTTCTGGCCGTTGCCGACGAGAACGTGTATGGTGCCGTGCAGATTCTGGTCGAGGTTCATGCAGAACCCCTGTCTCCCGCCCTGTGGCGCGTAGGAGCATTCCCGCAGAGAGCCCGCGGGGCTGAGCACGCCGGGGGGTTGACCCTGGTCGATCGGCTGTCCGCTGTTGACGCCGGAGTTGCGCTTGCTGACGAACAGCGACTTGAACGTCGGATCGCTCGCCATCCGGAACTGCGAAGGCATCACCCCGTGGTTCGTGCCCGTCACGGAGTAGTTCCAGTAGGGGAGCGTGAACGTGGAGTTGCCGCTCACAGTGCGGATGATGCTCTCGAAGAAGAAGACGAACATCCGGTGCCAGGGCAGGAAGAAGTTCTCGTTGTCGGTGGGACCGTGCGCCTGGCAGGTGTTCCACATGTCCACAGCCAGCGAGCGAAAGGCGCTCGGGCTCGGATAGATGCGCGCGATCTCGGCCGACTTCGTCGTCGAGCTCTTCACCGCGTGGGTGTACCACTGGAAGACCCAGCTCCGCGGATCGCCTTCCGCGGTGGCGGTCTTCATCTTGTTCACCGCCTGCGCATAGATCTTCAGCATCGCCTGGCCTTGCGTGCTGCGGGCGTCGAAGCGGATGCGCGGCGTCGTCGGCTGCGCCCATCCGTACTTCTCGAGCCACAGGGTGAAGGGGATCGCCGCGGCACCGGCAAGGAAGGAACGGCGCGTCAGGTGAGACATCGGTTCGCCCTCCCAAAGAAAGAATCCGTAGGGCTACGGATTCCAGGAGCATAGCAGGTGCAAAGAGGCTGTCAAGGCGGCGGCGGCCGGCTCACTGTACGGCCAGCTCGATCCGGCCGATCACCGGCCTCGCCCCAGGGGCGGGGGTGCCTCCGGCCACGATCGTGACGGTCGGGCGGTCGCTCAACATCCCGCGGTCGCGCAAGGTCCTCACGGCCTTGGAGACGTCGTAGCTGAAGGGGCGCGGCGACTTGAACGTCCTGGGAGCATCACCGTCGCCGATCGGGATTGCATTGTAAAAATTGAACGTGCCGATATAGCGAGAATCGTTTTGCGCCGGCTTCGCGCCGGGCGGCAGGTCGAGATAGAGATGATACAGCGCGCCCGGCTGCTCATGGGCCCGCAGGTCCTGGAGAATCAGATAGAGGCGCTCGTTCGGTCCGAGCGAAGCGAGCGCCTCCCCGACGTTCCCGGAGAGCGGGACCCGCACCGGAAGGGTCTCCAGCTCGATCGGACCGCGAGCGGTGGCGACCACTCTCATCGGCGCGCCGGCGGCGGATTCGTCGTCCATGGATTCGATCCTCGCGTCTCCATCGGCATCAATCCTGAGGCATGCCGGAAGCGGGAGCAGGATGAGGCCCGCTCCAAGAAATATCCATCCTCGCCGGCTCGTCTTCATGGCTCGTGCTCCGGGGCAACCATCGCCCGAGCGGGCGGGGACCCCATCAAGGAATAACATGCGCGGGTCCGTGAGGATTCCTGGCTAGGCGTCTTCCTTCTCGAGCAACCAGATCATCACAGGGCTCTCGACGGGATCGAACGGAGCGCGGTCGTAGCTGCCGTAGAGCCGGGCGACGCGGAAGCCCGCGTTGCGCGCCATCCGCTCGAACGCGTCCCTCTCGACAAAAGCGAACTCCATCGGGAGGAGCCGCTTCCATAACAAGCGCCCGTCCGCTCCGAAGAGCTCGAAGAACTGGAGGCGCGTCACCACCGGGTGACCGCCCAGCTCGAAGCCTGAAACGACGAGCGTCCCGTCATCGGCCGGAAACCGTCCGACGGCGCGCAGCAGGCCGTCGACCTGCGCCCGGCGGACCGCCGGGTTGTGCAGCGTACAGATGAACCGCCCGCCGGGAGCGAGGCACCCGAAAACGGCCGCCAGCGCCGCCCGCTGGTCGTCCTCGCCAACGATCTCCATGAACGCCTGGAACGGCAGGACCGCGAGCGCGAAGCGGGAAGGCAGATCCAGCCGGCGCACGTCCATGCAGTGGACGTCCGCGTGGAGACCGCGCCGGGCCAGCTTCCGCGACAAGACGTCGAGCATGCCTTGCGAGCTGTCCACGCAGGTCAACGCCGCCCCGGCCTCGATCAGCGGCAGCGACAGCCGGCCCGTCCCGGCCATCAATTCGAGGACCGGACCCTTCACCCTGCGCGCCTCCGATACGAAAAACGGAACGTCGTAGTCCGCCGTCACATAGAGGTCGTAGATCTCGGCGATGCTGTCGTAGTCGATGTGCGGCGCCATCATCCCTCAATCGTGTCCAAGGGAAAATCATTTTACTCACTCCACCGGCCCCAGGGCCGTCAGCGGCTCGAGCCGGCTGGCCTGCCGCGCCGGCAGGTAGCTGGCCAGCAAGGCCACCGCCAGCAGCAGGGCCGAGCTGGCGCCGAAGATGACGGGGTCCAGCGCGCCGACTCCGAAGAGGAAGCCGGCGAGCAAGCGCGTCAGGGCGAGGGCGGATAAAAGGCCCAGGAGCAGGCCGCCGGCGGCGTAGGCCAGGGTCTGGCCGAGCACGAGCCTCAGGACTCCGGGCCGGTCCGCCCCGAGCGCCATGCGTACGCCGATCTCGTGCGTTCTCCGCACCACCGAGTAGGAGACCACGCCGAACAGGCCCACCGCGGCGAGCGCCAGGGCGATCAGCGCGAAGGCGAGGAGGAGCTGCGTGCGCAGGCGGGGCTGCCCGACCGAGCCCGTGACGAGGCTCTCCATCGTCGCCGCCTCGCCGAGGGGAAGTTGCGGGTCGAGGCTCCGGACCTGCGTTCGCAAAGGCCCCACCAATCCCATCGGATCGCCGCTCGCGCGCAGCACCACCGTCATGGCGCTCGCCGGGTGTTGCGGATAGGCCACGTACACCTCGGGGGCCACGTCCTGCTGCAGGCCGAAATGGCGGACGTCCCTGACCACGCCCACGATCACGTGCGGCGTCTGCGTCTCGAACCCTAGGGTGATCCGCCGCCCCAGGGGGTCACGGCCCGGCCAGAGGGCGCGCGCCAGGGTATCGTTGATCAGCGCCACCGGCGCGCCGCCCGCCGCGTCGGTAGCCTGGAAGGAGCGCCCGCGCAGGACGGGAATCCCCATGACGCGGAAGTAGTCCGGACCCACCGTGCGGTACTCGATGCAGGGCACCTTCTCGGCGTCAGGCGAGGAGCCGTCGTCGACCGAGAAGCTGTTGCAGGAGTAGCCGCCGCTGAAGGGGAGGATGTCCACCGCCGTGGCGCCCTCGACGCCCGGCAGCGCGGCCGCCCGCGCCAGCAGTTCCTGGAAGAACGCGGAGATCCGCTGCGGCTCGCCGTAGCGCGAGGCCGGCAGCTCCACCTCCGCCTTCAGCAGCCCCGCCGGCCGGAAGCCCGGGTCCACGTCGAGGAGCCGCCAGAAGCTCTTGATCAGCAGGCCCGCGCCGATCAGCAGCACCAGGGCCGCCGCCAGCTCGCCGACGATCAGGGCCGCCGGCAGCCGCCTGCCTGGAGCGGCGCGCCCGCCCTGGCGCAGTCCCGCGCCGAGCTGCGGAGTGGCGGTCCGCAGGGCCGGGACGAGGCCGAAGAGGAGACCCGCGAGCACCGCGACGCCCAGCGTGAAGAGGAGCACCCTGCCGTCGACGCCGATCTCTTCAGCCCGCGGCAGCTTCCCGGGCCTGAGGCGGGCCATCAGCCAGGCGGCGAGCCAGGCCAGGGAGAGGCCGCCCAGCCCGCCTAGCGCGCAGAGCAGGGCGCTCTCGGTGAGGAGCTGCCGGACGAGGCGCGGCACCGACGCTCCCAGAGTGGAGCGGACGGCGACCTCGTGCTGGCGCGTGGCGGCGCGGGCCAGTTGCAGGTTGGCCACGTTGACGCAGGCGATCAGCAGGACGAGGCCGACGCTCGCGAGCAGCAGGAGGAGCGGCGCGCGGGTGTCGCCCACGACCGCCTGCTTGAGGTCCTGGAGCCGCGTCCTCCAGCCCTGGTTCGAGCCCGGATGCTCCCGCTCGAGCCCGCGGGCGAGGGCGTCGAGCTCGGCCTGAGCCTGGGCGAGCGTGACCCCGTCCGCGAGGCGGCCGAACGCCAGGAGCCAGTGCCCGCCCCGGCCCATGCTCTCCGCGATCTGGAGCGGGAGCCAGATCTGCGGCTGGTCGGCGTCGCTTAAGGTCGGCGCGCGGAAGCCGGCGGGGAGGACCCCGACGATCGTCACCGGCTCGTCGTCCAGGATGACCTTCCGGCCCACGACGCCGCGATCGGAGCCGTAGCGCCGCTGCCACAGCGCATGGCTCAGGAGGGCGACCGCCTCCGCGCCCGGCCGCTCGTCCGCCGCCTGGAAGTCGCGGCCGAGCGCCGGGCGCGCGCCGAAGGCGCGGAAGAAGTTGCCGCTGACCCGCGCGCCGGGGACCCGCTCGGGCTCGCCCTGGCCGGTGATCGCGAACCGGGGGAGCGCCAGTGCGGCGAGATCCGCAAGGCCCTTCACCCGTCGGCGGTAGTCGGCGAAGTCGAGCGGGTTCAGGTTGACGTCGGTCAGCGCCTGCTGGGGATTGACCGCCCAGAGCCGCACCAGGCGCTCCGCGCCGGGATAGGGCAGCGGCCGGAGCAGCACCGCATTGATGACGCTGAACATGGCCGTGTTGGCGCCGATGCCCAGTGCCAGGGTGAGCGCGGCGGCGGCGGTGAAGCCCGGGCTGCGCCCCAGGCGGCGCAGAGCGTAGCGGATGTCCTGCAGGAGTGAATTCATGGCATCGCCGTCAGGATGACGATCAACGCTCCCTTGCCCGTGCCGAGCCCCGAGGAGCCCACGATCACCGTCTCGCCCCGGGAGATGCGGAAGGACGACTCCAGCGGCGGCTCCGGCGCCGGCGGCGCGACGCCCCGCGGCAGCGGCTGCGCGTTCGCCGTTGGCGGGTTGTGCAGGGCCAGCCGGAACTGGTCGATCAGGAAGCTGCCCTTCTCATCCGGGCCCTGGTAGGAGAGGCTTGCCGTGTACTGCTCGCCGTTCGGCCCGTTGAGGAGGACCTTGCCGCGGCCGTTCACCCGCACCAGGGCCACGTCGGCGATCCGGTAGCTCTTGAAGGGCAGGAAGTCGCGCACGTCGGCGATGGCCTTCTCGACGCCCTTGGGCAGGTTCTGGGGCGCGGCCTGTGAGCGCTCGTTCTCGGCCAGCACCAGAGCGATGTGGAAGAGCTGGCCCCTGCCGTCCCCCGACGGCCGCGGAGTCGGCGTCTCCTGGCACCACCCCGTGGCGGCCGGGACGAGGGCGAGCAGGGCGATCGTGCGCAGAGGCTTCATAGCGCTCTCCTGGACCGGTTGGGATCGGGGGTCAAGACCCAGATGACCCGCGTCCCGCCGCGGGTCCTGAACTGGATCTGGTACGGGCGGACCGGCTCGCCCGGCGTCTCCTCGACAGCGGAGATCCGCTCCGCAGGCGCCGCCGTCGCCGCCGCCCGCGAGCCCGGGGTCGACCGTTCCGGCCGGCCGGGCCCGAGGGCGCGCCACCCCAGCCCCGCCGCGAGCGCCAGGACGCCGGCCACGGCCAGCACGGCCCCCCAGCGCAGGCGCGCGGGCGGCGGCGCGGCGGCCGTGCTCCGCTCGGCCGCGCGCACGGCGAGCCCGCGGATCCGTGCCGCCTCCTCCGGGGCCATCCGCCGGGCCGGATCGCCGCGGCGCAGCAGCGCCCGCACCTGTTCCGGATCGAGGGTCTCCCTTCTCTTCATCGCTCGTCTCCTTCGGCGGGGATCTCCCGCGCCAGCCGGACCGCCATCTCCCGGCGCCCCTTGGCCAGGTGCCAACGCACCGTCACCTCGGTGAGGCGCAGCAGGCGGGCGATCTCGCGCACGGAAAGCTCCTCCATCTCGTGCAGGACCACGATGGCCCGCCGCTGCGGCGGCAGCGAAGCGAGCGCCGCCCGCGCCAGGTCGCGTGCCACGGCCGCGGCCTCGGGGTCCGGCGGGGCCCCTTCCTCGCGCACCCGGTCCTCGAGCCGCATCCTCACCTCGCTCTTCCGGTACCGGTCGTGGCAGAGGTTGACGAGGACCCGCACCAGCCACGCCTCCAGAGCGGGGTCGTCGCCGGGCAGGGCCGCCGGACGGCTCGCGGCGCGCAGGAAAGCCTCCTGCACGAGGTCGAGCGCCGCGTCCGGATCGCCGGTCATCCGGCAGCCCAGGCGGAAGAGCCGCTGGTGGGCCAAGTCGAACAGGCGGCCCAGCCGGCTCGCGAACGTCGGGGCGTCGTGCATGGGGATCAGGTCGGCCGCGGCCACGAGGTTCCCGCTCACATCCTGAGGACGTGCGAGCCGGCCGAAACGTTGGCGGGGTTTCGACCCGTCCCATTCTGCCACTGCGACGGCGCGATCCCCGCGTACCTCCTCGCTGTCCCCTTTCCGCCCCGGCGGGCACGATCCTTTTTGAGGCTTTCCATTCTTGCTGTTCCATCGCAGACCGGCGCTGTCGCCGCGCTGCCGCTTCCATAGGAAGGGATGAAGGAGGACTCATGGATCCGAAAGACAGATTGTCCGGGTCGCGGGGAGCGCGCTCCCCGTGGATCGTCGCCATCGCCGCCGCGCTCCTGCTCGCGGGGACCGGCCCCGCCGCAGCGAGCGGGCCCGCAGGCGCGAAGGCGTCCGCCGGCTCCCTCCAGGCGTTCGGGCTGCCGCACACGCCCGAGGGCCAGGCGGAGCTCAGCTTCAAGGAGAAGGAGGGGCTCGTCGTCTCGAACCTCGGCGCTGACGGCACCGACGGCGTCCTGATCGGCCTCGGCGAGACGGGCTTCCTCCAACTCGGCCTGGGGGACCTCTCCGGGGCGCCCAAGGGAGCTCGGATCGAGCTCGAGGCGCTGGGCGTGCAGGGGCGCCTGGGCGTGGGCCGGGTGGAGAGCTCCGGGGACGGCTGGCTGCTCTCCGCCGAGAGCCTCGGCCCTCCCTCTCACCGGGTGAGCGTCTTCAGCGGTGGGAGGCTGGTGGGCTCGGCCGAGCTTCCTGCCGGGCAGGCGGTGCGGTCCGGGGCCGCGCCTTCGGGCAGCCAGTCCGGGCCCATTCAGAACCCCGGCAGCGGCCCGGGAGGCACCAACTGCGATCCCTGGGAGACCGTCGAGTGGTACTGCGTGAGCTATGGCGGCAACAGCTGCGGCGTGAGCTGGAATTTTCCCAGTGGCTCCCTCTCGTCCTGCTGCAGCGCCGCGGGCGGCAGCGTCGTCGCCACCTGCGGCATTCCCAGCATCGTGAGCTACGACTTCGACCTCGCGACCGCCTTCGCAATCGAGGGCCTTGGACAGGTCGAGGGGGACCAGGTCGTCTTCGAGGTGTCCGATCCGAACGTGCTCACCGGCCTCAGGGCCGTCTCCGTCCATGCCGCGAACCTTCCCTCCCTGCAGATCACGGACGAGGCGGTCGAGTCCTCGTTCCTGGCGCACTCGGCCGTGGGGAACGCGGCGCTGAAGCCCGCCGCCGGCTCGCTGACGGTGGCTCCCGCCGGCCGCAACGACGGAGTGGCGATCGACGCCGGCCGGGTCCAGGGCTGGTCCGGAGACGTTCGGGAAGGGGTGGACCTGCGCACCGCGGGAGCCGTCTTCGCGAGCGAGCTCCGCGGCCGGGTGGACGGCGTCGACGACCGGGTCATCGGCGCGAGCCGCATCCGGGGCACGGGCCAGGAGGCGGTGCTCACGGTCGACTTCTCGCCGGTGGGCTCGCCGGCTTCACTCGTCGAGCTGTTCGACGCCAAAGGCGGCCTGATCGCCTCCTTCGAGATGCCCAACGGCACGCCGCTCACGCTCCTCGGCGGGGACGCCCAGGCCGCCGCGGGCGGCCTCAAGATCCAGAACCAGTGCCCGGGCGGCACCTTCATCACCGTCTGCAGCCAGCAGTGGCTCTGCGAGAGCAACGGCGACTCCGGCTGGGTCACCGTCTGCCGGCAGATCTGCGTGACGGGTCCCTCCGGCCAGGTCTACCCGAACGTCTCCTCGATCCGGGTGACGGGATTGGGGATCACCGCTGCGCGGAACTTCGTCTCCTCGGCGAGCGTCTCGGGGTTCCGCCTCGGGCCGATCAACCTGAGCAGCGAGACCGTCCAGCCGATTCCGACCAAGGCGCTCGCGGTCAAGCCGCCGGGCGAGCGCTGAGCGGTCTGCCGGAGGGCAGTTCCCGTCCGACGCGACGCCGGCCGGGATTGGACCCGCGTCGTTCCCGATCGGCACGACGCCGATCCGGCTCGACGAGCCGTCGGACGCGCTGCGGATCGCGTTGCACGCGATTCACGTCCCGTTGTTCGCGAGCAACGGGCCGTTGTACGCGTGCAACGAGGCATTGCACGCGTGCACTGGAGCATTGCACGGGTGCAACGAGGCGTTGTTCGCGTGCAACGGGCCATTGCACGCCTGCAACGGCGCGTTGTGCGCGTACCACGGGACGCTGCACGCAGACACTGCTTGAATGAACGC
>DASWME010000308.1:0-9938 GCA_036399915.1 Thermoanaerobaculia bacterium
CAGCACGAAGACGACCCCGGCCCAGAACACCATGCCCAGCGCGGTCTGCCAGGGGACCCCCGCCGCGACGCAGATGCTATAGGCGAAGAAGGCGTTCATCCCCATCCCCGGCGCCAGCGCGATCGGGTAGTTGGCCACGAAGGCCATCAGGAACGTCGCGAAGGCCGCGGCGAGGGCCGTGGCGAGGATCGCTCCCTGCTCCGGCATCCCCGCCGCCTTGAGGAAGACCGGGTTGACCGCCAGGATGTAGGCCATGGTCAGGAAGGTCGTCAACCCGCCGAGGACCTCCCGCCCCGGCGCCGAGCCGGCTGCGCGGACGTGGAAGATGCGTTCGAGCATGCGGGGGATATCTTATGACGGACCCTGCTCCGCGCGCTGCCGCCACCCTACCTCCCCACCATCCCCTCCACCCGCCGCGCCACATCCTCCGGCGTGAACCCGAACGCCTTCTGGAGGTCCTTGTAGGGAGCCGAGGCGCCGAAGCGCTCGATGCCGTGGATCTGGCCTTCCAGGCCCACGTACTTGTGCCAGCCGAAGGGGGCGGCGGCTTCGACGGCGACGCGCTTGCGGATCGCCGGCGGCAACACGGACTCCTGGTACTCCCTCGGCTGCCCGTCGAACAGCTCCCAGGAGGGCATGCTCACGACGCGCGCCCGGATGCCCTTGCCGGCGAGCTGCCTGGCGGCTTCGAGGGTCACCCAGACCTCGGAGCCGGTGGCGATGAGGAGGACCTCCGGATCGCCATCCTCCGGGTCGTGGAGGACGTAGGCGCCGCGGGGGAGCCCCTCCCGGGCCTTCTGCGCGGTCTCCTCCAGGATCGGGATGGCCTGGCGGGTCAGGGCGAGGGCGACCGGGCCGTGCCGGTGCTCGATGGCGACCCGCCAGGCTTCCGCCGTCTCGTTGGCGTCCGCCGGCCGGATCACCGTCAGGTTGGGGATCGCGCGCAGGGAGGCGAGCTGGCTGATGGGCTGGTGGGTGGGGCCGTCCTCGCCCAGGAAGATGGAATCGTGGGTGTAGACGTAGATCGTCTGCACCTTCATCAGCGCCGCGAGGCGCACCGGCGGGCGCATGTAGTCCGAGAAGATCAGGAAGGTGCCGCCGTAGGGGATCCAGAGCTTCGAGAGGGCGATACCGTTCATGGTCGAGCCCATGGCGTGCTCGCGCACCCCGAAACGGAGGTAGAGCCCCTCGGCGTTGGCGGCCTCGAAGTCGGTCCGGCCCTTGATCGCCGTGTTGTTGGAGGGGGTCAGGTCCGCCGAGCCGCCCACGAGCTGGGGCAGCCTGGGGGCGATGGCGTTGAGCACCTGGCCCGAGGCGGCGCGGGTGGCGATGGGCTTGTCGCCAGGCTTGAAGGACGGGATGTCGTCCTGCCAGCCGTCGGGGAGCTTGCCCGAGAGCCGCTGGTCCAGCTCGGCCGCGAGGTCGGGGTGGGCCTCGCGGTAGCGGCGCATCAGGCCGTTCCACTCCTCCTCGAGTTGATGGCCGCGCTGCCGGGCCTCTTCGAACGGCTGGCGGGCTTCCTCCGGCACGTAGAAGGTCGGCTCCTGCGGCCAGCCGAGGGCGTTCTTGGTGGCGGCGACCTCGTCCTTGCCCAGGGGCTCGCCGTGCGCCTTGGCCGTCCCCTGCTTGCCGGGGCTGCCGTAGCCGATGATCGTCTTGACCACGACCAGCGTCGGGCGCCCGGTCTCGGCCTCGGCGTCCTCGATCGCGTTCTCGAGAGCGTCGAGGCCGTTGCCGTCCGCGACGCGCAGCACGCGCCAGCCGTAGGCCTCGAAGCGCTTGCCCACGTCCTCGCTGAAGGCGAGCGAGGTGGGGCCGTCGATCGACACCTCGTTGGCGTCGTAGAAGACCTTGAGCTTGCCGAGCTTGAGGTGGCCGGCGAGCGAGCAGGCCTCGTGGGAGACCCCCTCCATCATGTCGCCGTCGCTGGCGAAGACCCAGACGTTGTAGTCGACGACCGGGAAGCCCTCGCGGCTGAAGCGCTGGCGGCCCATGCGCTCGGCGATGGCCATGCCCACGGCGTTGGCGATCCCCTGGCCGAGGGGCCCGGTGGTGGTCTCGACGCCGCGGGTCAGCTCGTGCTCGGGGTGGCCCGGAGTCTTCGAGCCGAACTGCCGGAAGCGCTGCAGCTCCTCCATGGGCAGGCCGTAGCCGGCGAGATGGAGGAGGGAGTAGAGCAGGGCCGAGGCGTGGCCGCAGGAGAGGACGAAACGGTCGCGGTTGGGCCAGTCCGGGTTGTCCGGGTTGTGGCGCAGGTGGCGCGTCCAGAGCAGGTAGGCGAGCGGCGCCTGCCCCAGGGGCGCTCCGGGATGGCCCGACTGGGCCTTCTCCACCATGTCCACGGCGAGGAACCGGATGGTGTTGATGGCGAGCTGATCGACGTCCTGTTTCACCTGGGTCGCTGGTTCGGCCATGGCTGCGCTCCCTCTACGGAAAGTTCCCCTGACGGGAATGCCTAGTCTATCCCGGAGAGTTTTTTGACTCGCAGCCGGGGGGCCTCTACAATGTGGGGTCCCTTTTACGGGACCCCTCTCGGAGAGGTGCTGGAGTGGCCGAACAGGGCTGCCTGCTAAGCAGTTGTCCGGGGTAAACCCGGACCGAGGGTTCGAATCCCTCCCTCTCCGCCAAGAACTACCAGGAATACCAGTTCAAGAACTTCTGTTCTACTTGCCGGCAGTTCTGTGGGAAGCAAGTCCTCACAAGTGAACATCAGCGCGTGTAAAGACTCGCGGCTTTTCCGTGGTATATTTACGCTTCATTTTCACCGAGGGGTGCGAGGGTCGAATACAACAGGACGGCCGGGTAGTACATCTGGAACATCAACGCCTACAGCGGGAGCGGGAGCTACCAGCTCGGGGTCGACTACCTTTCACCGCCCGGCACCCACCAGTCCGTAGCAGAACCCTCTTACTTCTCACCCACAAAACAGGAGGACAAAGGAATGGTTCAGAGGCTCAAGGCTTGTCGAAGTATCCTATTGTTTCTCGTAGTTTTTCTGATGGCATCCAGCAGCTTTGGTGAAGAGCCGCGGAGCGGTCGGGCAAAGGAGAGGATTTCAGCTCAGGAGCGGGCGGCACTCGCCGCGTCGATCCCGCGCCGCGAGGCGGAGCTGGCGAAGCGGCAGCGGGAGGACGTCCTCGTCGAGGTGGAGAAACGGGCGCAGGAGATGGGCGTCCGAGCCTCCGTCGAGGAGCTGACCGATCTCCTCTGGCAGAGGGCGCACCTCCAGATCGGCCTCGACAAGTGCCGGCTGGGAAATGGCGGCGCCGCAAGCTGCCGCGCCGAGGAGAAGGCGCTCGCCCGCGTCGAGGCGAGGTTCCGCGACCTGGCGGGACTCTCGGCGCGCGAGTTCCAGGGCGGCCGCCGGGATACGCCCCCGCCCGCCGACAAGATCAAACCGCTGTCCCAGGCCAAGAGCCAGACCTGCACCTGCGCCTTGTCGGTCTACAGCGGCTACCGCTGGATGAACCGCTATTGGGGGCTCGAGTGCAACAACCACGCGAGCCACGGCGTCTGCAGCAACAACGTCGACTCGGCCCACACGGCCGGCAAGGGCGCCATGACCGGCGACATCAATCTCTATTTCGGCTCCTACCACCAGTACAAAGAGTGCCCGGACGACCACGTCACCTGCTTCCATGGCCCGAACACCGCGAACCCCGGGGAGTGGGGCAACGTTTGCAATTGCGACACCTGGCATTCGCAGTACTACAACCCCTACGGCGACTGGTATGGCGGCGACCTCTCGGACAGCGCCTGGGTGCATCAGGTCTCGACCCCCTATTTCACGGTGGCCGGCTCCTGCGACGGCGCCTACGTCTCCGTGAGCGAATACATCAAGGAGAACGATCCCATCTGCTGCGACGATCCGATGGGGACCCTGTGGATCTCGGTGCCGGTCGCCAACGGCTCCGGCAACAGCCCGGGTCAGGCTTCGGTCCAGAACTGCAACGGCGGCTCGCAGAGCGGCGCCTACCCCTACTGCGGCACCTTCGGCGCGACGATCTGGGTGGCCTACGTCTGCCAGACCAATGGCACCCCGCCACCCCCTCCGCCGACCTGCGATCCGCAAGAGGAGCAGGCCTGCTGGGATCTGGGAGGGAACTGGGACTCCTCGACGTGCACTTGCTATCAAGACCCCTGTTACCAATACAGTGCGGAGAAAATGCCCTATTGTCCTTGAGAAGAGGCGCCTGACCCTCTGAGGACGAAGCAGCCCCAGGAGGTAACTCCCGGGGCTGTTCCATTTCTATACCCCCTCAACGTAGTTACGGCAGCAGTGCAAAACCCGCAAACATCGGCAAACCATGGTAGAGTGCGGCAAGGAACGGAAAGCGGCTAACCCGCACAGTGTGCGCGAGTTAGCCGCCATTCCAGTGCACCATCAACAGTTACTCTGACGCAGGCCCGGGATTCCCTCCCTCTCCGCCATCCCCGCCGTAGCCATGATGAAAGCCGTCAATCCCGCCACCGGAGAGCTGATCCGCGAGGTCCCCGAGCACGACGAGCGGGAGGTCGCCGAGCGGCTGGAGCAGGCCGAGCGGGCCTTCGCCTCCTGGCGCCGGTTCGACTTCGCGGAGCGGGGGCGACACCTGACCAGCGTCGCGGACCTGCTGCGCGAGAGCCTGCCGGACTTCGCCCGGCTGATGACCGAGGAGATGGGCAAGACCCTCGCCTCGGCTGAGGCCGAGGTGGAAAAATGCGCCTGGGTGTGCGACTTCTACGCCGAGCACGCGGCGGACTTCCTCGCCGCCGAGACGGTCGGCACCGACGCCTCCCGGAGCCTGGTGCGCTACGACCCGCTGGGTCCGGTGCTGGCGATCATGCCCTGGAACTTCCCGTTCTGGCAGTTCTTCCGCTTCGCGGCTCCCGCCCTCATGGCGGGCAACGTGGCGGTCTTGAAGCACGCCTCGAACGTCCCCGGCTCGGCGCTCGCCATCGAGGCCGCCTTCCGCGAGGCGGGCTTCCCCGACGGCGTGGTGACCACGCTCCTCGTCTCCTCGGAGCGGGCCAAACGGCTGATCGGCCATCCGGCGGTCCGCGCCGTGACCCTCACCGGCAGCGACCGGGCGGGCATGGAGGTGGCCGCCGAAGCGGGGCGGTGCCTCAAGAAGACGGTCCTGGAGCTGGGCGGGTCCGATCCCTTCATCGTCCTGGCCGACGCCGATCCCGCCGAGGCGGCCCGGCAGGCGGCGCGGGCGCGCACCATCAACTCGGGCCAGAGCTGCGTCGCGGCCAAGCGCTTCATCGTCGAGGAGGAGATCGCCGCACCCTTCGAGGAGGAGTTCGTCCAGGCGATGGCAGGGCTCAAGGTCGGCGATCCCATGGACCGCAACAGCGAGGTCGGCCCGCTGGCGCGCGAGGACCTGCTCGACGCCCTGGACGACCAGGTGCGGCGGACGGTGGACGCCGGCGCCCGGCTCCGCACCGGCGGGCACCGCCTGGAGGGGCAGGGCTGGTTCTACGCCCCGACCGTGCTCACCGGGGTCGAGCCCGGCATGCCGGCCTTCGACGAGGAGACCTTCGGGCCGGTGGCGGCGGTCGTCCGGGCGCGCGACGCCGCGCACGCGGTCGAGCTGGCGAACCGCTCCCAGTTCGGCCTGGGCGCCAGCGTCTGGACGGGCGATCCGGCGCGCGGCGAGACGCTCGCCGCCGAGATCGACTCCGGCTGCATCTTCGTCAACGGCATCGTCAAGTCCGACCCGCGCCTCCCCTTCGGCGGCGTCAAGCACTCCGGCTACGGCCGCGAGCTGTCGGCGGTGGGGATCCGGGAGTTCGTGAACATCAAGACGGTGTGGGTGAAGTAGGGCCAGCCGACTGTGCTATGGTCAGGCCTCCGAGGAGGTGACATGACCTTCGAGGAACCCAAAGACCCCGATTCCGGCGATCCCATCCACCTTTCGACCAAGACCATCCCCCCCGAAGACCGGCTCATCTTCGCCCTCGACGTGCCCGGCGTCGAGGACGCCCGGCGGCTCGTCGAGACCCTGCGCGAGGCCGTGACGTTCTACAAGGTGGGGCTCGAGCTCTTCTTGGGAGGCGAAGGCTTCGCGCTGATCGACTGGCTCATCGAGCAGGATAAGCAGGTCTTCCTCGACCTCAAGCTGTACGACATCCCCGAGACCGTGGCCCGCGCCGTCCGCCGGCTCCGCGAGCGGCCCATCGCCTTCACCACCGTCCACGGCGACGGCGCCATCCTGGAAGCCGCCTGCCGCGAGAAGGGGGAGCTGAAGATCCTCGCCGTCACCGTCCTCACCAGCCTCGACCGGCAAGGCCTGCGCGAGCTCGGCTTCGGCGGCGACGTCCACGACCTCGTCCTCTCCCGCGCCCGCCGCGCCCGGGAGCTCGGCTGCGATGGCGTGGTGGCCTCCGGCCGCGAGGCCGGCCCCCTCAAGGAAGCCTTCGGCGAGGACCTGCTCTACGTCACCCCCGGGATCCGGCCGGCCGGGAACCGGCCCGCCGACGACCAGAAGCGGGTGGTCACCGTCGAGCAGGCCCTGCGCAACGGCGCCGACTACGTCGTCGTCGGCCGCCCGATCCGCGACGCCCCCGATCCCTACCAGGCGGCGCTCGACATCCAGGGGACGATCGAAGGGCTGTTCCTGTCGGGATAAACCCTGCGGAAAAAATGGAAGGGCCCTCCCACCTCCGGAGGGCCCTTCGCGATCGCCCGCCGATTCGTCGGATTCAGTTGTCAAAGAACGACTCGCCCGCCGCTCGAAGCGGTCCGCCCAAAGGTCCGGACGATCCGCCCCGAGGTCTGAGCCTTCCGCCCCGAGGTCTGGACCACTCGCCCCGAGGTCTGGAGGGTCCGCCCGCAGGTCTGGACGGTCCGCCCGGAGGTCCGGAAGCTTCGCCTTCAGGTCTGGACGGTCCGCCACTCGAGGCGAGCCTCCCAGACCTGGGTCTCGACGGTCCGCCTCGAGGTTCGGGAGGTCCAGACCTTGGGGCGGACCGTCCACCCATCGGGTCAGACCGCTTTCATCCACATCCAGGCGTCCCTTTTATCCAGGCGGAAGAGCCTCTTCCACAAGGGGTTGGAGGACACTGGTTCCGGTGCGACGAGCGCTTGGAAGCGGCTTGCCTTATCAGCCTCCAGCGCGCCGTATCAGCACTCTACCACAAGTTGTGGGTTGACAGTAGACTCTGAACGGTCTATGATGTCTCCGTAGTCGCAGTATCCAGGGCCCGATCCCCATCAGTCTACCTAGGCGGCGCAGACGCCGTCTATCCGGGAAGCGGTGCCTCTGAAGACGGGCTGAGCTGAAAGCAGTATGAGCATAACACGGAGCTGGATTCCCGGCAAGCGAGAGCGCCGGGCATGCAGAGAAAGTGAACCCCGAGCCCGGGACTCCGACGGCGCAGACGGAGCCGGCGGCGAAGCCGTCCTCTTCGTAGGCTGAGGTGAAGTCGGTCCGCCCCCCTTCGACCTTGTCTCCCGGACTCCGTGAGCTGGGAAGGGGCGACCTGTTCTTTGACAAGCGAAGTATCCCGGGTGCCGGCCGAGCTTGGGGCCCTCGGCTGGCGCCCGACCTTTTTAGCGGCCGGCTCCTCGCCCGGCGATGAATCACCGGCTAAGTCCGGACGGGTCTGCCCTGCGAGACCTCACCCCCTGGCCCCCACTCCCTGACGGGAGAGGGGGAACGATTCCGAACCGACGAAGCCCCAAATCCGGCAACACTGCCTGCTGAAGGTCCTCCCTCTCCCGTCAGGGAGAGGGAGACAGAGGGTGAGGCTTCGGAGGGCAGACCGCCCCGTCCGGCAAGATGTATAAGAGGGGTGGCCTGGATGCCCGGGCAGGGTGCTCCTACCCCTCAGGCTTCGCCACCTTGGTCGCGAGGCTCCCGAAGACGTCGCCGAGCGCCCGCCGGACCGCCTGCTCGACCGCCTCCGTCGTGAGGGGGGACTGGCCTGGCTTCTGGATCCCGGGCAGCCCGCCGGCGGGCACGCCTCCGGCCCGCCGCCACAGCTCGTAGGCGGACGGGCTGATCGGCTCCTTCGGCTTCGGGTAGACGAATGCGAAGAGCTCCTCCGGGGCCATCTGCAACGCCCGCGCGATGGCGATGATGTGCTCGATCTTGAGCTCGATGGTGCCCAGGAAGACGCGGCTCAGGTAGCCGTCGCTGACGCCCAGCCTCTTCTCGATGTCACGAAGGGAATACCCCATGGCCTGGACGGCGATCCTCAGGCGATCGAGGACACGGGCGATCTCGGGATGGATGTTCTTCTTCCGGCGCGGGCTCATGGCGCCTAATCTACCGCAAGATGGGGCGGCGACAAAAGCAGACGCTTATGCGTCAGCCTCTATAGCTTTGACGCGCATACGCAGACAGCCTAAGATATCCTCAAGCCACACCGCTAGAGGTACTTGACGCGATGCCGCCGCCAATCCGCCGTGGTCCTTGAGCCGGGAAACCCGACGATAAGCGTCCCAGAGCGCAGAGTGCGGTGTCGGTTGATCTCAGCCGTTGTACGTATGGAACTTAAACTCAGCGATTGGGCCGATATGGCAACGATTGCTGCCTCCGTGGTGGCGGTTTTTGCTCTTCTCTATACTGCGGTCCAAGTCCGTTCAAGCACCAAGGTCAGCGGCGCCACCTTCTGGCTCCAGCTTCGGATGATGTTTTCTGAGCACAAGGAGATCCACAGCAGGCTACGAAATCGGGAATGGCCAGTCGATGACAACAACCTCCCGGAAGATAAAGACTGGATCATGCTCGAGTCGTACATGGGCCTGCTTGAACATTGCGAAACAATGCTAGAGAAGAAGCTTATCGATTGGCCAACGTTTGACTCCATCTATTCGTATAGAGTTCTTCACATTGTCAGGAATCCTCTCATTGTACGTGAAAAGCTGATTCGCCGTAGATATGGGTGGGGGATCTTTCTAAGGCTGCTCAAGCGGGTGCAGAGCAAGCTTCCGCAACGCAAGTACCTTTATGGTATCTGGAGCAGTGATGAGCGCAATCTATGGCTTGGCTATGTACACGAAGAGGAGATACACCTGCAACCTCGCTCCTGGACTGAGTTGGAAGGTACGTATTTTCAGATCTTCAATGACCTCAAAGCTCGCCCGGGCGGGCTTCACTATGCGTGGCTCGTCAAGGATGGGAAACTTGAACACCGCTGGTGCATCGATGATCCCGGTGATCAAGAGGCTGCGTTGCCAGATCTGTCCCGGCATGATGGGGAAAGTCAATCGTGACACGCGAAGGAGCGCCGTGAGATCAGCCGGCGCCGCGGCTGATCTCCATCAAAGGTAGGACGACAATATCCATGGACGGATATCGGCCGTGCTTGAATATCTCCAAAAGCGTTTCCTCAAGTCCACTGCCCCCGTCGATTACAGCCGGTTCAATCTCAATAACGAAGAGCGGTTCAAGCTTAGAAAAGCCGGCTCACCGGACCGCCTCGATCAGGAAAGGAGTCTGAAAGCTCTTTACCGTATCTCTGACGGGAGCCACCAGAGCGAGCGTTTTCAGTTCGCCACCAAGGAGACCTGCCTGAGGAACTTTCTGGCGGTTTTCCGGCTTCCCAAGGAAGACCTGCTCATCATTGCTGACAACGTGGGCGAGGCGACATGGGGGATGGTCAACGAGCTGCATCCCAATACCGTTCGCACTCATTTTGGTCATGGGGCTGGATCCTGGCGCTATGCTGCATTCGACGTCGCCCTGAGAAAATTCTCAGACGATGACGTTGTCTATTTCGTGGAGGATGATTATCTCCACCTGCCCGGCTCGCAGCAATTATTGCTCGAAGCCATCGGGGTGGCTGACTACGCTTCTTTGTACGATCATAACGACAAATATATCAATGCCAATGAGGGAGGGCCCAATCCCTTTATCGAGTACGGAGGAGAAGTCACCCGCGTCGTTCGCACCCGTAGCAGTCATTGGAAGCTGACCAATAGCACGACGATGACGTTTGCTACCCGG
>DASWME010000309.1:0-11110 GCA_036399915.1 Thermoanaerobaculia bacterium
CGACATCGTGCTCGACGGCAACACGGTGCGGCAGTGTCCGAACGGCCGCGGCATTGAGGTCATCGGCAGGAACGGCACGGGTGGGCTCGACGTGACGATTACGAACAACAACGTCAATCCTAACGACGTCTCCGGCTTCCCACTGGCGGGCATCTTCGTGCAGTCCAACTGCGCGACGGTGTGCAACACGGTGCGAGCGGACGTGCGAGGAAATACCGTGCCTGTCGGCGTCGCCACGGGAGAGCTTCTGCCCACGTTCATCGCGCTCGTGGAGACGAGCACCTCAGTGCTGCAGTTGGTGGATACGCCGCCAGCGAATGTGACTTGTACCGATCAGTTGACGCTCAACAATACGGGGAGCGCGAGCGCGAGCGCCGGCTGCGCGCTCATCGCAGGTCCGATCAACACGCCCCCGTAGCAGGAGGACAGCTCACGGCCCCCAGCACGCCATATATCTAGGAGAGGGCCGTCAGTTGAACACCGCCTCGTAGCGCATCCCCTGCGCGTCCGGTCCGATGGGGACGAGGAAGATCTCCAGCGTCCCCATCAGGCCATGCTCCATAGAGTAGATCCTCTGCGGCAGGACCGGCCGGTAGGGGCCCCGAAAGAAGACAGAGAACGGCTGGCTCCTCGGCCCTGGGTGCGCCTCGTGAAGCTTCACCTCGTAGAGCACCACCTCCAACGGGCTCTCGCCGCCGTAGTGGATGCGAAAGGGCGTGCCCAGGTGCGCCTCGAACGAGGCCGGCGTCAGGTCCTGTAACATGATCGATCCTCCTTGCCGGGAACGCAAGCTACTCTAGAGTATCGGCGGGAGAAAATCGATCCTCGATGCGGAGCGTCCTCTATCTGGCCCCTTTCGACCCGACCGTCGCCGGGTCGGGGAGCTCCGCGCGGGGGCGGCTGGTGCTCGACGCTCTTTCGCGGCGGTACGAGACGCACGTCGTTCACCTGAAGAGCCGTCATGGTGGGGAGCGGGACGAGGCCCTGGCTGGCCGGCTCGCGAGCCTCACGGCTGTGGACTACTCGAACGCAGGGTACTTCCTCTGGAGCCCGGCCCTCCTGCGAGCGGCCGCGGACGTGCTGCAGCGGCACCGGATCGACTTTCTCTTCGCCGAGTTCGAGAAGGCGGGGGGCTACGCGTGGCGGCTCTCCCGCCGCTTCGGCAAGCCGTTCTTCTACGCCTCGCACAACGTGGAGTTCCGGCGCTCGCTCGACCTTGCCCGCGGCGCGCCTCTCCGGCTGGCTTTCGTCCCCTGGCTGTATCTCCTGGAACGGCAGGCGTGCCGGCATGCCTTCGCCACCTTCGCGATTTCCGAGAGGGATGCCCGGGTCTTCCGCCGCTGGGCGCCGGAGGGCCGGGTCTCGGTCCTCCCTCTGGCGTTCGATGATGAGGTCTTCCACCCTTTCTACGAAGGGGCCGCGAGCGATCCTCCCGTTGTTCTGATGGTGGGCAACTTCGGCTACGCCGCCTCGCGGGAGGCGGCGCGGCTCGTGCGCGACCGGATCCTGCCGGCCGTCGTGGCCCGCCATCCGCGGGCGATCTTCCGTTTCGTTGGAGGGGGACTGCCGGGCGATATCCGCCACCCGAACGTCGAGGCGCCGGGGCTTGTCGAAGCCTTGGCAACCGAGTACCGGCGAGCCACGGTCGTCATTGCGCCGATCGCGTCCGGCGGAGGGATCAAGGTCAAGGTGATTGAGGCCCTCGCCATGGGGCGGTTCTTGGTGGCCACGCCGAAGGCGATGGAGGGGATTGACATCAAAGGATTGACACACCTGACAGTCTCTTCCCTGGACCGTTTCGCCGAGGAGGTCGCCCGTGCCCTGGATCGCCGGCTGGGGCGGTCGGAGGCGAACTGGGAGACGATCTCTCGCCGCTTCGGGGCCCGGCATCAAGGCGCCGTCCTCCTGGAGAAGATCGAGAGCGCCCTGTCGGAGCTCGGGGGTCGCGGACCGGCAGCCCTCACAGGGCATGGAAATTGCTCCAGGAAAAGCTATCGACCATGAGCACGAACTCCCAGGCGCCGTTTCCGGTCTCGCTGCTGATCGACGCGCACGTCCATTTCCACCCCGGTTTCGACCGCGACGCCTTCCTCGACGCCGCGCTGGATAACTTCGCGTGGGGCGCGGCCGAGTTGGGGATCGCTCCTCCCTTCATGGGCTGCCTGATGCTCGCCGAGAGGGCGGGGGAACGATGTTTCCTGCAGTGGGCGCAGGACGAGGACGGAGCGCACCTCGGAGCGTGGGAGTTCGAGCCGGCTGCGGATCCGGCCGCCCTGATCGCCCGCCGGTGCACCGATGGCAAGCGCCTGCTGGTGGTCGCCGGGCGCCAGGTGCGCTCGCGCGAGGGGCTGGAGGTGCTCGGCCTCGCGACGCTCGAGGAGTTCCCGGACGGCCTGTCCTTCCGCGATGCGCTCGCCCGCGTGCGGTGGAGCGACGCTCTGACGGTGATCCCCTGGGGTTTCGGCAAGTGGTGGTTCTACCGCGGGGCGCTGATCGAGTCGGTGGTGCGCCGCGCCGAGCGGCCGGGGATCTGCCTCGGCGACAACGCCGGCCGGCCCGAGGTCGGCGGCCGGCCGCGGCTGTTCCGCGAGGCGGAAGCCCGCGGCATCCCGGTGCTCCCCGGAACCGATCCCCTGCCTTTGCCAGGGCATGCCGATCGCGCGGGCACTTACGGCTTCCTGCTCGAAGAAGGGTTCGACGAGCGGCAGCCGGCCCGGAGCCTGCGGCGGGCCCTGCGCTCGCTCTCCACGCCGCCGCGGACCTACGGACGCCGCCGGGACCTGACGGCCTTCTGCCAGGACCAGATCGCCCTGCGCCTGCCCCGCCGGCCGGTGCCCGCAGCCGTCCCCACGGACATGCCCCGGGCGGAACGGGTCACCGCGCGTTCGTCATGGACGCGGTGATCGAACGGGACCTCCAGACTGCGGCGGCGCAGCCCTGGGACCTGCTCGTGGTGGGCGGGGGGATCTACGGCGCCGCGCTGGCGCTCGAAGCGGCCCGCCGCGGGCTCGCGACCCTGCTCCTCGAGCGGGGAGACTTCGGCGGAGAGACGACCTGGAACAGCCTGCGAATCGTCCACGGCGGGCTGCGCTATCTCCAGGGTCTGGACCTGCGCCGGCACCGTGAGTCGGTGGCGGAGCGCCGATGGTTCCTGCGCTGTTTCCCGGATCTGGTCGAGCCTCTCCCCTGTCTGATGCCTCTCCACGATCCTCCGCGAGGCGGCCGGCTCCGGCGGCCGCAGGTCTTCCGGGCGGCGCTGGCGGCGGACTCCCTCCTCGCCAGGGGCGACCGGGCGCTGCCGCGGGGCCAGGTTCTCGGACCGCGGGAGACCATGGAGCTCTTCCCCGCGGTGGACCGTGAGGGGCTGCGCGGCGGAGCGCTGTGGCACGACGCCGTCGTCCCTGACTCGCAACGGCTGGTGATCGAGATCCTGCGCTGGGCCTGCCGCGCCGGCGCTCGCGCCCTCAACTATGTAGAGGCGGCGGAGCTGCGCGTCGAGGGCGGGCAGGTCCGTGGGCTACGGGCGGTGGACCGCGAGTCGGGGCGGAGCTTCGAGGTCCAGGCGCGGGCGGTTGCGAGCTGCGCCGGCCCCTGGGTCCGCCGCGTGGCCCGTCGCTTCGACCGGGACGTGCCCGGGCTCTTCCAGCCGGTGCTCGCCTTCAATCTCCTGCTCGACCGCGAGCCGCTGGCGCGCGGCGCGGTGGCGGTCGCGTCGCGCGAGCCGGGAGCCCGGACCCACTTCCTCCTGCCCTGGAAGGGGAAGGTGCTGGCGGGCACCGCCTACGCCCCCGCCACGGAGGAGCTGCTCCACGACCGGGTGCCGGGGGAGCCGCTCGTAGAAAGTTTCCTCCGCGACCTCAACTCTGCTCTCCCTGGCTTCGAGGCCCGGCGCGAGCAGGTCCTGCGGGTGCTCTGGGGGCGGCTCCCTGCCGTTGCGGAGGGTTCGACGACCCCAACCTCACGCCCGGTAATCTACGATCATGGCTGCCAGGGAGGGCCACGGGGCTTGGCGAGCGTCTCCGGCGTGAAGCTCACCACGGCCCGGGCGGTCGCGGAGAAGACCCTGCGGATGCTCGCATCCAGTGAGGTCCTGCGGCTGCCGGACCACCCGGCGGAGCTCGAGCGGCCGGCCTCCGATCCTCCGCTCTCCCTGGAGGAGCTGACCCGCCTCGCCGAGAACGACTGGAACGCGGCGCGCGACCATCTACGGGGGATCGTCCAGCGGCAGTCGGTCCTGCGGTTGGAGGACCTGCTCCTGCGGCGGACGGACTGGGGGATCGACCCCGGCCGGGCCGAGGCCGCCGCGCGCCTCTGCGAGTCGCTGGGCTGGCGGGCGTCCCGAGCCCACCCGCCGGTTGCCGCGAGGGGGACGGGGTGATCCTGCCAGCGATGGACGCGAGGACGATCCCCCCGCCCCGGGAGGCGCCCGACGTCGAGACCGCGTCCGAAGCCTACGCCCGCCGCTTCGCCGGAGAGGTGGGCGCGTACTTCCTGGCGATCCAGGCCCGGACGGTGCTGGACCTGCTCGCCCCCTGGCCGCGGGCGCGGGTGCTGGAGGTGGGAGGAGGGCACGCGCAGCTCGCCGCACCTCTGGTCGAGCGCGGATTCCGCGTGACGGTGACGGGCAGCGAAGAGGTCTGCCGCGAGCGGCTGGACCGCTCCCTGCCCCCGGGCTCCTTCGAGTTCGCGCTGTGCGGCCTGCCGCGGCTGCCGTTTCCGGACCGCTCGTTCGACGTGGTGCTGGCCGTCCGGCTGCTGACCCACCTGGAGCGGTGGCGCGAGGCCCTCGGCGAGATGTGCCGGGTGGCGAGGAGCGCGGTGATCGTCGACTACCCCGACACTCGGAGCTTCAACCGCCTCTATGGCCTGCTCTTCTCGTGGAAGAAGGCGGTCGAGGGGAACACGCGCACCTTCCACCGCTTCCGGCAGGGGGAGGTGATCGCCGAGTGCGGCCGACACGGCTTCGGCCGTCCGGCGGTCCGTCGCCAGTTCTTCCTTCCCATGGTCGTCCACCGCGCCGTGGGCCGGGCCGGGCTCTCGCGGGCAATGGAGCGGGCGAGCGCTCTCATGGGACTGACGCGGGCCTTCGGGTCACCCGTGATCCTGCGGGTCGAGCGAAAGGAAGACCGGTGAGGATCCTGGTCACCGGAGGGACGGGCTTCACGGGCAAGGCGCTGGTGCGGCGCCTGCTGGATCTGGGGCACGAGGTGGTGGCCCTCGACTACAAGGAGGGGTTGAAGACGCAGGAGCTGCGCGACTGGGGCGCCCAGGTCGTCCTCGGCAGCGTCACCGACCGGGACGTGGTCCACCGCGCCATGGATGGGGTCGAGGTGGTGCACCACCTCGCCGCCGCGTTCCGCGAGATGAACGTCCCGGACCGCTACTACTGGGAGGTCAATGTCGGCGGCACGCGCAACGTGCTCGAAGCCGCCCGGGACCAGGGGGTGCGGAAGTTCGTCTACTGCAGCACCTGCGGCGTGCACGGCAACATCGACCATCCGCCCGGCGGGGAGGACGCCCCGATCCAGCCCGCCGACTACTACCAACGGACCAAGTACGAGGCCGAGCCGATCGTCCGCGAGTTCCACGAGCGCGGATTGCCGTCGGTGATCCTGCGGCCGGCGGCCATCTACGGCCCCGGGGATCCGGAGCGCTTCTTCCTGATCTTCCGCCGGGTCGCCCAGGGCACCTTCCCGATGTTCGGCAACGGCAGGACCTGGTATCACCCTCTCTACGTCGACAACTTGGTCGACGCTTTCGTGCTGGCGATGCGGAACGGGGTAGGCGACGGCGAGGCCTACCTCATCGCCGACGAGGAGTACGTGACGATCGAGGAGCTGGTGCGACGGGTGGCGTGGGCCCTCGGCGTGGACGTGAAGGTCCCGCACTACCCGGTCTGGCCCGTGGTGGCGGCCGGCCACGTCTGCGAGAAGCTCTGCCGGCCCTTCGGGATCACGCCGCCGATCTTCCCGCGCCGCGTCGACTGGTACCGGCAGAACCGGGCGTTCAAGATCGACAAGGCGAAGCGCGAGCTGGGCTATGCGCCGGCCGTGGGCCTCGACGAAGGGCTTCGCCGCACGGCGGAGTGGTATCGTCAGGAGGGATATATCTAAAAGCCGATGAAAGAAAGGATCGGAAAGATTGTCGCGATTGCCTTCCTCTCCGGAATTCTCGCCGCCGGCGCGGCGACGGCGGAGACGGTCCCCCGCTACGGCACGGCCGAGATCGTGCTCCTCTCCAGCGCCTCGTACAGCGGGGACTCAGGGGAGCCCAATCCCTTCGACTTCGAGGTGACGGCCCAGGTCACCTCACCCTCCGGGAGGCGCTACACGGTCGCCGGCTTCTTCGACGGCGATGGCGAAGGGGGAGCCGTGGGACGGGTCTTCAAGGTCCGCATCGCCGCCGACGAGACCGGCGCCTGGAAATGGACTGTGACGAGCGACGTGCCGGGGCTGGATCGCCGCGCGGGCGAGTTCGCCGTGGCGGGCAGGCTGCCCGGCTTCTTCGGCCGGGGGCCGATCGTCGAGAGCCCGGCCTGGCCGCGCGTCTTCCAGCAGCAGTCGGGGGGGCCGGTGTTCCTCGCCGGCAAGTTCCTCGACGTGGCGGCTCCCAGCCCGCTCCAGTTCTCCCACACGATGTTCTCGGAGGCGCTGAGCGACGCCGACCGGCAGGCGATGCTCGACCGCCACCTCGGCATGCGGCTCAACAAGGTCAACGTCTACCTCGCCAACCGCGGCGACTACGGCGGGGTCTCGACGACTCCCTGGGTGGGGACGGCCGCCGCCAATGACAAGGGGCGCTTCGACCTGCGGCGCTGGCGCACGTACGATCGGTGGGTGGAGCGCATGCGCGACGCCGGCGTCGTAGCGCAGCTCTGGTTCTTCGCTGACGACTCCGGCTTCGGGGACCTCCCGGACGCCGACCGCCGGCGGCTGATCCGGTACGGCATGGCCCGCCTCTCGGGCTACGTCAACACGATGCTCACCTTGGCGCTGGAATGGCAGGAGGGATGGTCGGCCGAGGAGATCCACGCCACCGGCGACTTCCTGCAGCGGAACAACCCGTGGGCCCGGCTGGTGAGCGTGCACGGCGTCACCGGCGACTTCGCATTCCCCACCGCTCCCTGGGTGGACTACCTAGACCTCCAGGCCGGCAATGACGCGAGCCACCCGGCGGTGCACGCGCTGGGGCTCGCCAACCACGCCGCCAAGCCGCTGATCCAGGAGGAGCTCGGGCTGGGCGAGGAGAATACGGCAAACCGCCAGAAGGCCTGGGCCGCCTTCACCGCGGGAGCGGCCGGCGTGGGCACCGGCGCTTTCCTGGCCCACCTGGCAAAGTTTGCCTCCGTGGTCGACTTCGCACGGATGGACCCCGCGGACTCCCTGGTGCTCTCGGGAGACGCGTATGCGTTGGCTGAGAAGGGACGGGCATACGTCCTCTACTTCTACGAGGGGGGGACCGTCCGCGTGAATCTGCGGAGCGCCCGTGGCCGTTTCACGGTGGACTGGTACGATCCGCGCGACGGCAGCTTCCGTCCAGCCGCTGCGGTCCGGGGGGGCCGCGTCCTCGCTTTCACGGCACCCTCCCAGGGCGACTGGGTGCTTTACATTCATAGATAGCCAAGAGCGACCGGTACGGAAATTGCTAAATCCTCCTTTGTCTTTTTGGGGGACAGCGATGGAAGTTCTACGTCCGTTCAACGGCGCCCTCGCCTGCTTGACACTCGCTGCGCTGGCCGCCAGTCCGCTCCGGGCGACGCCTCTCCGCCCAGCGTTCGATCTCGAAGGGCCGGGGCTCTCCATCGCCGTCGCGGGCGCGGGCATGCTGACGGGGAGGTCCCGGACGCTGACCGTGAACGTCGGCGGCCCGGTCGAGCTGGCCCTGCTCTACTGGGCGGGGAGGGACCGTCCCTGCCCCGAGGAGGAGCCTGGGAGCGGCCGCTGCATGATCCCGGAAACGGGGACCTACAAGGACCAGGTGATGGCTTTCGACGGCGTGCTGTTGACGGGGGTACGGATCGGCTCGGAGGTCCAGCCGGACACCAACGCGGGGCCGATCAATAACCTGGGCTACTTTGCGGACGTCACGGAGATGGTGCGGGCCAAAGGGCCGGGCGTCCGCTCCTTTACGGTCGCCGACGGCGATCTGGGGAGCAACCTCGCGGACCTCGACGGCGCCGGGCTCCTGGTGATCTATACCAATCTCGCCAAAGTCGACCCGGCCCGGGTGATCGTCTTCCACGGCCTCGACTTCGCCTACGGGGAGGACCGGACGAGGGGGGAGACGCAGGTCACCGACCCCTTCACCTTCAACCACGGCGCCGCGCGCGCCTCCGCCCGCCGCGGCGAGCTGGTGGTCTTCGCGGGCGATGCCGAAGGCCTCGGGCCCGACCGCATCGACATCGGCCGGAACCCGAGCCCGGCCAACAAGCTGGACGGCTCCTCGGGGGCGCTGTGGGATGTCGACCGTTTCCCGGTCAACGTCCCCTCCGGGGCCGGGGCCACGACGGTGCAGGTCTTCTCCGAGCCGGTGGGCCGCAACCCTGACTCGCTGCTGTGGGTGATGGCGGCTCTGTGGATGCCGCTGCCGGTGCCCACCGGGTGCTCGGCCGACTTCTGGAGCAGCCAGGGCTCGAAGCCCTGGTTCGCGGCGGGACTGCGGCCCGAGCAGCGCGTCCAGGACGTGTTCCGGGAGTCGGCGCCCTACGGCTCCGTCGCCGTCGCGATGCTGCGCACGGCGCTGCGCTTCCAAGGCGGCCCGGGTCTGCCCGGACTGGTGCAGGACCTGGTCCGGGCCGGAGTGGCGGCGCTCCTCAACGCCGGCCATCCGAAGCTCGAGTACCCGCTGACCCAGACGCAGGTGCTCACCAAGGTCGACAGCGCCCTGCGCAGCGCTGACGCGGCGGCGATCCTGGCCGCGACCCACGAGCTGGAGCGGGCCAACGACGCGGCCTGTCCCCTGTAGGGGCGCAGCATGCCGCGTCCCTACCAAGGCCTGCCCGCGATCAATCCTCTTCGTCTTCGAGCGGCTCGCCCACCGGCCTCTCCGGCAGGGGGAGCTGGTCCGGCGGCGCGGGCCGGGTGAGGTTGTAGACCCAGATGATCGGCCCCTTGCCACCCCAGTCCGCCGGGTCGAAGGTCCGCACCCGCCGGGTCGTCCTGTCGAGCTCCCGGTAGAAGCGGACGAACGAGGGGAAGCGTGCGCCACGGTCGCTGGGGTCGTTGGGAACGAAGTATTGATCCCGCGCCAGGCTGTTGGTGACGACGTAGCGGATCCCCTGGCGGCGATACTCCTCCAGCGGCTTCGGCTGGCGGGAGACGAGGGGGTTGCCCATGTCCATGTCCGTGGGGTTGCTTCGCAGCTCCGCGTCGCTCTTCTCCCGCGGCAGCCACCATTGATGCCCGAGCTCGTCCAGGTCGAAGCCGTCCCGCGGCGGGTACCGGCGCAGCAGGTCGATCCGCAGATCCTGATTGTGGGTGAAGGGGCCTTGCGGCAGCTCCCGCAGCAGGGCCGCGAGCCGGCCGGCCGAGCGCTGGTCGGCGTTGAGCGGCGGGCCGTAGTCGTCCAGCAGGACGCGCGCGTCCCGGGGGAGGTTCGCCTGCAGCCAGCGGTAGGCTGCCAGCCGGCTGTCGAGACGGTTGAGCTCGATGTTGCTTTGGATGGTCTGGAGCAGGGTGGGAATGCAGGCGGCCGCCACCAGCAGGAGGGCGGCGGCGCGGGCGCGGGGCTCGGGCAGCCGGAACAGGCGCGCGGTGCTCCAGGCCCCCGGCCAGGCCAGGGTTGCGAGCAGGGGATAGAGGGCGTTGAGGTGCCTTGGCTGGGCATGGTAGGCGGCCACGGTGATCGCCGCCAGGAAGAAGAAGAGGCAGGGGATCAGGACGAGCAGCCCGTACCAGCGGGTCTCGCGCCGCGCGAGCGTCGCCGTAAGGCCGAGGGCGGCGAGCAGCGACAGAGCGATCCCCAGCACGGAGGGGGAGACGACCAGCTCGAGGAAGGCCCCGGAGGCTCCCCCCCAGGCTTCGACCCCCGGCTGGAACTCCTTCGCGCTGTCCGGGTCGTATTGCTTCACGGGCTCCTTGGTGAGGCCCAAGCCCCTCTCGAGCGTGTTCCAGGCGCCCCGGCCCCAGGTGGGATCGAGGAAGTTGTACGGTGAGGTCAAGAAGAACCCCAACCCGAAGAGGAGCACCACCAGGGCGCAGCGCCCCAGGATCGTCCGCCACGGCACGCCGGGAGAGAACCCCCGCAGCGCCTCCAGAGTCAGATAGGCCGGCACGAGCACGACCCCGTAATAGTGCGTGCCCATGGCCGCGCCCGCGAGCAGCGAGGCGAGGACCAGCGGGCGCAGCCGCGGGGTCTCCCGCGTTCCGAGGAAGGCCCAGACCGAGAGCGCCATCCACAGGCCGCAGGGGACGTCGCTCTTGATGGCTCGCGAGGAGTGGACCATGGGCGCCAGCACCGCGGCCACCGCGGCGCCGGCGATGCCGGCCCAGGGGGTGCCGAACACCTTGCGGCCGATGCGGTAGACCACGTAGACCGTCGCCACTCCGGCCGCCGCCACCACCAGGCGGCCGATCAGCAGGAATGGGCCGGGCTCGAACAGGAATTGCGCCCCGAACTCGGCGGTGGATCCGAACCGGCCGGTGAGCGCTCCCAGCAGGTAATAGACCCCGTAGCAGAAGGCCAGCAGGTACATGAGGAACGCCGGCTTGTGAAACCAGTGGGGGTTGAGGTCCCCCGTACCCACGGCCATGGCGCGCCGCATGAAGTGGAGCTCGTCGCCGAAGTAGGAGAACGGGAGGTCGTGGAGCAGGCCCCAGAGGCGCAGGCCCGCCGCGAGCAGCAGGACCCCGGCCAGCGTGAGCCGGACGGCCCGCGGGCGGTCGTCGACAGGCGATCGCATCCTGCCCTGAGCCGCTTGCAAGGAGCGCACCGCGAGCGCTACACCTGATGGATGCTGAAGACGGCCCCCATGCCCGCCGGCTCGAGATCGATCTGATCGAGCAGGGCCGGGCGTTCGAGGTCATAGAGCGCGATGCGGGTGGGGTAGTGCCGATAGGGCTCGGAATCCCGGAAGCCATGCCGGATCCAGCTCAGGTTCCGGCGCAGGGTC